>CALWIH010000065.1 GCA_944380675.1 uncultured Clostridia bacterium | reverse complement strand
CTGGTGCCTCCGGGCGGAATCGAACCACCGACACGGGGATTTTCAGTCCCCTGCTCTACCAACTGAGCTACAGAGGCGTGTCTTTTTCAGACAGCTTTTGCATTATAGCACGCCTCTGCGCAAAAATCAAGGGGGGAGCGGGGATTTTTTGCGGAAAAAGGGGGGAGAGAGCGGGCTCAGTCGGCGAAGAGCACCGCCCGGGTGAGCGCGGCCTCGAGTCCCTTGACATAGAGGGGGAAGGCCGCGAGCGTGTACTCGCCGGGCGTCACCTTGGAGAGATCAAGGCCCTCGAGCAGGAGGACGCCCGCGCCGAGCAGCTCCTCGTGCGGGGCGGACTCGTCGCCGAGGGCGGCGATGCTCTGCGCGTCCGTGCCGATGAGGGTGAAGTCCTCGTTCGCGAGGGCGAACGCCGCGCTTCTGGAGAGGAACGCCTGTCCGTTCCCCTTGAGGAGCAGGATTCGCTGCGAGGAGGGGGCGATGCGGTCGATGTCGGCCCCCGTCACAATGCCCTGCGCCTCGACGACCGTGCACCGGCCGAAGAAGCGATCGAGCGGAAAGGCGTCGATCGTCTCGCCGCCGTCGACGAAGTGCAGCGGCGCGTCGAGATGCGTCGCGCTGTGGCTGCCCGTGTAGAAGGCGGAGAGATTGCAGCTGTCCCCGTGGTCGATGCGCCGCAGCCGCTCAAAGGACGGCCTCGGGTCTCCCGGATAGACGGGCGACGTGAACAGCTCGCGGGAAATGTCAATGATGCGCATGAAAGCTTCCTCCTTTCGGTTGACGGGGTGCTCCGGAGAATCCGGCGATCAGAGCCTCGGCAGCGCCTTGAGCAGCAGGGCGATGCTCTTTCGCGCCGACTCCGCCGCGAATTTCGGGAAATCGTCGACGGCGTTGTCGTCCGCGTTGTCGGAGATGGCGCGCAGCACTGCGAACGGCACGCCCGCGAGCGCGCACGCCTGGCCGATGCTGCCGCCCTCCATCTCGCACGCAATCGCGCCCGTGCGCGCCGCGATTTCGTGCAGGCGATCGCGGCCGGAGATGAACTGGTCGCCCGTCGCGATGACGCCGCGGCGGACGCCGCCGCAGACCTCCTCCGCGCAGGCGGCGAGGAGGGAGGAGACGCGATCGTCCGTCTCGATGGCGGAGACGCCGAGGAGCGGCAGGTCGCGCCCCTTGTCGCCGTCGATCGGCGACGTGTCGTAGTCGTGCTGCACGACGGCGGACGCGACGACGAGATCGCCGATCTGTACGTCGCGGCTGCCCACGCCGCCCGCGACGCCCGTGTTGATGACAATCTCCGCGCCGAAGCGCAGGATCATGGTCTGCGCGCAGACGGCGGAATTGACCTTGCCCGCCCCGCACTGCGCGACGACGCACGGTGTCCCGCCGAGCGTTCCGCGCCAGAACGTCATGCGGCTGATCGTCTCCGGCGTCTTTTCCTCCATCGCCTCAATCAGTCCGTCGACCTCGACGGCCATGGCTCCGATGATTCCAATCATAGGGGGATTCTCCTTCCGTCCTTTTCCATGATAGCACATGGGAAATAACACTTATTTTAACTCATCATACCCGCTGCGCGCGCCAAATGCAAGCGATTTTCCGTTTGACAACGCACGGCGCGCGGCTTTACAATAAAAGGGATACCAAATCGGGAAGGATGTGACCCCATGAAGACGGGTCTTGTGCTCGAGGGAGGCGGCCTGCGCGGCGTGTTTACCGCCGGCGTGCTCGACGCTTTGCTCGAGGGGAATTTTCACGCGGACTATGTCATCGGCGCGTCGGCGGGAGCCGCGAACGGCGCGTCCTATGTCTCCGGCCAGTTCGAGCGCGGCCTGCGCACGAATACCGATTACCTGCGCGACCCGCGCTACATGGGGCTGCGCAGCCTGCTGCTGCACGGCTCCCTGTTCGGGATGGACTTCATCTTCCGCGAGATTCCGCGGCGCCTCGACCCGTTTGATTTCGAGGCGTTTTCCGCGAACCCGTGCGAGTTTGTGATTCCCGCCATCGATATTGAGACGGGGGAGACGGTCTACTTCACAAAGGACGAGCTCGGAGACGATATGGAGGCCCTGCGCGCGACGACCTCCCTCCCGGTGCTCGCGAAGCCCGTCGCGTACAAGGGGCGGCTCCTCCTCGACGGCGGCGTCGGCGACCCGATCCCCGTGCGCCGCGCGCTCGCCGACGGCTGCGATCGCGTCGTCGCCGTCCTCACGCGCGAGCGCGGCTACCGCAAGGAGCCGCAGTCGTTCCGCGCCGTCTACCGCCATGTGTACCGGAAATATCCGGCGATGGCGAAGGCGCTCGAGGGACGCCACCGGATCTACAACGAGACGCTGGAATTCCTCGCCGGCCTCGAGTGCGGCGGGACGGCCGCCGTCCTCGCGCCGCCGAAGCCGCCCGAGGTGCGCCGCGTCGAGCGCGACCGCGAAAAGCTCCTCGCCCTCTACCGGGAGGGCCTTGAGGCGGGCCGCGCTCTGCTCAAGAGCGGGTTTCTGGCGGGGGAGAAATAAAAAGCGTCTGCCGGAGATTGGGCAGACGCTTGCGTGCGGGAATGTCAAATGATTTTTGTGAGGCGGCCCTCCTGATGCAGAAATTCGCCCTTTTTGGCGTGAGCCCGGCAAAACTTCTTAATGGCGTTGGAGTGAATGGCCTGTGTTTTGGCTCTGGAATGTACAAGACGGTATTTGACGGTATAGCCTCTGAGCTCGCTCTGCAGACGGCGGGCGGTAGCTTCCAGCTGTTCCAGCGCGTGTTCAATGTCGGAGCCCTTGAGCTCGATGAGATATGCGTCAGCTTTCTCATCGTTCATCAGCAGAAAGTCACAGTGCAGGGCGGAGTCCCGGATGACGACGCCGTCGATTTGATAGTGGCTGACCCTGCGGCCTCCCGGATTCTGTGCGCGATGCTCCCTGGACTGGCCTCGATCCCTGCTCACGATGATGGGCTGGCGCTCCCCGCAGAGAGAGGGGTAACCGGTCAGCGGCATACAGAATCCCTCCCGGCTTGGTTTTCCGCTGCAAAAAGACTGTCATATTCCTCGTTGATGCTGTGGGAGATCTGATCCAACAGGGAGTTGTCAATCTGCCCGAGCTCTGCGTCGAGACAGTTTTCTGCCGTCCCGTTTTCCACGAACCGTGCTTCAAAGGCAGAGCCGTCAATCCATTTGCTGCGGGAAATGATTTGCTCCGTCTGTTTCGGAGAAAGCGCGCCGACCGCGCCGGCGTAGATCAGATTGTTGAGCGCGCCGAGGACGTAGGGACTGTGCGTGGTCAGCAGGGCGGAATGTCCGGCGCCGGTCACCAGCGAGATAAGCTCTACGATCAGCTTTTGAGACTCGGGGAACAAATTGGATTCCGGCTCCTCAATGATAAAATATACGGGTTCCCGCATGACAAGAAAGTAAAACAGAAGATTCAGAATCCAGATGCTCTCCTGCTGGCCGGAGGAGGCATAATTGATCTTGACATACCGCTGCTCATCGATCCAGATGCGCTCCTCGCCGTCCGAAACGGCATATCGTCCCTTCAGGATGTTTTCGATCAACGTCAGAGCCTCCTGATACAGCTTCTCCTGTGCGGGAGAAAGCTGCAATCCCTCCAAAAGGCCAATCAGCCCGTTGGAGAACCGGGGGCGGAGTTTAATCACCAAGTCCAGATAATCGCGTGTGCAGGCGTCAAGAAGCCGCTTCTGCTGATCGTCCATGGTTGCATAGATGTAGCTGAATTGGCTTCCCAGGACAGTCAGAAGGCTGCGGCCCGCGGGAATGTAAACCGTTTCGCCGGGGTCGTCAAACAGCAGCGAGAGCTGCTGCTTGAGCCGCAATTCCGCACCGGGCTGCTCCTGCTCTCTCCAGGACTCATGCTCTCTCAGAAAATCCCGGATTTTTTTGGAGCACTCGATCCAAACATAGTTCGGTGTGAGGGCGCTTTGGCTTTCCGATAGATGAATGGAGATTTCAACGCCCTCTGCGTACCGGTACGAAAGCCGCATTCCGGGATCCATATGGTAGGAGGAACCGAAGGTGCTGAGAAACCGGCCGCGCACCGTGCTGTCGAAGCTGCCGATCAGCGTTTTTTCCGCGCCGCTGTCCGGGAAAGGGCCGGCGCTTTTCTGCTGCGTTTCCGAAAAAGCCCATCGGCGGATCATCAGCCGGTAAAGAACCTCTTTGAGAGTTTTAAAAAAATAAACCGATTTTGCCAGGGTGCTTTTCCCGGCAGCCTGGTATCCTGTCAGAACCGTGTACTGCATGATGGGAAGCTCACAGCGGCGTATGGGGCCTAAATTGTCGATCGTGAGCAGGTGCATATAGTTTTCTCCTTCCCAAGTGCCATGCCTTCAGGGAACGGGCGTCCTTTGAAGGCCCATCATAATAATAATATCGTCATTTTTTCATGATTTCAATCCCTTTTCATCCGAGGAGTTTTGTATCGATGAGGTGCTCTGCATGATGCATTCGCAATTTGAGCAGAAAAAAACAATGAGAAAAACCATCGGCATTCTCGCGCACGTCGACGCCGGGAAGACGACGCTCTCCGAACAGCTTCTGTACCTCGGCGGGGCGCTGCGGGAGCGCGGGCGCGTCGACCACGGCGACGCCTTCCTCGACGCCGAGCCGGTCGAGCGCGAGCGCGGCATCACCGTCTTCTCCGGACAGGCGGACTTCGCCTGGGGAGAGTCGACGTACTTCCTCCTCGACACGCCGGGACACGCCGATTTCTCCGCCGAGGCGGAGCGCGTCCTTCCGGCGCTCGACTACGCCGTCCTCGTCGTGTCCGCCGCGGAGGGCGTGCAGGGCCATACGGAGACGCTGTGGCGGCTCCTCGCGCACTATGAGGTTCCCGTCTTCCTCTTTCTGAATAAGATTGACCGCCCCGGCGCGGACGCCGCCCGCACGATGGCGGAGCTGCAGAAGAAGTGCAGCCCCGCCGCCGTCCTGCTCGACGGCTTCTCCGGCGTGCCGGACGACGCGCTCGCCGAGGAGCTCGCCGCCCTCGACGACGAGCTCCTCGAGCGCTACCTCGAGGGCGATATGGAGCCGGAGGACTGGCTTCCCGCGCTGCGCCGCCTCGTGCGCGAGAGGAAGCTCTTTCCGTGCTTTTCCGGCGCGGCGCTGCGCTGCGAGGGCGTGCGCGAGTTCCTCGACGGCCTTGAGCTTCTCACCGAGACGGACTGGGAGGCGCGGGAGGAGCTGCCCTTCGGCGCGCTCGCGTACCAGGTGCGGCGCGGCGCGAACCGCGTCGTCTGGCTCAAGGTGACGTCCGGCACGCTGCGCTGCCGCGACGAGGTCGCCTGCCGCGCGGCGGACGGGACGCTCGCCCGGGAGAAGGTCACGGAGCTGCTGCGCTGCCGCGGCGGCAGGCTGACGCCGATCGACTGCGCCCGCGCCGGGGAGCTGTGCTGCGCCGCGGGATTGTCGTCCGTCCGCGCCGGGGACGGCGTCGGGGAGCAGGCGCCGTCGGGACCGCGCGAGCTCACGCCCGTCCTTCTTTCGAAGGCGCAGTGGGACGAGTCGTACGACCTGCGCGCCGTCCTCGCGGCCTTCCGCACGCTCGAGGACGAGGAGCCCGCCCTCTCCGTCGAGTGGAACGAGCCGCTCTCCGAGCTGCGCGTCCACGTCATGGGCGAGGTGCAGCTCGAGATTCTGCGCGAGCTGCTGCAGACGCGCTTCGGCTTTTCCGTCACCTTCGGCGACTGCGAGGTGCTCTACCGCGAAACGATCGAGGAGCCGGTGCACGCGTGCGGCCATTTCGAGCCGCTGCGCCACTACGCCGAGGCGCATTTCCTGCTCTCGCCGGGAGAGCGCGGCAGCGGCATTGCCTTCGAGAGCGCCTGTTCCACCGACGTCCTCGCGAAAAACTGGCAGAACCTCATCCGCAC
The DNA here is from genome assembly GCA_944380675.1 of uncultured Clostridia bacterium. Classification (GTDB taxonomy): domain Bacteria; phylum Bacillota; class Clostridia; order Oscillospirales; family Acutalibacteraceae; genus Caccousia. The sequence goes on along the minus strand of CALWIH010000065.1, from coordinate 9,655 downwards.
GCACGTCTTCGAGAAGGAGCACAAGGGCGTGCTGCTCGGCGCGCCGCTGACCGACGTGAAGGTGACGCTTCTCGCGGGGCGCGCGCATCTCAAGCACACCGAGGGCGGCGATTTCCGCGAGGCCGTGTACCGCGCGATCCGGCAGGGACTGATGCACGCGAGGTGCCGCGTCCTCGAGCCGTGGTGCGCGTTTTCCGCCTCCGTGCCGCAGGAGCACGCCGGACGCGTGATGTCGGACGTCCAGCGCCTGTGCGGGACGTTCGAGCCGCCCGTCCTCGAGGGGGAGGGGGCGGTCGTCCGGGGAAGGGCTCCCGTGTCCACCTTTCTCAACTACCAGCGGGAGCTTACCGCCTTCACGCGCGGACGCGGCTCCGTCTCCGTCCGCTTCGACGGGTACGAGCTCTGCCACAACGAGGACGAGGTGATCGCCGCCCGCGGCTACGATCCGGAGGCCGACACGGAGAACCCGGCGGGCTCCGTCTTCTGCTCGCACGGCGCGGGGTATTACGTCCCGTGGCAGGAGGCCGAGGCGAAGATGCACATCCAGCTGGGGGCGGACGGCCGCCCTAAGCAGGAGGAGGCGGAGCCGCAGGCCGCCGCGCCCGCCTCCTCCCGAAGCTTCGAATCCCAGGCGGCGCTCGACAAGGAGCTGCTGGCGATCTTCGAGCAGACATACGGCCCCATCAAGCCCCGGGCGCCGCAGGCCGCGCCGCGGCTCATCCGCGCGGAGAAGCCGTGGAAGGGATTCAAGCCGAAAAAGCAGATCGGGGACGAGTACCTCCTCGTGGACGGCTACAACATCGTCCACGCCTGGACGAGCCTGCGGGAGCTCGCCGCGAAAAGCCTCGACGCCGCCCGCGAGCAGCTCATCCACCGGCTTGCGAATTACCAGGGCTGGAAGAAATGCCGCGTGATCGTCGTGTTCGACGCGTACAAGGTCAAGGGCGGCGTCGGCTCCGTCGAGCGGAAGGGCGATCTCTGGGTGGTGTACACGAAGGAGGCCGAGACGGCCGATATGTACATCGAAAAGACGACGTACGAGCTCGGGCGCGGCAACCGCGTGCGCGTCGCCACCTCGGACGGCCTCGAGCAGCTCATCATCCTCGGCCGCGGCGCGGAGCGGATGCCCGCCTCCGAGCTGGAATATGAGGTGCTGCGCGCGGAGGAGGAGATCCGCGACGTCATTGCCCGTCCCGTCGAGGGAAAGTCCGCAAAATAATACGGGAATCCAAAGATCTTTCGATTGCAATCCCGCGCGGGTTTCGTATAATAAAAGAAGAGAGAAAACCCATAAAGCCCGGTCGGCCGCAGCGGTTGTGCCGGGCTGTTTTTGACGATTGGGAAAGGGGAGAAGCTTTCATGCCATTTCATCTGTACAACTATGAGCGCCTGAGCCGCGCCGTCTCCCGCCTGCGGGAGGAGCGCTGGAGAAGCAGCGCGCCGATCCCGTCCTTTTTCGTGACGGAGGACGCGGGCGAGCCCGGCGCGAGGCCGCCCGAGACGCCCGGCGCGGACGAGCTGCGCCCCGGCGACATCTGGAGCGGCTACGACCGCTGGATTTGGCTCGACGCCGTGGTCGAGGCGCCGCAGGACTTCACGGGGAGCCTCTGGGGCCGCTTCGACTTCGGCACGACGGGCGGCGGCGGCAACAGCGGCTTCGAGAGCCTGCTGTATGTGAACGGCCATCCGTATCAGGCCGTCGACCAGTACCATCAGGACGTCCCGCTGCACGCGCGGCCCGGCGAGGCGCTGCACCTGCAGTTCCGCCTGTGGTCGGGTCTCGTCGGCGGCGGCAGGCCGCACCCGAACGACCACAAGATAAAGCGCGCGGAGCTCGCCGTCCTCGACGAGGGCGCGGACAGCCTCTACTACTGGATGACGTGCCTGCTCGGCGCGCACCGCATCCTCGAGGAGAACGACCCCGAGAAGCAGCACGTTCTGAATCTCGCCGCGAAGGCGTGGGATCTCGTCGACACCTCAGACCTCGCGTCGGACGCGTTCTTTGATTCCTGCGCGAGGGCCGTCGCCTTCCTCGAGAGCGAGCTGCCCGAGGAGGAGAAAAAGGTGGTCGTCGACGTCGTCGGCCACACGCACATCGACACGGCGTGGCTGTGGCGTCTGCGCCACACGCGCGAGAAGTGCGCCCGCTCCTTCACGACGGTCAACCGCCTGATGGAGGAATACCCCGAGTACATCTTCCTGCACACGCAGCCGCAGCAGTACGCCTTCGTCAAGGAGAATTACCCCGAGATCTATGACTTTATCCGCCGCCGCGCCGCCGAGGGCCGCTGGGAGCCCGCGGGCGGGATGTGGGTCGAGGCAGACTGCAACCTGCCCTCCGGCGAGTCGCTCGCGCGCCAGCTCCTGTACGGCACGCGCTTCTTCGAGGGCGAATTCGGCAATCACAGCTCCTACCTCTGGCTGCCGGACGTGTTCGGCTACTCCGCCGCTCTGCCGCAGATTTTAAAGCAGAGCGAGATTGATACCTTCATCACGACGAAGATCAGCTGGAACGACCAGAACGTCCTGCCGTACGACACCTTTGAGTGGCGCGGCATCGACGGCACGTCCGTCCTCGCCCACTTCATCACGACGTCCGCCCCCGGCGAGCGGATGTACACCTACAACGGCCTGACGGACGCCATGGCGGTCAAGGGCGTGTGGAACGCGTACCACAACAAGGAGCTCAACACGGAGCTGCTCGTCTCCTACGGCTACGGCGACGGCGGCGGCGGGCCGAACCGCGATATGCTCGAGCAGGCGCGCCGCGTCGGCCGGGTGCCCGGAATGCCGGCCGTCCGGCAGGGGCGCGTCGACGAGTTCTGCCGGAGCCTCCACCGCACCGTGGAGGAGAACCGCCGCTTCGCCTATGTGCCGGTCTGGGACGGCGAGCTGTACCTCGAGTTCCACCGCGGCACCTATACCTCGCAGGCGTACAACAAGAAGACGAACCGCCGCATGGAGTTCCTGCTGCGCAGCGCCGAGGAGGCCGTCTCGCGGGCGCTCGTGCGCGGGGAGGACGTCTCCGCGATGAAGGAAAAGCTCGCCGCGGCCTGGCGGATTGTCCTTTGCCTGCAGTTCCACGACATCATTCCCGGCTCCTCGATCCGCGAGGTGTACGAGGACTGCCATGTCCTCTACGCGCAGGCCGAGGCGCTCGCCCGCGAGGCGATGGAGGCCGCCGCCGCGCCGGACGGGGCGGAGAACGTCCTGACCGTGTGGAACACGGCGAACTGGGCGCGCGGGAGCGTTGTCGAGCTGCCCGCCGATCTGGCGGGACGCCATGTCGAGCTCGAGGACGGCACAGTCCCGCCGCAGAGCGGCAGCGCCGTCTCCCTCTCTCTCGACGCCGGGGAGACGCGCACGCTCCTTCTGAAGGGCGGCCCCGCGCCGTCCGCCCCCGGCTGCGCGGCAGTGCTCGCCCACGGCCTCGAGACGGACGCGCTGCGCGTCCTCTGGAACAGGGCCGGGCGGCTCGTCAGCATCTATGACAAGGCGGCGCAGCGCGAGCTCGTCCCCGAGGGGCGGGAGGCGAACGCCCTCACGCTCTACGAGGATCGCCCGCGCGACTACGACGCGTGGGAGCTCGAATACACCCATCAGAGAAAGCCCTGGGAGCTGCCCGCCCCGAGCCGCGTGACCATTCTGGAGAACAGCGCCGTGCGCGCCGTCGCGGAGTTCCGCTACACGTTCCGCAGGTCGTCGCTCACGCAGCGGATGATCGTGTATCCCGGCAGGACGCGGATCGACTTTATGACGCGCGTCGAGTGGAACGAGCGCGAGACGCTGATGAAGGTCGCCTTCCCGACGACCCTGCGCAGCACGCGCGCCCGCTTTGACATCCAGTACGGCAGCGTCGAGCGTCCGACGACGAAGAACACGAGCTGGGAGGCCGCGAAGTTCGAGACCGTGGGCCACAAGTGGGCGGATCTCTCCGAATCCGGCTACGGCGCGGCGCTTCTGAACGACAGCAAGTACGGCTACGACGTCCACGACGGCGTGCTGCGCCTGACGCTGCTCAAGAGCTCGAATTCGCCGGACTACACCGCCGACGCGGGCCTGCAGGAGTTCGCTTATTCGCTCTTCCTGCACCGCGGCGAGTGGTATGAGGCGGGCGTCGACCGCGAGAGCTGGGAGCTCAACGACGCGCCGCTCGTCTTCTCCGGCAGGACGAGCCTGCCCGCCCTCTTCCCGGCGAGCCTGCCGGGCGTCACGTTCGACGCCGTCAAGCCCGCGGAGGACGGGAACGCCCTCATCCTCCGCCTCCACGAGAAGGAGGGACGCCACGCGTCCGTCTCCATCCCGACCGCCTTCCCGTTCCAGTCGTGGTGCGCGTGCAACCTGCTCGAGCGGCAGGACGGCGAGCCGCATAAGGAGAAAAAGCTCCGCCTGACGCTGCGGCCGTTTGAAATCAAGACCATCAAATTCTCCCTTTGACGCAAGGAGAGAACGAAACCCCCGCGCAGCCGCGCGGGGGTTTTGCCGTCTCTGCAGATTATTCTGTCTCCGGAAATTTCCTGTCGTTGCGGTAGCGCCGCTTTCCGCGCGTCTTTTTCCCGTACTCGATCGCGGACGCGGGGCAGAGGTTCAGGCACGCCGTGCAGTGCGTGCACGAGCCGTGCCAGACCGGCTTGCCGCCCTCGAGGGTGATGTTGCGCATCGGGCAGACGGACGCGCATTTTCCGCACCCGACGCACGCGTCCGAGACGGCGAAGGCTTTGTCCTTCAGATAGTACCGGTAAAACAGCCGGTTCACCGGGCCGCTGCACAGCTTCCCGAGAAAGCCGCACGGCTTTTCCGGCAGGTCTTCGCCCCGCGCGATTCGTTCCGCCGCGTCCTTGAGCAGCGGGACGGCCTTCCGCAGGCTCTCGCGGATTTCCTCCTCGGTCGGGGAGGGGAACATCATGAGATAATTGTCCGGCATGGGGATCGCCGCCGTCCCGCGGTACTTTAGGCCGCAGCGGGCGCAGAGCTTTTTGAGGTACGACGCGGCGTTTCCCGCGTCGCCGCCGCACGTCAGCACGAAGTACGCGTCCCGGCAGCCGGAGAACGGCGTCTCCCCGATCCACCGCTCCACCATGTGCGGGAGCTGCCAGCAGTAGACGGGACACACGAAGACGAGCGGCCGCTCCGAGCGGACGGGCTCGCGCTTCCCGGAGCGGAGGACGGGAAGCAGATCGGCGCACCGATCGCCCGAGGCTTCGCGGACGGCTTCTGCGGCGTACCGGCTGTTGCCGGTGGCGGAATAATAAAATATCATGTCGTTTCCTTTCTTTTCGGGACGGACAAAGGGCGGGCGGTCAGACGGGCGCCTGCGCGCGCTTGCGCCAGCGTCCCACGCGGTAGGCCGCAAGCGTGATGAGCGCGCCGAGCACCCACGAGGCGAGCAGCGAGATGAAGACGGACTCCGGGCGGCCGACGGGGTAGTCGGCGCTGCGGGTAAAGTAGGCGATGCCGTACGCGATCGGCACGCGCAGAACGACGGTCGTGACGATCGAGATCCACATCGGCGTCATCGTGTCGCCCGCGCCGCGCATCACGCCCGAGAGGCTCTGCGTGATCGCCATCGCGATGTAGCCGACGGCGAGGATGCTCATCATGTGGTAGCTCATCTCGACGAGCGAGGCCGTGGAGGTGAAAATCGCCATCAGCGAGCGGCCGAAGAGCAGGATGCACAGCGTGAGGGCGGCGGCGCAGCCGAGCGCCATCAGGGTGCCCTGCTTCGCGCCGGCGCGCACGCGGTCGGGGCGGCCCGCGCCGACGTTCTGGCCGGTGTAGGTCGTCATGGCCTGTCCGAAGGTGAAGTTCGGCATCATCGCGAAGCCGTCGACGCGCATGACAATGACGTTGCACGCGATGACCGCCTCGCCGAAGCTGTTCGTCAGCGACTGCACGACGAGCATCGCCGTCGAGAAGATGGCCTGCGTCACGCCGGACGGCACGCCGAGGCGGATGATCTTCCACACACAGTCCTTCATCGGGCGCAGGTCGCGCGCGTGCAGCACAAAGACGTCATGCATCCGGATGAGCTTGAGGAAGCACAGCACCGCCGAAATGGCCTGCGCCAGGATCGTGGCGAGCGCCACGCCCGCGACGCCCATGCGCAGCCCCGCCACAAACCAGACGTCGAGGCCGATGTTGAGCACCGTCGCCACAATGAGGAAGACGAGAGAGGAGAGCGAGTCTCCGAGGCCGCGCAGCACGCCCGAGAGAATGTTGTACGCCGCGAAGCCGAGAATGCCGAGGAAAAAGATGTTGAGGTAATCGCTGCACCAGTCGAGAATGGAGGCCGGCGTGTTGAGAAGCTCGAGCAGCGGCCTCGTCACGAACGGCGCGATGACCATGATGATGAGCGACGAAAGCAGGGTGAGCGTCAGGCAGTTGCCGACGACGCCGGAGAGGCGCTCCTTATCCTTCGCGCCGAAATACTGCGATACGAGAATTCCCGCGCCCGTCGATACGCCGACGAACAGCGCGAGCAGCAGGTTGAGAATCGGCGACGCGCTTCCCACGGCCGCGAGCGCGTTGTCGCCCACATAGATGCCGACGATGACGGAGTCCGCCGTGTTGTACATCTGCTGGGCCAGGTTGCCGATGAGCATCGGCAGGGAAAATTCGAGGATCCGCCTCCAGGGAGCGCCCTGGGACATATCCTGCGCGGAGAAAAGGGCGGCCAGGCGCCCTCTGCTTCCGGACGAGCTCATAGATTGCATTCCTCCTCCTTTTCCGGCGGCGCGCCCGGTTCCCGTCCTGGAGCCGGGCGCGCCGTCCGTTCTTTCAGTATATCGAATTGTCCGGGGGGATGCAAGTGGGAGAGAAAGAGCGCCGGAACCGGAAGGGCTTTTTTGTGGTTATAGACAAAAACGGGGAGAATTTTTTCACATCCGGATTTCCGCAAAAGCCGACAGCGCGCGGATGCTATACTCAAGCTGAGCTTCACGTTGAAACTTTCTGTTCACTTTGTAACAAATCAAACAATACAACTTGGCTAAAAAAAGAAAAATTTTAAGATAATGACGGAAAAACTTGATTATTATTTCCGTTGTGATATGATAGAAGCATAGATTTTTAAATTAAAAGGAGGAGGATGTTTCCGTGCAGAAGGAAATCAACTCCCGGGACAACGTTCCGCTTTACCTTTTCCACCAGGGAACCAACAGCAAGGCGTATGAGTACATGGGGCTGCGCCGGGCCGACGACAGGGCTTCCATGACCTGCCGCGTCTGGGCGCCGAACGCGCAGGCCGTTTCCATTGTGGGTGATTTCAACAAGTGGGACGAGGAGAAGCATCCCCTTGAGCGAATCAGTGAGAACGGCGTCTGGGAGGCGAAGCTCCCCTTTGTGCTCGAGCAGTTTTCCGTCTACAAATACTGCATTACGACGGAGGACGGCAGAAAGGTGCTCAAGAGCGATCCGTACGCCTTCCACTTCGAGACCCGTCCGAGCAACTCCTCCATCTACTGCGACATCGAGGGCTTCCAGTGGGACGACGCCGCGTGGTTCCGCCGCAAGGCGGCGAAGCCGCACTACACCCAGCCGGTCAACATCTATGAGGTGCACGCCGGCTCCTGGCGGCGCTACGCGGACGGCAACGTCTTCTCCTACGACAAGCTCGCCGACGAGCTCATCCCGTATCTGCTCGACATGGGCTATACGCACGTCGAGCTCATGCCGCTGACGGAATATCCCTTCGACGGCTCCTGGGGCTACCAGGTGACGGGCTACTTCGCCCCGACGTCCCGCTACGGCACGCCGCACGACTTCATGAGCTTTGTCAATAAATTCCACCAGGCCGGCCTCGGCGTCATCATGGACTGGGTTCCCGCCCACTTCCCGAAGGACGAGGTCGGACTTGCCCGCTTCGACGGCACGCCGTGCTACGAGTACGCCGACCCGAGAAAGGGCGAGCACAAGGACTGGGGTACGCTTGTCTTCGACTACGGCCGCTGCGAGGTGGTGAGCTTCCTCATCTCGAGCGCCGTGTTCTGGCTTGAAAAATATCACATCGACGGCATCCGCGTCGACGCGGTCGCCTCGATGCTCTATCTCGACTACAGCCGCCGCGACGGCGAATGGGTGCCGAACAAGGACGGCGGCAAGGAGAACCTCGAGGCCGTCGCCTTCCTGCAGAAGCTCAACGAATCCGTGTTCGCGCAGTTCCCCGACGCGATGATGATCGCCGAGGAGTCGACGTCCTGGCCGATGGTCAGCAAGCCGACCTACGCCGGCGGACTCGGCTTCAACTACAAGTGGAACATGGGCTGGATGAACGATATGCTCCATTATATGTCGCTCGACCCCATCTACCGCAAGTTTAACCACGACAACATCACGTTCTCTTTCTTCTATGCCTTCTCCGAGAACTACATCCTGCCCATCTCGCACGACGAGGTGGTGCACGGAAAGTGCTCGCTGATGAATAAAATGCCCGGCGACAACGAGCAGAAGTTCGCGGGCGTGCGCGCTTTTCTCTCTTACATGATGGCGCACCCCGGAAAGAAGCTCTTGTTCATGGGCAGTGAGTTCGGTCAGTTTATTGAGTGGAACTACGAGAAGGAGCTCGACTGGCTGCTGCTGCAATATCCGCAGCACCAGAAGCAGCAGGCGTTTTTCCGCGACCTGAACCACTTCTACCTGGAAACGGCTCCCCTGTGGGAGGTCGATTTCTCGTGGGAGGGCTTCAGCTGGATCTCCAACGACGACTACACGCAGAGCGTCATCGCGTTCCGCCGCATCGACAAGAGCGGCAACGAGCTGGTGGTCGTGTGTAACTTCGTCCCCGTGGAGCGCAAGGGCTACCGCATCGGCGCCCCGACGCCCGGCACCTACGAGGAGGTCTTCTCCTCCGACAGAGCCGAGTACGGCGGCTCCGGCGTGACCAACGGCAATTCGATCAAGAGCACGGCCGTGCCGATGCACGGCTGCGAGGAGTCCATCGCTCTCGATCTGCCCGCCATGTCGGTCATCTACCTGCGCTGCAGGAGGAAGAAGCCGCGCCGCAAGGCGATCCCCGCCGCGGCGGAGGAAAAGCCCGTCGCGAAGAAGGCCGCGGAGCCGAAGAAGGCGGCGGACAAGGATTCGTCCGCGCAGCCGAAAAAGGCTCCCGTGCGCAAGCGGAAAAAGGCGGAATAATCCGGGAAACAGGGAACCTATCAAAAACGAATCAAGGAGGGGTCTTCATGTTGCCAAAGCAGGAGATTGTGGCAATGCTGCTGGCCGGTGGACAGGGCAGCAGACTTGGGGTACTGACAAAGAATCTGGCGAAACCCGCCGTCCCGTATGGAGGCAAATACCGCATTATTGATTTCCCGCTCTCGAACTGTGTCAATTCCGGCATTGAGACCGTCGGCGTGCTCACCCAGTATCAGCCGCTCGAGCTCAATGAGTACATCGGCAGCGGCCAGCCCTGGGATCTCGACAGTATGTACGGCGGCGTACACGTCCTTCCCCCGTATCAGCGCGGCAAGAAGTCCGACTGGTACAAGGGCACCGCGAACGCCATCTATCAGAACATCAACTTCATCGACCGCTATAATCCCGACTACGTCGTCGTGCTCTCCGGCGACCACATCTACAAGATGGATTACTCGAAGATGGTGGCCTTCCACAAGGAGAAGAAGGCCGACTGCACCATCGCCGAGATCGAGGTTCCGCT
>CALWIH010000064.1 GCA_944380675.1 uncultured Clostridia bacterium | reverse complement strand
GCGGACGCGCGGCAAAACCCTCTCGAGCCGCGTCCAGCCGATGCTCTCCATGAACGGGGACGAGAAGGCGATCCGCCAGCTCCTCACGATCCTGCTGGACAATGCCGTCAAGTATGCCGACGAGGGAGGCCGGATCGAGGCCGTCCTCGAGAAGCAGAAGAATACCCTCCGCCTGAGCGTCTTCAACACGGCGGAGTCCGTCTCCCGGGAAAGCCTCTCGCACCTGTTTGACCGCTTCTACCGCGCGGACGCGTCGAGAAACTCCGGCACCGGCGGCTACGGCCTCGGCCTCTCCATCGCCTCCGCCGTCGTCGCCGCGCACAGGGGGAAAATCTCTGCCTCTTCCCCCGACGGGAAGTCTCTGCGCATCACAGCCGTCTTTCCGGCCTGATTCCGTTTGCCGCCTCCATTCCCTGCCGCCCCTTTCCGGGGGCGGCATTTTTCCCGCCATTCAAATTTAACTTCCTTTAAGCTTTTGTTTTAAGTACATCTAAGCTGCGGGCGGTATGCTGTTTCTCAAGAAAAGCAAAGCATCACAGCCGCCTGACATCTCACGGGCGCTCTAAGGAGGAACAGTATGCATTACCAATCGACCTTCCAGCGGTACGAAATCAAATATCTGCTGACGCAGCCGCAGAAGCAGGCGATTCTGCGGGCCATGCAGCCGTATATGAAGCTCGACAAGTACGGGCGGACGACCATCCGCAATATATATTACGACACCGAGTCCTACCGCCTGATCCGCCGCTCGCTCGAGAAGCCGGCGTATAAGGAGAAGCTCCGCATCCGCAGCTACCAGACCGCGGGCCCGGACGACCCCGTCTTCGTGGAGCTCAAAAAGAAATACAAGTCCGTCGTCTATAAGCGCAGGCTGACGCTCCCGGAATCGCAGGCCATGACCTGCTTCCGGTACGGGCTCCCGCTCCCGGTGCGCTCCCAGATCGCCGGGGAGATAGAGTATTTCCGCTCGCTTTATCAGGGGCTGCGCCCGGCGGTGTTCCTCTCCTATGAGCGGGAGGCGTTCTACGCGCCGGACGGCAGCGAGTTCCGCGTCACCTTCGACGAGAACATCCTCTACCGGGAGCAGGACTTTTCGCTCGGCAGCGAGCCGTACGGGATTCCGCTGCTCGGCGCGGGGCAGACGCTCATGGAGCTCAAGACCGCGGGCGGTCTGCCGCTCTGGATGGCGCACGAGCTGAACCGTCTCGGGGTCAGGCGCACGTCGTTCTCGAAATACGGCGCGGCTTACCGCGACATGACGGCGGAACACGAAGGAAAGGGGAGAATTGCGGATGCCTGCTGATCTTTTTCGCGGACTCTTTGATACGGATATGACGAGCGTCATCGAGCCGGGAGACTTCGTGCTCTGCGTGGCCAGCGCGCTCGTGATTGGTCTGATTCTCGCCGGGTTTTATATGTACCGGAACCGGTACACGAAAAGCTTTGTCGCGACGCTGGCGCTTCTCCCCGCGGTCGTCTGCGTCGTCATCATGATGGTCAACGGGAACGTGGGGACGGGCGTCGCCGTCGCGGGCGCGTTCAGCCTCGTCCGCTTCCGCTCCGTGCCCGGCTCCGCAAGGGAGATCGGCGCGATCTTCCTCGCGATGGGGACGGGCCTGATCGTCGGGATGGGCTACCTCGGCTACGGCTTCCTCTGCGCGATTGTTCTCGGCCTCGCGAGCGCCGTGTACAGCCGGTTCGACTTCGGCGCAAGGAAGAAGAACGACTGCTGCAAGACGCTGACCATCACGATCCCCGAGGATCTCGACTACACGGACGTCTTCGAGCCGATCCTGAAGGAGTACGCCGGCTCCAGCGAGCTCGTGCAGGTTCGGACGACCAACATGGGCAGCCTGTACCGGCTGACGTATCACCTGACGCTCCGCAGCGCGGGAAAGGAAAAGGAAATGATCGACAAGCTCCGCTGCCGCAACGGAAATCTGGAAATCTCCGTTTCCAGGCAGGAAACGGCCATCAGCGAGATGTAAAAGGAGGATACGCGGCATGAAAAAAACTACTGTTTTGCCCCTGCTCGCCGCGGCGGTGTTCGCTCTCTCCGGCTGCGGCCTTGCAGGCGCGGCTTCGAGCTCCGCGGCGGAGGAAGCCGCCTCGACGGGCGGGGAGACGCCGGAGGCCGTCGGGACGGCGGAGACGGGGGAGTCCGGCTCCCCTGTGAGCGCGTCCGAGATGTTCACGGCGCGGGACATGGAGATCGGCTGCGATGAGGAGACGTGCGCGCACATCACGCTCTCGGGAGACACCGCGTCGAGCGACTCCGACGCGGTGCAGATCTCCGGCAGCACCGTCACCATCACCGACGAGGGCGTCTACCTCGTCACCGGCACGCTCGACGACGGGATGCTGGTGGTCAGCGCGGACGACGCCGACAAGGTGCAGCTGGTGCTCGACGGCGTGCAGATCACGAACGCCGACTCGGCGGCGCTCTGCGTCCTCGAGGCGGACAAGGTGTTCGTTACCACCGCCTCCGGCTCGGAGAACACGCTCGCAAACGGCGGCTCGTATACGGCGATTGACGACAACAACATCGACGCCGTTATCTTCTCAAAGGCGGATCTGACGCTCAACGGCGCCGGCACGCTGACCATCGAGGCCGCGGCGGGGCACGGCGTTGTCTCGAAGGACGATCTCGTCCTCACGAGCGGGACGTACCATATCAGCGCGGAGAGCCAGGGCCTTTCCGGCAAGGACAGCGTGCGCATCGCCAGCGGGACGTACACGATCACCGCCGGCAAGGACGGGATCCACGCGGAGAACGCGGACGACGAAAGCCTCGGCTTCGTCTACATCTCGGGCGGGACGTTCAGCATCACGGCGGACGGCGACGGCGTCAGCGCCGCAGCACAGCTGCAGATCGAGGGCGGAGACTTCACCGTCACGACGGGGGAGGGCAGCGCGAGCGTCACCATGGAGACCGACAGCATGGGATTCGGGCAGCGGGGCGGCTTCATGGAGGAGAGCGCGTCCGACACCGGGGAGGACGATACGGCCAGCCGGAAGGGATTCAAGGCCGGCGGCAGCCTCACTGTTACGGGCGGCAGCTTTGTGACGGACACGGCTGACGACTCCTTCCACGCGGGCGGCGACATCCTCGTGACGGGCGGGACATTTACGCTCTCCACCGGAGACGACGCGATCCATTCCGACGCGGCCGTCACGATTCAGGACGGCGGCTTCACCATCGCCTACTGCTACGAGGGCATCGAGGGGCAGACGGTCACGATCGACGGCGGCGTCTTCGACATCGACTCCGTGGACGACGGCATCAACGCCGCGGGCGGCGCGGACAGCTCCGGCTTCGGCGGCGGGCGTCCCGGTCAGGAGCAGTTCTCGTCTGACTCCGACAGCTTTATCACCATCAACGGAGGCGAGTTTGTGATTGTCTCGAGCGGCGACTGCATCGATTCCAACGGCGCGCTGACGCTCAACGGCGGCACGCTCGACCTCACCTGCAGCAGCAGCGGCAACACCGCGCTCGACTGCGACGGCACATATACGAACAACGGCGCCGACGTCACCACCAACGACGGCTCGGAGAACAATCCCGGCCGGATGGGCGGCGGTATGGGCGGCGCGGGAGGCCGCGGCGGCAGACAGGCCGGAGCCTGAGCCGCTCCCACTGAAAACGCGGAGCGCGCAAAGTTTTTGCGGAGCTTTTTTCAAAAAGCGACCGTCCCCCCCAACCGTCCCCCAACCGTACTCCCACCCCGTACCAGCAAAAAAGCAAGGCTGCGGATTTTCACCGCAGCCTTGCTTTTTTAGTTGGGATCGTCGGGGGCGGAGTCCTCGGAGGGGGAGACGGAGAAGACGCGCTTGTAGGCGCGGCGGAAGACCTGGGGCGAGTTGTAGCCGACCTGCTGGGCGATTTCGCTGAGGGGGAGCTTGTGCTCGCGGATCAGCTCGCGCGCCCGCTCGGCGCGGAGGCGCTCGACGTACTTCGAGAAATTCTCGCCGGCGCCCTGCTTGAAGATGCGGGAGAGATACGGCTCCGTGATGTGGAACGCGGCGGCGACGGAGGTGAGGGAGAGCTGCGGATCGGTGAAATGCTCGTTGACGTAATCGAGAATCCGCCGCACCTGACCGTCGCCGCGGGCCTCCTCATGCGCGCCGTACGCGTCCGCCGTGATGAGGAAGCATTCGCGGAGGCGCTGGAACAGCTCCCACGGAGGGGACTGGGCTGCGGCGTCAAAAAGGGAGCCGCTGCGCTCGAGAAGCTCCTGCTTGTGGGAGGAGCACTCGTTGACGAGACGCATCAGCGTGCCATAGAGCGCCTGCAGGAAGGACATGGCGTATTCTCCGTTGGAGGCGAGAACGCGCTTGTTGTAGTGGGCAATCAGGTCGAGAAGCGCCTCCGCCATGGCGGGGCGGCTGTCCTGTATGGCGGCGATGAGTCGCAGCTCAAGACTCAGGGGATAATAAAAAACATGGCGGCCTTCCGGATCATCCTCGGCGAGCCAGCAGACAATGTTCCCCTCCTGAGGAACCGGATCCCAGTTTTCGAGGAAGGAAAAGGCGGAGGGAATCTCCATCAGCCGTTCAACCGGATATGCGGAAAACTGAATGTCGCTCTGTACAGCCTGCGAAAATTGTGAGATGATATCGTGAGCGCTGCGCTCGAGCTCCTCGCGGAAGACAACACGGCGCGATTCGTCGACCGCCGCCAGCAGGACGCTCGTGCTCAGATCGAGATCGCCGATGCCGACTACCCCCGGAATCCGGGCGGCGAGCACCTCCTTGAGCAGCTTCTTGTACGCGCAGGCCTGCGCCTGGGGCGGCTTTTCGATCTGCCACTCGAGGAGCGTGACGAGCATGACGCAGTAGAGCGGGGCGTCGAGCGGGAGCTGCACGTCCGCAAAGCTGCGGCGGATCTCCTCCTCGTCGTGGAAGCCGCCGCTGAGGAGGGTGTAAAACAGGGCGGTGCGCTGGTCATCCATCTGCTGGTTGACCGCTTGCTGCAGCGTCTTATTTTTCTCAAGAAGACGCTCGATGCCGCCCGGCAGCTCGCTTGGGGAGACGAGCTGGTTGTTGCGCATGAGAAGATTCGTGATGGAAATCACCGGTTTTGCCGTTTTGGCAGCAAAATAGAAGGCGAGAAGGCATCCTGCCGCGAGGGAAACGATAATCATCACGAAAAGGAAAAGGCGAGCCCCGCTGCTCGGCGCGAGAATCACGCTCTGCGGGATGACGGAAAGATACGTCCACCCGTATTCTCCGCTGTGCAGATACGAGACGAGCATGGTCTCGCCGCCGATCGACTGCAGGAAGGAGCCCTGGCTCCCGGTGCACCGGCTCTGGTCGAGCTCGGAAAAATCGAGGCCGCCGGGGTTATCCTGCATGACCAGCTCGCCCGCCGCGTCGAGGATGCACAGCATCCCGCCCTGATCGTACCGAATCGACTGGAAGGGGGAGAGAAGCTCTTCCTCATCGAGATAACAGAGCACCTTGCCCTGATAGTACGGCGCGTCTCCCATCGGAATCGACTGAATGTAGATGACACAGCTGCTCTCCGCGTCGCGATGGAAAACGGTGGCGGAGGGAAGAACGGCGGAGGCCGGCCCGCCTGTGCGGGTGGAGGCGCAGATCGACGGCGTCTTCCCCGAGCGGGACGGGAGCAGAACGGTCCTTGTGAACCTTGCGCTCCTCGACGCGGAGGGGAACGTCTCGCAGGACGCGGACAACCGTGTGACGCTCACGATCTCCGGGGACGCGGAGCTGCTCGGCACAGGGAACGGGAACCCGTCCTGCCACGAGGACGTCAAGGCGCTGCAGAGAAGCGCCTTCCACGGGCTGCTGCAGGCAGTTTTCCGCGTGGAGGGGAACGCCTCGCTCTGTGCCGATGCCGCCTCCCTCTCCGGCGCCGCTATCGCCCTTTGAGGGTCTGAAGCTCCGACGCGGAGCGCGTAAAGTTTTTGCGGAGCTTTTTTCAAAAAGCGACCGTCCCCCCAACCGTCCCCCAACCGAACTCCCACCCCGTCCCCCCCACGCGTCCCCTTTCCTCGTCCCCCCGAAAATGCCGCGGCTGGCGCGCCGCGGCATTATTTTGCGCCTTTTTCAATTTATGGGGAGCAATTTTCCTCGGGTGAGGAAAATTGGAACATTCCGCGCGGTTTGGAGACGATTGCATTTTCGGCGGGGATATGATAAAATTTTTTCAGGCAATTTCTCGGATGGTTTTCCCGTACGCCGGCGGGGGGCCGGAGGGCGGAGGCCGTCCACATGGATCCCATAGATTCCCCGGACCCGCAGTCATTCTATCAATACTCGCTGAAAGGAAGGCTTGTCATGGCACGGAAGAAAACGGAGACCCAGAGCAAAAAGGAACCCGCCGTCAAGAAGACTGCCGCCGCGGCAGAGGAGGCTCCCGCCGAGGTGAAGGCTGCCGTCAAGGCGGCGGAGCCGGCAGAGGCTGCCGTCGAGGCGGCGGAGCCGGCAGAGCCCGCCGCGCCCGCGAAGAAGAAGGCGCCCGCCGCAAAGAAGACGGCCGCGAAGAAGGCTCCCGCCGCGAAGAAGACGCCCGCGAAGAAGGCGGCCGCGAAAAAATCCGCTCCCGCGGAGGAGGCTCCCGCCGAGGCCGCCGCGCCGGAAGCGCCGGCTGTTGAAAATAGTTCCGCTGTCGAGGAGGTGCCCACTATGCAGGCAATCGTGCCCCAGCCGCGCAGAAGCGTGGCCTTTATCGGTTCGGAGTGTCACCCGTTCGTCAAGACCGGCGGTCTCGGCGACGTCATGTACGCGCTGCCCCGCGTGCTCGCTTCGCTCAACTGCGACGTGCGCGTGATCCTGCCGCGCTACGCGTGCATCCCGAAGAAATATCAGGATCTCATGGTCTACCGCGGCGAATTTTATATGGACCTCGGCAGAACGGGCCGCAGCTATTATGTCGGCATCATGGAATATGTCTGCGACGGCGTCGTGTACGACTTCATCGACAACGAGGAGTTCTTCTCGAGCGGAAACCCGTACGTCAGCCTCGTGGACGATATCCCGAAGTACTGCTTCTTCAGCAAGGCCGCGCTCGCCGCGCTCAACTATCTCGACTGGATCCCCGATATCGTCCACTGCCACGACTGGCAGGCGGCGCTCGTGCCGGTGTATCTGCGCACGCTGTTCCAGGATACCCCGGTCGGACGCGCCCGCTCTGTGCTGACCATCCATAACCTGCGCTTCCAGGGCATCTACAATATCCCGACGATCAAGTACTGGTCCGGCCTGCCGGATTCCGTGTTCAATATGGGCGCGCTCAAGGTCGGCCATGAGGACGCCAATATGCTCAAGGGCGGCCTCGCGTACGCCGACCGCATCACCACCGTGAGCGGCACCTACGCGCAGGAAATCCAGACGAGCGAGTACGGCGAGACGCTCGAGAACCATCTGCGCTACCACAGCGGCAAGCTCAGAGGCATCGTCAACGGCATCGACTACGGGATGTGGAACCCGAAGACCGACGCCGCCGTCGCCGTCCATTACGACGCCTCCGACGCCATCGGGAAGAAGCGCGAGAATAAGCTCGCCCTGCAGGAGGAGCTCGGTCTCGTGAAGGACGAGGGCAAGTTCGTCATCGGCCTGATTTCCCGCCTGACAAACCAGAAGGGCCTTGACCTCGTCAACGCCATCGTTCCGCAGATGATGGACGGCAATACCCAGATCGTCGTCCTCGGCACCGGCGACCGGCAGTACGAGGATACCTTCCGCTACTATGAGGGCGCGTACAGCGGGATGTTCTCCGCCTGCATCCAGTACGACGAGGCGAGAGCGCACCGCATCTATGCCGCCGCGGACGCGCTGCTCGTGCCGTCCCGCTTCGAGCCGTGCGGATTGACGCAGCTCAACGCGATGCATTACGGCACGCTGCCGATCGTCCGCGAGACGGGCGGATTGAAGGATACCGTCCAGCCGTACAACGTCTTCACCGGCGAGGGCAACGGCTTCACGTTCGACCGGTACGACGCCGGCCTCCTCCTCGACGCCGTCAACCGCGCGAAGACGCTCTACTTCACCGAGCGCGAGAGATGGGACGAGGTCGTCCTGCGCGATATGGCGAAGGACGTCTCCTGGGAGAATTCCGCGAAGCAGTACCGCGATCTTTACCTCGAGCTCACGCAGTGGTGAGCAACCGTTATCCCTTTTCCTGTTCAGGTTTCCCCGTCTCCGGAAGGAGACGCGAGGCAGATAAACCGTAGGAGTCATCGGAAAGCATGAAATAAGCGTCCGCCCGGCAGAGGAAGCCGGGACGGACGCTTTTTCTATCCGCAGGGAAGTAGGGGGACTTCCCGAAGAGCTTTACCAAATGCGGTACTTGCCGCTCAGCGCGAGCGTCGCGAAGAGATACAGGCAGTTGTCGTAGTAGCGGCGGCCGCCCGTGCGCAGCGGGGTTTCCCAGAAACGGCGCACCCACTCCTTCGCGTAGGTGCCGCGGCTCGCGAGAGAGGCCTCGGCGAGCGCTGCGAGAAGACCGACGGGATGCAGCGCCTTCATGCCCTCAACCGGTGTCCCGTCGATAAGAAAGACGCCGTCAGTTCGAAAGTTCTGCTGCTCGGCAAAGAAGCGCTGGATGTTTTCCGCGATCGCGCGCTCGTGCTCGTCCCCGCCGAACCAGGCGCAGTCGAGGCCGATGTTCGCCGCCGTGCGGTACGCGTCGCTGTAGAACCAGTCGTGGCGGCCGCCGTAGAGCTCCGGAGGCGTTACCTTCGGCGTGCCGTCGTACCGGGCATACTCGGCGCTCAGACCCGTCTTCGGATGGCAGGCCGCGCGGAGATAATCTTGAAAAAGATCGTCATGTACCCCGCGCCGTCAAGCTGCGCGGATTCCTCGAGGCTGTCCGGAATGCCCGTCATGTAGGTGCGCATGACGAGCATATTGAACGCGCTGATCATGCCGGGAATAATGTACACCCAAAAGTTGTTGGTCAGGCCGAGATTCTTGTACAGCAGGAAGATCGGAATCATGCCGCCGTTGACGTACATCGTGATGACCCAGAAGAGAGACAGCTGGCTCTTAAACAGGAAGCGCTTGCGGCTGACAATGAAGGCCAGCAGCGCGTTTGCCGCGAGAGCCGTGAGCGTGCCGATCACGGTGCGCAGCACGGAAATGTACGCGCCCGTGATGAGATTGTCCTTCTGAAGAACTGTGACGTAGTTCTGGAGAGACCACTTTCTCGGCCAGAGATAGACGCCGCCGCGCAGAGCGTCGGTGCCGTCGTTGAACGAGATCGCGAGCGTGTTGAGCACCGGGTACAGCGTCACAATGACAAACAGGACCATGATAACGGTGTTGCAGACGACGAACAGCGTGTTGGCAAAGGATTTGCTCTGTTTGGGCTGCGAAACAGAGATTGCAGCTTCCTTCTTTTTCATTCTGCTTCGCCTCCTCTCAGAACAGGCGCTCGCCGCCGGAGCGTTTCGCGAGCTGGTTGCAGATGACGATCAGGATAATACTGACGAGACTCTTGAAGATGCCTGCCGCGGTGCCGATCGCGTAATCGTTCTGGCTGATGCCCCATTTCAGGACGTAGATGTCGATTGTCTGCGAGACGCTCTGTACGAGGCCGTTGCCGAGCAGGTATTGAACCTCAAAGCCTGCGTTGAGCACGTTGCCGACGTTGATGAGCAGCAGAATCATGATCGTGGGCATGATGCCCGGGAGAATGATGTTCCTGATCTTCGCCCAGCGTCCCGCGCCGTCGATGGCCGCCGCCTCATACAGCGACGGGTCGATGGACGTGATGGCCGCCAGATAGATGATGGCGTTCCAGCCGGTCTCCTTCCACACGTTGGAGAGGCCGACGATTCCCCAGAAGTATTCGGGATGCGCGAAGAAGTTGATGGGCTGATCGATGGCGCCCATGTTCATCAGAAGCTCGTTGATGATGCCGCTGCTCGCGAGCACGTCGTGCAGGATGCCGGTCACAACAATCCAGGACAGGAAGTGCGGCAGGTAGGAGATCGTCTGCACAACCTTCTTGCCGATGGCAAGACGGATCTCATTGAGCAAAATGGCAAACGCAATGGCGGTTACGAAGGTGAGCACCAGGTTGATGATACCCATCGCCAGCGTGTTGCGGATGACCTCGAGAAAGGTGTTGTCCGAAAACAGCTGGACAAACTTGTCAAAGCCGACGAACTTGGAGCCGAAGATGCTGTCCTTCGGCTTGTAATCCTGGAACGCCATCAACCAG
This sequence comes from uncultured Clostridia bacterium, assembly GCA_944380675.1. Classification (GTDB taxonomy): domain Bacteria; phylum Bacillota; class Clostridia; order Oscillospirales; family Acutalibacteraceae; genus Caccousia. The sequence continues at coordinate 5,476 of CALWIH010000064.1, read as the reverse complement.
CCAACCAGGGGGATATAGCAGAAAATGATGCCGTAGATGACGAACACGGCCGCCCAGAACATCAGCACCTTCTGCTTCTTAACTTCTTTCCAGTCGAACCTGGTTTTTTTCACTTTGGGAGAAGCCACTTCTTTTCCTCCTTGCTTCCGGAAGCTCTATGCGGATTGTAATACGCAGACGGCTATGGCAGGTGATCCATACCTGCTGTTCCAGCTCATCCACCTCGCGATCTCCCGCGACGACAAGGTCAACCAGGAGGAGATCATGCAGTACATCAGCGACAACGCCTTCGACCGCAGCGCCATGCGCGGCAGCGAGGCACATTTCAGATGGTTTGCCCGGCAGTACGCCGAGTATCTGATTCAGCTGAGCAGCCAGACGTCGCGCGGGATTCTGCCGGAGATCGAGCGGGAGATCCAGGAGCGGTACGCAGAGAACCTCACGCTCAAGGAGCCAGGGAAGAAGTATTTCGTCAACAGCGCGTACCTCGGTCAGCTGTTTCACAAGAAGTACAACCAGTCGTTCCGCGACTACCTCAACGGCGTCCGCATCGAAAAGGCCGCCGCCCTGCTCCTTCATACCGACAAGAAAATCTATGAAATTGCGGAGAGCGTCGGGTATCGCGATCTGGATTATTTTATCAACCGCTTCATCGCCTCCAAGGGCTGCACGCCGGCCCGCTTTCGCAAGCAGAACAACTGAGCGCTGCCGTAAAAGGTTCCTTTTTCACAAAAACGCTCCCGCTCCCGGCTGCTCTGCCGGAAACGGGAGCGTTTCATTATCGCGGCGTTGTTGCCGCAGGTGTGTCTCGCCGGGATTCAATTTTGCGCGTTGACTCCGTCCCAAAACCGGTTTATCATATCGGTATCAACGATAAAACCCGCGCGCCCGCCGGACGGCGCCCGCCCTCCGGCGCGGGGCGGAAAGGAGAACCGCAAATGGACACGACACGGCAGACGATTCTGCTCAACAGCGGCTGGGCCTTCCGGTACGGCGATTGGGAGGACGCGAAGGACGCCTCCTTCGACGACGGGGGCTGGTACCGCGTCGGCCTCCCGCATTCCTTCGGCATTCCCTATTTCATGGAGAACCGCTTCTACGTCGGCGAGGGCTGCTACCGGAAGACGCTGACAATCCCCTCCGCGTGGGAGGGAAAGCGCATCGGCCTGACCTTCCAGGGCGTCTTTCAGGAGGCGGAGATTTTTCTCAACGGCAGCCTCGCCGGGCGGCATCAGGGCGGCTACACCGCCTTCTCCGTCGACCTCACGCCCCTTGCGCGAACGGGAGACAACCAGCTTTTCGTCCGCGTCAGCAACCGCTGGAACCCGCGCCTCGCGCCGCGCGCCGGGGAACACGTCTTCAACGGCGGCATCTACCGCGACGTGAGTCTCGTCGTCACCGATCCGGTCTGCGTCTCGTGGTACGGTACGTTCGTGAAGACGCCGCACGTCTCGCGCGAGCACGCCGTGCTCGACGTCTCGACCGAGGTGGAAAACCGCTCGGGGACGCGCGTCTCCTGCGTGCTCGAGAGCACGGTGCTCTTCGGCGGCAGGGAGCAGACGGCCTTCTCGCAGAGCTTCTCCCTCGCCCCGGACGAGACGCGCACCGTCCGGCAGGAGGGCTTCCTTTCGCAGCCGCGCCTGTGGAGCCCGGAGCATCCCGAGCTTTACACGCTGCGCAGCCGCCTCTACCGGGACGGCGCGCTCGCCGACGAGTTCTTCACCGAGTTCGGCGTGCGCTGGTTCGCGTTCACGGCGCGGGACGGCTTCTTCCTCAACGGCGAGCCGTACCGCATCCTCGGCGCGAACGTCCATCAGGACCACGCCGGATGGAGCGACGCCGTGACGCACGCCGGCATCGAGCGCGACGTGCGCCTTATCAGGGAATGCGGCATGAACTTCATCCGCGGCTCGCACTACCCGCACCACGAGCGGTTCGCCGCCGCGTGCGACCGGATTGGCGTGCTGTTCTGGTCGGAGCTGTGCTGCTGGGGCACCGGCGGCACGCAGGAGGAGGGCTACTGGGACGCGAGCGCCTACCCCGTGCACGAGGAGGACGAGGCTCCCTTCGAGGAGAGCTGCCTTGCCGCGCTGCGGGAGATGATCCGCGTCAACCGCAATCACCCGAGCATCCTCGTCTGGAGCATGGGCAACGAGATCTTCTTCACCCGCCCGGAGACGGCGGACAAGGCGCGCCGGCTCGTCCGGAAGCTTGTCGCCGCGTCCCATGAGGCCGACCCCACGCGGCCCGCGGCGTCGGGCGGCGCGCAGCGCGGCGGCTTCGATCTCCTCGGCGACCTCGCGGGCTACAACGGAGACGGCGCGGCCCTGTTCCACGATCCCGGCTTCCCGAACTTCGTCTCCGAGTACGGCAGCAAAATCGCCGATCGCCCCGGCGACTACGCCCCGCACTATACCGACGGCGTCGAGGCCGACCCCTCCTGGCGCTGCGGGAAGGCGCTGTGGTGCGGCTTCCACCACGGGAGCATTGCCGATCGGATGGGGCATATGGGCTTCATCGACTATTACCGCCTGCCGCTGCGCAGCTGGTACTGGTACCGCCATGCGCTGCGCGGGATCGACCCGCCCGAGCCCGTCCCGGACGGCGTTCCGCGCCGCCTCCTGCTCACGGCGGACAAAGCCGCCCTCAAGACGGACGGCACCGACGACGCGCAGCTCGTCGTCCGCGTCGCGGACGGCGAGGGGCGGCACATCGCCGCGGGCGTCCCGGTGACGCTGCGCGTCGAGGAGGGCGGCGCGCTCTTCCCGACGGGCCGGGAGCTGACCCTCTCGCCGGAGAAGGGCAGCCTGCTCGAGGGCATGGGCGCGATCGAGCTGCGCGCGTTCTACGCGGGAAGCATCCGCGTGACGGCCTCGTCCCCCGGTCTCGAGGGCGCGTCCCTCACGCTGGAGGCGCACGGCGGCGAGCAGTGGAGCGGCCAGAGGCTCTGCCTGCAGCCCGGCCCGCCGGACGTCTTCGCCCCGGCGCGCCGCTGGGGAGACGCCGACCTCGCCCAGAACCGCCCCGTCTTCTGCAGCAGCTTCGCCCCCGGCTGCGAGCCGAGCCGCGTCAGCGACGGCTGTGCGGACACCTGCTGGAGGCCCGCCTCCGACGCGCCCGGCGCGTGGCTGCGCCAGGACCTCGAGGGCAGAAAGCAGGTCAGCCGCGTCGTCCTGCGCTTTTTCGAGCCGGAGACGGCGCGCGTCCTTGTCCGCGTCTCGGAGGAGACGGACGGCGGGGAGGAGACGGAGCTCCTCGTCACGCCCGAAACGGCGATCGCGGAGCTTCCCGTCGGCGGCTCGTGCCGCTATATCACCATCACGTTCCCCGACCGGCCCCTGCGCGTCTCGGGCCTCGAGGCGTACGGCTGAAAGAAGGGTTTATGATGAGTATGCAATGTGTGGAGAGCTATCAGATTCTGCAGCGCGGCGGCGACGGCTTCGCGGACGTCCCGCTCTGCGGCGCGCTGCCCGCGGACTGCGCCGCGGACGCGAGGGTGTTCGCCCGCGCCGTGCGCGAGGACGACAATTCCGCCGCCGTCCCGTGGCAGCCGTGCGAAACAGGGGAGGGGCGCTGGCGCGCCTCGCTCCGCGTCCCCGAGGGCGGACTGTACCGGCTTGAGGCGTGCGCGCAGGCGGACGGCGCTCCGTTTGAATGGTGCCCGCGTATTTTCATCGCCCGGCACGTCGGCGTCGGCGACCTTTACCTGCTGACCGGACAGAGCAATATGGCCGGGTACGGGCGGGACGCCGCGTACGATCCGCCGTGTCTCGGCGTCCATCTCTACGCGAACAACGGCAGATGGGACGTCGCGGCCCATCCGCTCAACGATTCCGTCGGGACGATCTACCCCGAGAACGCGGAATACACCTCGGGCGTGTCCCCGGCGCTCGCGTTCGCGAAGGCGCTGCTGCGCCGCCTCGGCGTGCCGATCGGCCTCGTGCAGGCGTCGCTCGGCGGCTCGCCGCTCTCCGCCTGGCATCCGGAGGAGGACGGCACGCTGTACCGCGCGATGCTTCGCCGCCTCGACGTCGTCGGGCCGGTGCGCGGCGTCCTCTGGTACCAGGGCTGCACCGACGCGATGGAGAACCTCGGCGAGGGCTACCTCGGCCGGTTCGCGCGGATGGCGGAGCTGTGGCGCGAGCGCCTCGGGCCCGTCCCGTTTCTGACCGTCCAGCTCAACGGCAGGGCGCACGGCCCGGAGAACGCCGAGGCGGAGGATCGCCAGTGGGGGCTCGTGCGCGAGGCGCAGCGGCAGGCCGCGCGGCGGCTTCCCGCCGTCTTCGTCGTCCCGACGGCGGATCTCGCGATCGGAGACGGCATCCACAACACCGCCCCGTCGAACGTCGCGATCGGCGAGCGGCTTGCCGCCGAGGCGCTGCGCGGCGTGTACGGCAAAGGCGGCTTCCGCGCCCCCGACGTGCGGGACGTGCGCCGCGCGGGGGAGGACGCCGTCCTCGTCCGCTTTGAGGACGGGCGCGGCGTCCTCGCGCAGGATCCGACGGCGCAGGGCTTCGACGTCGAGGACGCGGACGGGCTTGCCCCGTGCGTCTCGGCGGAGACGAGGCCGGACGGGATCCTGCTGCGCACGGCGCGTCCCTTCTCCTCGCCCGCGCGCTTCCACGCGCTGTGGCGCTGCGTCAGCGCCGGGTACTTCCCGCGCGATCGCGAGGGCCTGCCGATGCTCGCGTGCTGCGGCGTGCCTGTCGAAGAGGCGTAAACACGAAAGCAGCGCCCCGGATCCTGCGATCCGGGGCGCTGCTTTTGTGGCAGAAGGACTCAGCAAAGCTCCTCAATCCACCGGCAGATGTCGCCGGGATAATCGGCCTGTGCGTGCGGCTGCTCCCACACGAGGGCGTAGTCGGCGGAAAGGCCCGCCGTCCGGAGAGCGGCGGCGAACGCCATCGAGACGGCGAAGGAGGTGTCCGCGTCGCGCGCGCCGACGCGGATGCGGAAATAGCTGGCCGGGACGGCCTGCGGCGCGCCCGCAAGCCGCATCGGATTGAGCAGCAGGCGGCGCTCCGCGAGGGCCGCGTCGTCCCGCACCCCGGCGAAGGCCGCGCCGTATCGCGCCGCCTCGGCGGGGAAGCGCCCGGACAGGGCGGCAATCGCGCCCGCGACGTCGGGGGAGAAGTGCATGAAATCGCGCTCCGGCGTGCCGAACTCCTGATTCTCGCCGCTGTCCATCCCGAGCGTGTCAAACGAGGTGCAGGGCTTCATCCGGCGGCAGCAGCGCAGCACATAGTCGTCGAGGGAGGCAATGCGCGCCCGGCCTCCGTCCCAGGAGAGCCAGGCGGTCTTGTCCTCGGCCGGGAAGCCCGGCGCCGCGCACCGGCCGGCGAGATAGTCCTGCGCCGTGCAGGAGAGGGGAAGCGCGCCGCGCTCCAGCCGCCTGAAATACTCGCCCGCGGCCTCCTCGAGGAGCTCCATCAGCCAGCGGTACGCCGTCCCGCTGCGGCCGTCTTCGCCGAAGCGC
>CALWIH010000063.1 GCA_944380675.1 uncultured Clostridia bacterium | reverse complement strand
GAGCTGCTTTCGCGCGTGCCGGACGCGCTGCTCGCATGGTACGACAGGGAGGCGCGCGCGCTGCCGTGGCGCGAGAGCCGCGATCCGTACCGCATCTGGCTTTCGGAGATCATGCTCCAGCAGACGCGCGTGGAGGCGGTGCTGCCGTACTACAGGCGTTTCCTCGAGGCGCTGCCGACGCTCGAGGCCCTCGCCGCCGCGCCGGAGGAGAAGCTTCTGAAGCTGTGGGAGGGGCTCGGCTACTATTCGCGCGCGCGGAACCTGCAGAAGGCGGCGCGCGAGGCGCTCGCGCGGTACGGCGGCCTGCCGGGCGACGAGCGGGAGCTGATGAAGCTGCCGGGGATCGGCGCGTACACGGCGGGCGCGGTCGCGTCGATCGCCTTCTCGCGGCCCGTCCCCGCCGTCGACGGGAACGTTCTGCGCGTCTTCGCGCGGCTGACGGACTCGCACGAGGACGTCCTCGCCCCGGCCGTCCGCCGCGTGACGGAGCGGGTTGCGGCGTCCATCCTCCCGCACGACAGGCCGGGCGACTTCAACCAGGCCCTGATGGACCTCGGCGCGGCGGTCTGCCTGCCGAACGGCGCGCCGCGCTGCGGGGACTGCCCGCTCTCCGCGTTCTGCCTCGGCTTCGCGCGCGGCACGGCGGCAGGGCTTCCCGTCAAGGCGAAGAAGAAGGAGAGAAGGGTCGAGGAGAAGACGGTGCTCGTCCTCGCCGACGCGGAGGGCCGCGCCGCCCTCGAGCGCCGTCCGCCGCGCGGCCTGCTGGCGGGGCTGTGGCAGTTTCCCCTGATCGACGGCTTCGCCCCGGAGGAGGGCGTGCGGGAAACGCTCGGCGATCTGGGGATCGAAGCCCTCGCCGTCTGGCCGCTCGGGGAGGCGAAGCACATCTTCACGCACGTCGAGTGGCGCATGACGGGCTTCCGCGTGCTCGTGCGCGGCACGGGGCCGTATGTCTGGGTTTCCCCGCGGGAGCTCGGAGAAGCGTACGCGCTGCCCTCCGCCTTCGCGGCGTACCGTCCCGCGGCTTTTGAGAATTTACAGTTTTGAAACTGTTTTTTTTCCTGACGGAATGCTATAATGAACTGTAACAGTATGAGCGCGGGAGAAAGGAGGAGGACGCGATGAAAAACTGGAAACGGCTGCTGGCGGGCGCGCTGGCGGCGCTGTGCATGACGCCGCTCGGCGGCTGCGGCGTCCTTTTCTCGGATGACCCCGAGGCGCTCATGCGCCCGCCGCGCCCCACGGGCGACAAGACGGGCATCCACGAGGTGCTCGAGAAGGCGGCGGGCGAGGGCTTTACCCTGAAATATCCCGCCTCCGGCGACGTGCGCTCCGCCATCGTGATGCAGGACATCACCGGCGACGGCGTCGAGGAGGCCATCGCCTTCTACCAGAAGGCGGACGCGTCCTCGACGGGCGTCAACATCATGTTTATCCAGAAGCGTGACGGCGTGTGGACGAGCATGGGATCGTTCGCGGCCGCCGCCTCGCAGGTCGACAAGGTGCTCTTTGGCGACGTCAACGAGGATGGCGTGCCGGAGACCGTTGTCGGCTGGGGCAGCGGCCAGAGCGGCGTGAGCAACGTGAGCGTCTACTCGCTGAGCGAGGACGGGACGAAGCTCGAGGAGACGGTGCTCGACCAGAGCTATGCCCAGCTGCTCGTCCTCGACCTCGACGGCGACGGCTTCGAGGAGATCTTCACGGCGACGGTGACCGTCGGCGACCAGCCCGCGCAGGCGAGGCTGCTCCGCCTGCGCAGCGGAGCCATCGAGATTCTCAGCTCGTGTCCCATCGACTCCGCCGTGACGAGCATCGTCGGCGCGGCGGGCGGCCTGATCGGCGAAAACCGCATGGGCGTTCTGCTCGACGGCAGCAAGGCCGCGAACTCCTACATTACCGAGGTCGTTTACTGGGACAGGGGCAAGCGGGCGCTTGTCTCCCCGTTCTTCGATCCCGCGACGCAGACGGTCGAGATCACCACGCGCAGCCTGAACGTCGTCAGCCGCGACGTCAACGGCGACAAGATTCTCGAGCTGCCGATGGTGAACCTGCTTCCGGGCGTCACGGCGTCGTCCCCGCCCGACACGGCGTACCTGACCGACTGGCACCAGTACGACGCCGAGGCGAACACGCTCTCGCGCGTGATGAGCATGGTGACGAACAGCGTCGACGGCTACTGGTTCCTGATTCCCGATATGTGGAAGAATCAGATCACGACAGAGCAGGATCTCTCGAGCCGCACGCTCACCTTCCGCCGCTGGATTACCTACGGGGAGAACCTCTCCGAGGGACGCGCCGGCGACCGCCTGCTCGAGATCCGCGTCTTTACCGCGAAGCAGTGGACCGAGGAGGAGCCGAACGGCGAGTATTTCAAGATCCTTGACAGCAACAACCTGGTCTACGCCGGGCGCATCCCGTCTCCGGACAACAGCCTGGCCATGAGCGAAAACGACGTCAGGAACAGCTTCAAGCTCCTGACGCAGGAATAAGACGGCGCCGCCGCGCGGGCTGCGCCAGGGAGTGAGAAAACGATGAAAAAAATTCTGGTGGCGGAGGACGAACAGGCCATCCGCGAATTTGTGGTCATCAATCTGAAACGGGCCGGGTACGACACGCTCGAAGCCGGCACGGGAGACGAGGCGCTCCGGATCTACGAGCGCGAGAACGGCAGCATCGACGTCGCGCTGCTCGATGTGATGATGCCCGGCGAGAACGACGGCCTCGCCGTCTGCCGCAAGCTGCGCGAAAAGAGCGGCTCGATCGGCATCATCATGCTGACCGCGCGCACGCAGGAGATGGACAAGGTCAGCGGCCTGATGATGGGGGCGGACGACTACGTCACGAAGCCGTTCAGCCCGAGCGAGCTTGTCGCGCGCGTCGACGCCGTGTACCGCCGCGTCGCGCTCGAGCAGATGCGCAACGAGAACAATTTCCGCGAGGAGATCCGCTCCGGCGAGTTCGTCCTCAACCTGCGCAACCGCTCGCTGATGAAGGCCGGAAAGCCGATTGAGCTCACGCAGGTCGAGTTCCAGCTTATGGAATACTTCTTCTGCAACCCGACGACGGCGCTCGACCGCAGCGCGATTTTGAAGCACGTCTGGGGCGAGGGCTATTACGGCGAGGAGAAGATCGTCGACGTGAACATCCGCCGCCTGCGCATGAAGGTGGAGGACGAGCCGAGCAACCCGCGGCACATCATCACCGTCTGGGGTCTCGGCTATAAGTGGGAAGCCTGATTCCATCGCGGAAAAACGGCAGGAAAGGAGGCGCGGCCATGGCGGGGGGAACCATCACCAACATGAAGGGCATCGCGCGGCGCTGGCTTCTCAACAGCGTCGGCGTCATTGTGCTCATCCTCATCACGCTCATTGTGATTCTCTCGTTCGTGATCCGCGGCTCCATCTACAGCGGCATCCAGGCGTCGCTCGACGGGCGCTCCGGCGAGCTGACGAACGTCTTCGCCGACTACGGGCGGCGCTCCTCGCGCGAGTTCAGCGCCGTGGCGCGCACCTACGTCGAAAATTTCCCGGAGAAGGAGAGCATGGAGCTCATGGTCTTCAGCTCCTCGGGCAAGATCCTCATCACCTCCGTCGGCTTCGCACCCGATCAGACGCAGCCGATGCCCGACTACCAGAGCGCGCTCACGAGTCCCGAGGGCTACGGCACCTGGACGGGCAGCCTCACCAGCGGGGAGAAGGTCATGGCCGTCACGCGCGTCATCCGCAACAATTACGGCAGCTTCGTCGGGGCGATCCGCTACGTCGTCTCGCTCGAGGAGGCCGACAAGCGCGTCCTCGCCGTCGTCGGGATGCTCACTGCCGCCGGGGCGGTCATCATCCTGATGGTCTTCACCTCAAGCTATTTTTTCCTCAAGAGCATCCTGAACCCGATCCGCCAGATCGGCGCGACGGCGCGCCGCATCGCCCAGGGCGACTTCGACGCCCGCATCGAAAAGAGCAACGACGACGAGATCGGCGCGCTGTGCGACACCATCAACGACATGGCCGACGAGCTCGGCACGGCGGAGCGCATGAAAAACGACTTCATCTCCTCCGTCTCCCATGAGCTGCGCACGCCGCTGACAGCCATCAAGGGCTGGGCGGAGACGATCACGGAGGTCGGCGACGACGACAAGACGACCTTCTCGCGCGGCATGGGCATCATCATCCGGGAGAGCGAACGCCTCTCCGGCATCGTCGAGGAGCTGCTTGACTTCTCGAGGATGCAGAACGGCCGCATGACGCTCACCATGGAGAAGATCGACATCCTCGCCGAGCTCGGCGAGGCCGTCTATATGTTCAGCGACCGCGCGCGCGGGGAGGGCAAGTTCCTCCTCTACGAGGAGCCCGCCATGCTGTCGCCCGTCCTCGGCGACGTCAACCGCCTGCGGCAGGTCTTCGTCAACATCATCGACAACGCGCTCAAATACACGGCGGAGGGCGGGACGATCAGCGTCGCCGCCGCGGAGGCCGACGGCGTCATCCGCGTCGTCATCTCCGACAACGGCTGCGGCATCCCCGCCGAGCATCTGCCGAACGTGAAGAAGAAATTCTACAAGGCCAACCAGACAATCCGCGGCTCCGGCATCGGCCTCGCCCTCGCGGACGAGATCATGCGCCTGCACAGCGGCTCGCTCGAGCTCGAGAGCCACGAGAACGTCGGCACGGCCGTCACCATCACCATCCCCGTCCTCTCCGAGGCGGGGGACGAAAGGAAACAGGAACCCAATGCCTAAGGAAAACGTCAAGCGCATCACCACCATCGGCGGCCAGGCGCTCATCGAGGGAATCATGATGCGCGGGCCGAAAAAGACGAGCATGGCCGTCCGATTGCCGGACGGCTCCATCGAGGTCAGCGAGCTGTCCGTCTCCTCGCTGCGGGACAGGTACGCCGTCTGGCGCATCCCCTTCCTGCGCGGCATCGCGACCTTCATCGACTCCATGCGCATCGGCTTCTCCGCCCTCGGCGCGTCGGCGGAGAAATCCGGCCTCGAGGACGACGAGGAGGAGCCGAGCAAATTTGACCGCTGGATGCAGGAGAAGTTCGGCGACAAGATCATGAACGTCATCATGGCCGCCGGGACGGTGCTCGGCGTGCTGCTCGCCGTCGTGCTGTTTTTCTTCCTGCCGACGCTGCTGTACAACGGCCTCGAGCTGCTCGCCGGGCCGGGGATCGAGGGCTGGCGCTCCGTCGCCGAGGGAGCCATGCGCATCCTCATCTTCCTTCTGTACATCCTCCTGTGCGCCCGGATGCCGTACATCCGCCGCGTCTTCGAGTACCACGGCGCGGAGCACAAGACCATCTTCTGCTACGAGAGCGGCGAGGAGCTCACCGTCGAGAACGTCCGCCGCCACAGCCGCTTCCATCCGCGCTGCGGCACGAGCTTCATGATCATCATGCTGCTGCTCGGCATCATCGTCGGCTTCTTCATCCCGTTCACGAACCCCTTCCTGCGCACGGCGGTCAAGCTTCTGTGCATCCCCGCCGTCGTCGGGATCGGGTACGAGCTGATCCGCGTCTGCGGGCGGTACGACAACCTCGCGACGCGCATCATCGCCGCGCCGGGCCTGTGGACGCAGCGCCTGACGACGAAGGAGCCGGACGACTCCATGATCGAGGTCGCCATCGCCGCCATGCGGGACGTCATCCCGGAGAACGGCGAGGACATCGTCGGAGGCTGCTGCAAATGACGCTCGAGGAGACGTACCGCGAGGGACGCCGCCGCCTCGCCGCCGCCGGGGTCGACTCCCCGGCCTTCGACGCGATATCCCTGTTTCAGAAATATTTCGGCCTTGACCGGCAGGCGCTCATCCTGCGCGGCGCGGAGCCGGCGGGGGAGGAGCCCTCGCGCGCGTTTCTCTCCGCCGCGGACGAGCGCGCCGCGGGCAGGCCGCTGCAATACCTGCTCGGCGTGTGGCCGTTCCTCGACATGGAGCTCGCCGTCGGCGAGGGCGTCCTCGTGCCGCGGGAGGAGACGGAGCTCCTCGTCCGCGAGGGCGCGGCACGCCTGCGCCGGGAGCGCCCCGCCGCGGGGGACGGCGCGGGCCTAGCGATCGCCGACCTCTGCTCCGGCTCCGGCGCGGTCGCCCTCGGCCTCGCCGGGGAGTTTCCCGCCGCCTCCGTCTTCGCCGTGGAGCGCTTCCCGGCGGCTTTTTCGTATCTGACGGAAAATATCCGGCGGACGGGCCGCCCCGTCGCGCCGCTCGCCCTCGACGTCCTGCGCCCGGAGAGCGCCGGGGAGCTTCCCGCCCTCGGGCTGCTCGCCGCGAATCCGCCCTATGTGGCCTGCGGGGAGATCGACGGCCTCCAGCGGGAGCTGCGCTACGAGCCGCGCTCCGCCCTCGACGGCGGCGGCGACGGTCTCGTCTTTTACCGCGCGATCGCCTCCTTCTGGACGCCGCGCCTCGTCCCCGGCGGCGTCTGCGCCGTCGAGATCGGCGAGGAGCAGGCGGCGCCCGTCGCCGCCCTGTTCGAGGCCGCGGGCCTCTCCCGCGTCGAGGTGACGCGCGACTTCAACGGCTTCGACCGCGTCGTCACGGCGGTCAAGTCCTGATTATCGGACAGCGCCCCGCGTACGCTGTGAACAGAACGGGGGAAAGGACAGGAACGCACGTTCGAGAAAATGCGGCTTTCCTGTTGCTTTTGCGCGGCTGTTTCGCTATAATGAATAGAAAGAGTACGCCGCGCCCCGCGCGGAACACGAAGCCGGAGAGACGGCGGAAAAGGAGAGACGACAATGGCAGAGAAATCCGGAGCGGCGAAGGAAAAGGATAAGGAAAAGGACAAGGCCGCCGATAAGGCCGCGGCGCTCGAAACGGCGCTCGCGCAGATTGAAAAGCAGTTCGGAAAGGGCGCGGTCATGCGCCTGGGGCAGAATCAGGCGATGCAGGTCGAGGCGATCTCGACCGGCTCGCTCTCGCTCGACCTCGCGCTCGGGATCGGCGGCCTGCCGCGCGGCAGAATCATCGAGATCTACGGGCCGGAGAGCTCCGGCAAGACGACCCTCGCCCTGCACTGCATCGCGGAGGGCCAGAAGAACGGCGGCAACGCGGCGTTCATCGACGTCGAGCACGCCCTTGATCCCGTCTACGCGCGGGCGCTCGGCGTGGACGTCGATTCGCTGCTCGTCTCGCAGCCCGACACCGGCGAGCAGGCGCTCGAGATCGCCGAGGCGCTGATTCGCTCGGGCGCGATCGACGTCATCGTCGTCGACTCGGTCGCGGCGCTCGTCCCGCGCGCGGAGATCGAGGGCGAGATGGGAGACAGCCACGTCGGCCTGCAGGCGCGCCTGATGAGCCAGGCGCTCAGAAAGCTCGCGGGCGCGATCTCGAAGTCGAGCTGCGTCGCCATCTTCATCAACCAGCTGCGCGAGAAGGTCGGCGTCATGTACGGCAGCCCGGAGGTCACGCCGGGCGGCCGCGCGCTGAAATTCTACTCGTCCGTGCGCATCGACATCCGCCGGACGGAGGTGCTCAAGTCCGGCTCGGAGCAGATCGGCGCCCGCACGCGCGCGCGCGTCGTGAAGAACAAGATCGCCCCGCCGTTCCGTGAGGCGGAATTTGACGTCATGTACGGCAAGGGCATTTCCCGCACGGGCGAGCTCGTCGACCTCGCCGCGAAGCTCGACGTCATCCAGAAGAGCGGCGCGTGGTTCTCGTACAACCAGACGCGCCTCGGCCAGGGCCGCGAGAACGTCAAGCTCTTCCTCGAGAACCCCGAGAACGCCGCCATCGCGGCGGAGATCGAGGCCGGCGTCGTCGCGAACGCCGCGCGCCTCTACAACAAGAACGCCCCGTCGCAGGCCGCGCCCGCGCGCCCGATGGAGGTGCTCCCGGTGCAGACGCCGCCCTCGCTGACGCAGAAGAACAAGGGCAAGCCGTCGCCCGCCCCGGCGATTGACATTGAGGCCGACGACTGATGGAGCTGACCGCCCTCGAGCCGCGCCGCCACCGCCTCGTGCAGCTTTTTCTCGACGGCGAGCCCGCGGTGAAGCTCGACGCCGAAACCGCCGCCCGCGCCGGGCTGCGCCCCGGCATGGAGCTTGACGACGAGACGCTGCGCGAGCTCCTTCTCGAGAGCGACCGCGCCCGCGCGAAGGAGAAGGCGCTCTGGCTCCTCGAGAGCCGCCCGCACGCGAAGCGCGAGCTCGAGCGCAAGCTCTCCCGCAGCGTGGGGGAGGAGGCCGCCCGCGGGGCCGCCGATAAGATGGAGGAGCTCGGCCTCCTCGACGACGGGGACTATGCCCGCCGCCTCGCGGCGGAGCTGTTCCGCAAGGGCTGGGCGGAGCGCCGCGTCGCGCAGGAGCTGACGCTTCGCGGCGTCGACCGTGAGCTCGCCCGCGAGGCCGCCGCTGAAGCGGCCCCGGACCCGGGGGAGGCTCTCCGCGCCCTGCTCGAGCGCAAATACGCGCGCCGCCTCGGCGACGAGAAGGGCGTGCGGCAGACAGCCGCCGCGCTTCAGCGCCTCGGCTACGGCTGGGAGGATATCCGGGCGGCGCTGCGGAGCGTCCTGCCCGATCCCGGCGAAGGATGAATGTTCGCGTTTCCCATACATATATATAAGGAAGAAGACAGGAGATTGCTATGGCGTATTCGGTTGGAATGGTCAGCCTCGGCTGCGAGAAAAACCGCGTGGACGCGGAAATCATGATGGCCTCCCTCGAGAAGGCGGGCTTTACCCTCAAGGACGACGCCGCCCTCGCGGACGTCGCCATCGTGAACACCTGCGGCTTCATCGAGGCCGCGAAGCAGGAGTCGATCGAGGAAATCCTCGAGCTCGCCCGTCTCAAGGAGGAGGGGAAGATCCGCGCGCTCGTCGTGACGGGCTGCATGGCGGAGCGCTACCGCGAGGAGATCCGCCGCGAGCTGCCGGAGGCCGACGCCGTCGTCGGCATCGGCGCGAACGGGGAGATCGCGGAGATCGTCCGCCGGACGCTCGAGGGCGAGAAGCTCGAGATCTTCCTCGAGAAGGAGCGCCTCCCGCTCGAGGGCGACCGCGTGTGCAGCACGCCGAGCTACTTTGCCTACCTCAAGATTGCCGAGGGCTGCGACAACCGCTGCTCTTACTGCGCCATCCCGCTGATTCGGGGCCGCTACCGCAGCCGCACGATGGAGAGCATCGTCGCGGAGGCCGAAAAGCTCGCCGCCGCCGGCGCGAAGGAGCTGATCCTCATCGCGCAGGACACGACGCGCTACGGCAAGGACCTCTACGGCCGCTACGCCCTGCCCGAGCTCCTCGAAAAGCTCTGCGCGATCGAGGGGCCGCGCTGGATTCGCCTGCTCTACTGCTATCCCGACGCCATCACCGACAAGCTGCTCGACGTCATCGCGCGCGAGAAGAAGATCGTCAAGTACATCGACCTGCCGCTGCAGCACTGCTCGCAGCGCGTCCTGCGCGCCATGCGCCGCGCCGGAAGCCGCGAGGAGCTGACCGCCCTCATTCGCAAAATGCGCGAGCGCATCCCCGGCCTCGTCCTGCGCACCACGATGATCGCGGGCTTCCCCGGCGAGACGCAGGAGGATTTCGACGAGCTCTGCGCGTTCGCGGACGAGATCGGCTTCGAGCGCCTCGGGTGCTTCGCCTACTCGCAGGAGGAGGGCACCCCCGCCGCCGAGCTGCCGGATCAGCTCCCGAAGGAGGAGAAGGAGCGCCGCCGCGACGTCCTCATGGAGCAGCAGTCGCTCGCGATGCAGCGCTGGGGCGAGAGCCGCGTCGGGATGACCGTCGACGTGCTCGTCGAGGGCTTCGACCGCTACGCCGAGTGCTGGTTCGGCCGCAGCGCCGCCGACGCGCCCGACGTGGACGGCAAAATTTTCTTCCCGGCCTCGGGGCGCAAGCCGCGCTTCGGGGAGTTCCGCAAGGTGAAGATCACCGACTGCATGGACTGCGACCTCATCGGTGAGATTGTCGGCTGAAAAGGAGGCCAAACCGTGAACCTTCCCAACAAACTCACGATCCTGCGCATCATCCTCGTCCCGTTTTTCGTCGCCGCGATTCTGGCGGGGGACGCGCTGCCCCATCACTATCTGATTGCCCTCGCGATCTTCGCCGCCGCGTCGTACACCGACCACCTCGACGGCAAGCTCGCCCGCAGCCGGAACCTTATCACGACCTTCGGGAAGTTCATGGACCCGCTCGCCGATAAAATCATGGTGATTTCGGCCTTCGTCTGCTTCGTCTCGCTCGGCGTCGCGGACGTGTGGCTCGTGCTGCTCATCATTTTCCGCGAATTCATGGTGACGTCCGTCCGTCTCGTCGCGGCGGACGCGGGCGTCGTCGTCGCCGCGAACAACTGGGGCAAGGCGAAGACGGTCAGCCAGATCGCCGCCATCCTCGCCGTGCTGTTCTTCCAGTACGTCCTCGAGCTCGTCCGCCTCGGGCTTGTCCCGGCCTTTACGATTTTCGGCGCGGACCCGGCGGCGGTCTTCGTGTCCGTCGGGAACGTGTTCCTGCTCGTCGCCACGGCCCTCGCCGTGATTTCGGGCGTCATCTATCTCAGGCAGAACTGGAAAATCGTCGCGCGCGAGATGTAAATCGCCGTTTTTCCCCTTTACAACGGCGCGCGCGTGCGCTATACTATTTATAATATGTGGGCAGACGAGCAGGTTCCCGTCCGGGAGGCCCTTCCCGTCTCCCCGAGAAACGCGAAGGCGGAAGAAGTACCCCGCGGAACGCGCACCAGAGAGGGAGCGCCCGGAATTCCGGGCTGTGAGCGCTCCCGGCGCGGCTCCGGGCGAAATGCAGCCGCCTGCCCCGAGGGGGCCGCGGGCGGCAGGAAATGGCCGCACGGCACGGCGCCGTTACCCGCCGGAAGGCTCCGCGTCCTTTTGGCGCGCGGCCGGAGTGATAAAACGGAGTGGAACCGCGGAATTGCCGCCTCCGTCCTTAGGAATAAGGACGGAGGCGTTTTTTTTCGCCCGCCGCTCCGCGCGAAGGAGGCATCCCCATGTTCAAACGTCTCAAGGAGGAGCTCGATTCCATCATGGAGCGCGACCCCGCCGCCCGCTCGCGGCTCGAGGTCTACTTCCTGTACTCGGGCTTCAAGGCCGTCCGCGCGTACCGCCGCGCGAACTGGTTCTACCGGCACAATCATAAGTTTATCGCGCGCTGGATCAGCCAGAGCGCCCGCCGCCGCACCGGCATCGAGATTCACCCCGGCGCGACCATCGGCAAGGGGCTGTTCATCGACCACGGGATGGGCGTCGTCATCGGCGAGACCACCGAGATCGGCGACAACTGCACCCTCTACCAGTGCGTGACCCTCGGCGGCACCGGCAAGGAGCACGGCAAGCGCCACCCGACGCTCGGCAATAACGTCATGGTCGGCTCCGGCGCGAAGATCCTCGGCCCCTTCAAGGTCGGCGACAACGCCCGCGTCGCCGCCGGCGCCGTCGTCCTCGACGAAGTCCCCCCGAACTCCACCGCCGTCGGCGTCCCCGCCCGGATCGTCCGCGTCAACGGCCAAAAGCCCGCCGCCCTCGACCAAATCCACGTCGCGGATCCTGTGGCGCAGGAGCTGGCGAGACTCAGCGAGCGTATCGCCGAGCTGGAGGCCAAAATTTCCCCCTCAGCCACCGGGGAGCGCGTCCTTTAAACCTCCCTTGGTGGAAGGGAGGTGGCGCGGCGACGCAGCGCCGCGACGGAGGGATGCTTCCGACAGTTCAATTCAGAGCGCGGTGCGCAGCACCGTCCCGGCAGCGTCCCATCCCTTTTCTTTTTACCTCTCGCACGGCATGAACGTTGAAGCACCCAGCGTGAACCCTTTAAACCTCCCTTGGTGGAAGGGAGGTGGCGCGGCGCCGCAGCGCCGCGACGGAGGGATGCTTCCGACAGCTCAATTCAGAGCGCGGTGCGCAGCACCGTCCCGGCAGCGTCCCATCCCTTTTCTTTTACCTCTCGACGGCATGAACGTTGAAGCACCCAGCGTGAGACCTTTAAACCTCCCTTGGTGGAAGGGAGGTGGCGCGGCGACGGATGGGATGCTGCAGCAGCGCCGCGGGCGCTGCTGCGTCTGAAACATCAATTTGCGGTGCGCGGCACCGGAAATTGACGTTTCAGCGGCTCGGTGCAGAGCTGCGCAGCACCGTCCCGGCAGCGTCCCCCAACCCCTTCCCCAAAAAACTTACAACAGGGAGCAAAGCCCTATGCCGATTTCATATGACAAAAAGAATCTCCCCTATGCCAAGAAGCTGAGAAAAGAACTGACGCCGCAGGAGAAAAAACTGTGGTATGGTTTCCTGCGCAGATTTCCGTATCGCGTGCAGCGGCAGAAATGCATTGGCTCCTATATTGCAGATTTTTATTGTCACGCGGCAAAGCTTGTGATTGAATTGGACGGAGCCCAGCATTATTCCGAGGAAGGGCGGGAATATGACAGCAACAGAACAAAAGCGCTGGAAGAACAGAATATCAGCGTAATCCGATTCACTAATCACGACATTGACACCAATATGGAAGGCGTCTGCCGGATGATCAAAATGACGATAGAACAGAGAGTCAAGGAGTAGGCTTTTCGGCCTTCTTTGCAGGCTTCTGTATTGCCTTCACCCCTTATCTGCCGTGACGGCGCTTTGCGCCGCTCTTTAAAATAACCTGTAATCAGCATCCCTCCGTCATGCCGCCCGCGGCATGACACCTCCCTTCCACCAAGGGAGGTGTCCCACTAAAACTACATTCAGAAGGAAAGCAGCCTGCGTATTCGCAGCGGCTGCGATTTTCCGGAGGCCACTCCTGGCCTTCACCTCTTATCTGCCGTGACGGCGCTTTGCGCCGCTCTTTAAAATAACCTGTAATCAGCATCCCTCCGTCGCGGCGTTGCGACGCCGCGCCACCTCCCTTCCACCAAGGGAGGTGTCCCTCTAAATTCACACTCAGAAAGGAAAGCAGCCATGCAAATCTACAACACCCTCACCCGCCAAAAAGAACCCTTCACCCCCATCACCCCGAACGAAGCGAAAATCTACGCCTGCGGCCCGACGGTCTACAACTTCATCCACATCGGGAACGCGAGACCCATCTGCGTCTTTGACGTCCTGCGGCGGTACCTCGAGTACCGCGGGATGAAGGTGACGTTCGTGCAGAATTTCACGGACGTCGACGACAAGATCATTCGCCGCGCGAACGAGGAGGGCACGGACTACATGGCCGTGTCCGAGAAGTACATCGCCGAGTACAAGACGGACGCCGCCGGGCTGAACGTCCGGCCCGCGACGATCCACCCCCGCGCGACGCAGAACATCCCGGAAATTCTGTCCATCGTCGAGACGCTCGTCGAGAAGGGCTGCGCCTACCCGGCGGGGAACGGCGACGTCTACTTCCGCACCCGCATGGACAAGGAGTACGGCAAGCTCTCCCACCAGCCGCTCGAGGAGCTCGAGGCCGGCGCGCGCATCGCCCCCGGCGAGCTCAAGGAAGACCCCATGGACTTCGCCCTGTGGAAGGGCGCGAAGCCCGGCGAGCCGAGCTGGCCGTCGCCGTGGGGAGAGGGGCGTCCCGGCTGGCACATCGAGTGCTCCGCCATGGCGCGCAGCTGCCTCGGCGAGACGATCGACATCCACTGCGGCGGGCAGGATCTCATCTTCCCGCACCACGAGAACGAGATCGCCCAGAGCGAGTGCTGCAGCGGCGTCCCCTTCGCGCATTACTGGATGCACAACGGCTATATCAACGTCGATAACCGCAAGATGAGCAAGAGCCTCGGCAATTTCTTCACCGTCCGCGACGTCGCCAACGAGTTCGGGTACGAGCCCATCCGTTACCTGATGATCGCGTCCCACTACCGCAGCCCCATCAATTACAGCGTGGACGTCCTGCACCAGTGCCGCGCGTCCCTCGACCGCCTCTACACCTGCCGCGAAAACCTCGAGTTCCTCCTCGCGCACACCGAGGGAGAGGCGAAGGACGAGGAATCCCCCATCCGCGACCGCTTTGCCGCCTGCCGCGACAAATTCATCGAGTCGATGGACGACGACCTCAACACCGCCGACGCCCTCGCCGCCCTGTTTGACCTCGCCCGCGAGATCAACGCCTCGCTGACCCCCGCCGCCGCGCCGTCCCGCGCGCTGTGCGAGTACGCCCTCAGCCTTTACAACGAGCTCGCCGGCGTCCTCGGCCTCCTCTACGAGAAGAAGGCCGATTCCCTCGACGCCGAAATCGAAGCCCTCATCGAGCAGCGCAGCGCCGCCCGCAAAAACAAGGACTGGGCCGCCGCCGACAAAATCCGCGACGAGCTCAAAGCCCGCAATATCGTCCTCGAAGACACCCCGAACGGCGTGAAGTGGAGGAAGGTGTAAAGCGCCCGTCTTCCATTTCGTCCCATTGACAACGCAGCTGCTTTTGCGTATAATAATAATGGAGGCAGTAATGTCTCCCGGTGTGAGAGCACCGGAAAAAGTTGTGCTGGATATGGGACAGGGTAAACACCCATAGCGTTTGGCGTCTTCACTGGGCGCCGCGGCTGGCAGCGAGCAGAAACAGCTGCAGTCCATGCGGGGGACTTAACAATCCCGCACCTGACAGGCGTCTTCACTGGACGCCGCGGCTGACAACCAGCAGAAAACTCTCAGTCAGCGCATTTTGGGAGGAGTGTAAACCCACTCCTCCCTTTCTTTGTATCAAAGGGAAGAAAGAAGCTGGGCGGATGAAGACAAAAGGAGAGAAAAAGGAACAAATCAGAGAGCAGATTGTCGAGGCGTCGCGCGTGTATCGGGATAAATTGGCTGGTAAAGTTTTTCTGTATGTTGTGGGCGGCGAATGGTTTGAGGTTGTATTTCAGACGAATTGCTTTATGCATCTGACCGGCGTCAGCTCACAGCTGAGTGCACAGGATTTTTATGAAAAAGCCAAAGCGGCAAGGCTGACAACCGAACAAATCAGCTTTGACGAGAAGCATTCATATCAGGGCGCAAAAAAGAAGCTGCCGTGCTTGTTGGTATTGCCCGAGCTGACGAACAGCCTTGTCTGTGTTGTGAAAAGTATGCGGACGCTGACGCTGACATATACAATCGGGTTAACCAATCTGCACTTTACCGTCGGACTGACCGAGAATATCGATTC
Organism: uncultured Clostridia bacterium; assembly: GCA_944380675.1. Lineage (GTDB taxonomy): Bacteria > Bacillota > Clostridia > Oscillospirales > Acutalibacteraceae > Caccousia. The sequence goes on along the minus strand of CALWIH010000063.1, from coordinate 641 downwards.
ATATGGCAACAAGCGGAATGACTGGTTTTTGCCGAGAACTCTGCGTGTGCGTGACAAAGCGATTGAAGCCAGCCGGGATGCTGAGTTTGTTGATTTTATCTTTTCAAAGGACGCCAGCCACGATACATATGATAAGCTTGAGTTTGCAGAGAAAGAAAGAATCCTTCCCGAAAATCTGAGACCACTTCTTTCTCAAAGGCTGGCGGAAGCTTTATTCTAAAGACTGAGCCAGACTGCGCCGAAGGGAGGATCCCCCTCCCAGCAATCCTTCCACCCCATGGAAATTAGCAGAACTTCTTCGTCATGTTTGTGCAAATTTTCACGACACACCTTCCGCTTCTCTACTTGACAGGAACGGGAAAATGTCATATAATCCAAGTAAACATAGTGGTGGTGTGACGGCACGGCGCGCAAGCGCAAAGGTCAGCGGTTGCCGGAACACGCGACCGGCCCCCTCCCCCTCGGGGGAAGGCAAGGTTCCCATGATTGTTTGATTCTCTCATAGCACACGCAAACACAACAACGAACTATTTTAAGGAGGAAAAAAAGGATGAGAAAAGCCACAGGAAAAGTGGTATCCCTCGTGCTGGCTCTGGCACTTGTGATTACCAGCTTTTCAGCGACGTTCGCCTCTGCGGCGA
>CALWIH010000062.1 GCA_944380675.1 uncultured Clostridia bacterium | reverse complement strand
CTTCTTATTACACAGGAAGGCGGAAGAAACGGAAAGTCCGTTTCTTCCGCCGCAGAGCATTTTTTACAGGCTCATCGCCGCAGCGGCGCGGCCTTCCTGCTCTTTTTATTCGGTCAGATATTCGCACGTTCCCGCGGAAGGATTGAGCTTGTCGAAATCCTTGATGACCAGGCGGGTGCAGCTGCCGTTCGCAAGGCCTCTCTCGAGCGCGTCGTTGTAGCGGGTGTTCAGATCCTCGATGGCCTCGTCCGCGCCGACGTTGCCGAGAATAACGTTCCACATGACGATCGCGTAGTCGTCGCCTTCAATGGTGATGGTCGGGATAGTCGGGTAGACGTCCTCATAGTCCTGCAGGGCGAAGTCGGCGATGCGGCCGGCCTTCGAGGCGTCGTACTTGTCAGCCATATAGCCGGTCAGCGGAGCGCTGTAGCCGCCCTCAAAGTAGCCCTTGAGGAATTCCTCGCTCGAGAAGTAGGAGATGACGTCCCAGCACGCGTCCTTGTCCTCGGCGGAGGTCAGCATGACCCATGCAAAGTTCGGCGTGCAGGGCAGAGAGCCCTTGACCTCGCCGTCCATGGTCGGCAGCTCGGCGACGCCCCACTCGAAGTCGCAGGGGAACTGGTCGGTGAAGACGCCGGCCTCCTGGGAAGCGTTGCCCCAGATGGCGAAGCTGCCCTGCGCAAACAGCGCGCGGTTGTTGTCGACGCCCTGGTTTTCGGAGCCGGGCAGAACGGAGCCGCTCGCGTAGATCTCGGCCGCCGTCTCAAGCAGCGGCTTCCACTCGCTGAAATCGAACACGCCGTTGACGTAGTCGTAGCCCATATGGTTGTAGCCGCTCATCTCGCCGATGCCCTCAAGCCAGCGGCCGAAGCCGTTCTGCGTGAAGCCGACGCCGTAGACGGTGCCGCCGCCGTTTTCGGTTACGGCCTTCGCGGCCTCAACAAGCTCCCCGAGCGTCGAGGGAACCCCGTCATAGCCTGCGTCCTGCATCAGGCCGATGTTGTACTCAATTCTCGTGCCGGAGCGGACGCCCGTCGGCACCCAGTAAATGTCGTCGCCGATGGAGTTGAGGCCCTCATACATATGCTCGTACGGCTCGTTGACGGTCTGGAAGGTCTCGTCGCCTTCGATGTAGCTCGAGAGGCTCTCGAACATCCCGGCGGAGACGTAGTCGCTCAGCGTCATGCCGTCGGAGGCGGATATGGAAATGATATCCGGCGCCGTGTTGGCCTGGAAGGCGAGCTGGATGGAATTGGCCCAGTCGTCCGCCATGATGGTGTACTCGATCTGCAGATTCGGATTGTCGGCGTTGTGCTGGTCGATGGAGCTGGTCATGTACGTCTCGTCGTGGCGGTTGTTCGACCAGACCTCGACGGTCACGGCCTCGCCGCTGTCGCCGGAATCCCCGCCCTCGTCAGCCTCGTCAGCCTGGGAGACCGCGGAGGCCGCGCCGGCCGCGGAGGACGCGGAGGAGGAGCCGTCATTGCAGGCGGCAAGGGAGGCGGCCATCGCGGCCGCGAGGAAGATGCAGAGAAGCTTCTGGATTTTCATGGATACGCTCTCCTTTCGCGGTGTTGTTTTGCTTTCCGGGCTTTATTTTAGGCTTTTTTGTGCGGGAAGAACAGGACACATTTCGAGAAATATGTGTCATTTTCCAATAATCGATTCGTCTAAGTCATATAAACTGTATATTATACACGAAGCTGATGGACGGGATAGCCAGGACATTTTACATGAATATAGTAACAGATTCCAACGATATAGTCATTTTCGCTTTGTCCGATTAAATACTTTGTGTTATAATTGATGAAAACGAGCGGCAGCCCTCTGTGCGGCAGATTGGAGCAGCCGGTCGTACCATGCGTTTGAAAAGAGGAGGACGTGCCATGCAGGAACCGCCCATCACCGTCTTGATTGCGGACGACGAGGCAGCCATCCGGAACGGTCTGCAGGAGATTGTTGCCCGAATCCAGGCAAACACACGGGTTGTGGCGTGTGCCGACAGCGGCGAAAGCGCCCTCCAGTCCCTCCGAGCGCTTCGCCCCGACATCGCCGTGATGGACATCAGTATGCCGGGGATCAGCGGCCTGGATGTCATCCGGACGGCGGCGGAGGAGAAGCTTCCGACGGCTTTTCTCATCCTGAGCGGCTACAACGACTTCTCCTATGCCCAGCAGGCGATCCGGTACGGCGTCAAATCGTATTTTCTCAAGCCGCTCGACGTCGAGGAGTTCCGCGAGGCGTTTCTGCGCCAGTGCGGAGAGGTGCTGCGCCTGCGCGAAGGGAAAGAGGGTCTAGACGAGGGGAGAATCAGTATTTTCATCGATTCCTCGCGTACGCTTTTTCTCAATCAGCTGATCCAGAAGCATTTTTACAAGGCGGAGGATATAGAGGAGAAGCTTCGCCTCCTGCGCTGTTCCGTCCGTGATGAGGCGTCCTGCATCGTTCTCTTTTCTCTTCTCCCGGCGGAAACGGGAGTCTCCTTTCCCGAGGACGCGCCCGCGAGGGTTTCCGCCTTGTTCAGCGGCTTTCCCTGCGAATGCTGGGCTGCCTCCGACACGCAGCTGCTCGCTCTCGTCAATGCGCGGAACGCGGGAGAAAAGCGGCTGCACGACTGCGTGCTTTCCTGCGTTTCCCTGCTCTCGCGAGAGGACGCCTCCGTCAAGGCGGCCGTCGGCGCGGTGGTCAAGTGTCTGCAGCTGATTCACGCGTCCTATTCGAGCGCCGTGGAAGCGCTCTCCTACCGGATATACGATACGCAGGCGATTCTTTTTGACAGCAGCGTCATCACGCGCGAAAGGCCGCGCTTTTCAACGGAAAACATCGATTACAAGCCACTGATTTACGCGCTGACGCATCAGGACGGCTCCGGCGTCAGCGATTACTGCGAGGCGTTTTTCTCCTCCCTCCTCGCCGCCGGAACGCCGCCGCCGAGCTATGTGATCGGGATGTGCATCTACCTTGTCGTGAACGTGCAGAAGCAGCTCGAGCTGCTCTATCCCGAGGCGAAGCTCCCCGCCGATCTCGACTGCGACGTGCTGTACACCCTGGATTCCGTCACGGAGCTGCGCCGCTGGGTGACGGAGCTGCTTGAGAGCTACGGCGCCCTGCTTACGGACTCCGCCGTCGAGCGCAACGGCATCATCCGCGCCGCGAAGGAGTACATCCAGCAAAATCTTGACAAGAACATCAAGGCGAAGGACGTCGCCGAGCAGGTGCACCTGAGCGAGACGTATTTTACCGTTTATTTTAAAAACAAGACCGGCACGAATTTCCGGGATTACCTGCTCCATGCCCGCATGGCGCTCGCGCAGAAGCTTCTGGCGTCCCGCGATATCAACATCAGCGAGATCGCTTACCATGTCGGCTATCAGGACTACCGCTCGTTTTCCCGCGCTTTCAAAAATGAGACGGGAATGTCCCCCTCCGAATACATCAATTCGCTCTGAGTACGGGAAGGAGAGCGCCTATGCGTCTGCTCAGGAGGCCGAAACGGCTGGTGACGAAGCTGCTGCTGTACACGCTTGTTCCTGTGTTTCTCGGACTGTCCGCCATTCTCGCTGCCGTCAGCTTTTTCTATTCGGATTTTTCGCTTTCCTCCTCGGTGGAGGAAGCCGAAGGGGAAACGCGGGAGGTCGCGGCGTATGTCGAGAGAACATATTTTTATCTGCTGCGCCGCTTTGTGAGCGCGTCCGTCTCCGAGGAGACGAAGGAAACCGTCGAGCTTGTTCTCGATGGGAGGCTTACCTATTCGGAGTGCAACAACGAGCTGCAGGACGCCTTCACGCGCTATGTTCAGATTCATGAGCTCGTTTCCTGCGCGCTTATCACGCGCGAGACGGGCAGCGGCAGCGTCTGGCTGTACTATCCGTATTCCTTCCGCCTGGGCAGCGGCGTTTCCGCGTATAACTGGAAAGGCGATCTGCGCGGCATATCCGGCGTAACCTTCCTGCCGAGTAAGAATGCGCCGCATCCGTTCGGCAACGCCGACGCCGCAGTCCCCGTCGCCTTCCCGCTTTGCTACCAGCGGGATACGAAGCTCCTTCTCCTGAGCGAAAGCCCGGAGCGGACGGAGCTGCTCCTCTACGTCTTTCTCGACCGCGAGGCGCTGCAGAGCTATCTGAGCGTCTACTGCGGCGACAGCTCCGAGGGGCTGCTCTACCTGACCGACGGGGAGGGGCGCATCCTGTCGCTCGACCCGCTTTCCGAGGAGTATGCGCTGGCGTCGGGCGGGGAGATCTGTGAAGCCGCCGCCAGAATCCGCGGCGGAGAGATTGCCTATGCGCAGCTCGGAGAGCATTACGTCTTCTGCGCCGAGGCCGCGCAGGACAGCCTGTATGTCGTGAACGTTGTTCCCAGGAGCCTGTTTCTGCAGCAGTATAACGATATTCTTTTCTTTCTTCTCACCATTGCCCTGACTACCAGCCTGGTTGTCGCGACGCTGAGCATTCTGGCCTCTCTCTTTGTCACAAGGCCGCTCAAGCTGCTCATGAGCTCCCTGCGCAGCATCGAGACGAACACCTACGCCGGGAAGGCGGCCGTCACGTCGCACGACGAGCTCGAGCAGCTCAACGATTCGATCGACTCGATGTACGGCACCATTCACCGCCAGATGGAACAGATCCGGCAGGAGGAGACGGAAAAATATGAAACGCAGCTTCAGCTGCTCTCCGAGCAGATGAATCCGCATTTCGTGTACAACGCGCTCGAATTCATCAATATGGAGATTGTCAGCGGCCACAGCGTGAACGCCTCGAAGATGGTCTCGAGCCTCGGCAACTATCTTCGCGTCGGCCTCGCGTACGGGGAAAACCTCGTGACGCTCGGGCAGGAGGCGGAGCACGCCGCCGCCTATGTGCGCATCATGAACTACCGCTTCTCCCAGCAGGTGCAGCTCTCGGTCGAAATTCCGGACGAGCTGATCGGGCTGCGGATCGTCAAGTGCGTCGTGCAGCCGCTTGTCGAAAATTCCCTCAAGCACGGTTTCCGCGTCGGGACGCTGCAGAGCTTCCCGTTCGCGCCGATGGTGACGATTGCCGCCGTGCTCGGCGAGGAGTGCCTCGAGCTTTCCGTTACGGACAACGGGGCGGGAATCGACGTGGAGAAGGCGCGCGCCGCCGTGCGCCGCGAGGGCGGGGAGGAGCGCGGCCACGTCGGCCTGAACAACATCTACCGCCGTCTGTGCGCCTGTTACGGGGAGGCGGAGATCGATTTTTCGAGCGTCCCCTTCTTCGAGAACCGGGTGACAATCCGCGTTCCCGCCCGATTTTTCAACGGAAGCGAGGCACAAACGCCGTAAAGCTTTTTCCTTCCGGGGCTTGCCACTCTCGCGCGGAGGTGCTATGCTGTAAGATAGAAACGAAGGCCCGCGGGCCTTCGGGAAATCGCGCCCTGCCCTCCCGCGGCGGGGCGATTTCGCCCGGAAAGGAAGAAACAAATGCTGCTTCAAAATCTGAAAAACGACTATCATCCGGAACCCATCGCGCCGCAGCCGGAGGAAAAGCTCCAATGGTTCCGCGACGCGAAGTACGGGATGTTCCTGCACTGGGGATTGTATTCCCTCCTCGGCCGCGGCGAATGGACGATGTTCATGGACCGCATCAACGCCTCCGATTACGCCCGCCTCGCGGACAAGTTCTCGGCTCCCGCCTTCGACGCCGCCGCCTGGGCGCGCACGGCAAAGCAGGCCGGAATGCGGTACATGGTGCTCACGACGCGCCACCACGACGGCTTCTGCCTCTTTGACAGCAAGGTCAGCGCGTACAACAGCATGAACACCCCCGCGCACCGCGACTTCGTGCGCGAGTTTGCCGACGCCTGCCGCGCCGAGGGGCTGAAGGTCGGCTTCTACTATTCGCCGATGGACTGGCGCTTCCCCGGCTACTTTTTCCCGGAGCTGTACTGCGACAGCGCCCTCGCGATGCGCGACCAGTGCCGCGAGCAGCTGCGCGAGCTCATGACGAACTACGGAAAAATCGATATGATCTGGTTTGACGGCGAATGGCTCGCCCACGGCGGGATCGGGTACGACCACGGAAAGGGCTGGCTCCGCCGCGAGGACTTCGGCAGCGATCCGCTCTACGGGGAGGTCAACTATTTCTGGCAGTCCGAGGACGTGATGCGCATGATCCGCGAGCTGCAGCCGGACATCATCGTCAACAACCGCTTCGGCTGGGAGGGCGATTTCGAGGTGCGCGAGCGCTTCGTCGGCTCGATGCAGACCGACAAGCCGTGGGACAGCAACGACTGCCTCGCGAAGAGCTGGGGCTACATCCCCGATATGCCCGTCCTCTCCGTGCGGCAGGTGGTCGAGCGGCTCGTCTCCGTCGTCACGCGCGACGGCAACCTGCTCCTCAACGTCGGCCCGCGCGGCGACGGCAGCTTCGATCCCCTCCACGCCGAGCGCCTCGCGCAGGTCGGGGCGTGGCTCCGGGAGTACGGCGACACGCTCCACGGCACGCGCGGCGGCCCCGTGGAGCCCGGCCCCTGGGGCGGCGCGACGTACCGCGGCAACAAGCTGTATCTCCACGTCACGGAGTGGACGAGCGACAAAATCGCGTTCGAGAACCGCTTCGGAAGGCTTCAAAGCGCCCGCCTCGTGACGGGCGGCGAGCTGCTGCTGCGCGAGGACGGGAGCACCGTCACGTTCTCCGCCGCCCCGGAGCACCGCCACCCGTACGACACCATCGCCGAGCTCACGTTCGACGCCCCCATCGTCTGGGAGGGCGTGCGCACGCATGAGAAGGCCCGCGCCGGCCTCGGCGACGGGCTCTGAGAGAAAGGGAGGAAGATCTGCTGTGAAAATTGTTGTGCTGGACGGCTTTACGGAGAACCCCGGCGACCTGAGCTGGGACGGCCTCGCCGCCCTCGGCGAGCTCACGGTCTACGACCGCACGCTCGGCGGGGAGGAGGAGACGATCGCACGCATTGGGAACGCCGAAATTGTGCTGACGAACAAGACGGTGATCACGGAACGCGTCCTTGCCTCCTGTCCGTCGGTGCGGTACATCGGCGTCCTCGCCACGGGCTTCAACATCGTCGACGTCGAGGCGGCGAAGCGCCGCGCCATCCCCGTCTGCAACATCCCGTCCTACTGCGCGGAGAGCGTCGCGCAGCTCACCTTCGCCCTCCTCCTCGAGATCTGCCACCACGCGGGCGACCACAGCCGCGCCGTCCACGAGGGACGCTGGACGTCGAGCGTCGACTTCTGCTTCTGGGACTATCCGCTCATCGAGCTGCTCGGCAAGACAATGGGCGTCGTCGGCTACGGCCGGATTGGCCGCGCCGTCGCGAAAATCGCCGCCGCGATGGGAATGCGGGTGCTCGCGTTCAGCCGCAGCGCCGCCCCCGGCTTCGACGGGACGGCCGAGCTCGTCCCCCTCGACGAGCTGCTTGCCCGCAGCGACGTCGTCTCGCTCCACTGCCCGCTCAACGCCGAAAGCCAGGGGATGATCGATGAAGCCGCCCTCGCGAGGATGAAGGACGGGGCAATCCTGCTCAACACCGCCCGGGGCGGCCTGCTCGACGAGGCCGCCGTCGCCGCCGCCCTGCGCTCCGGAAAGCTTCTCGCCGCGGGCGTCGACGTCGTCTCCGCCGAGCCGATCCGCGCGGACAACCCGCTCCTCACGGCGGAGAACTGCGTCTTCACCCCGCACATCGCGTGGGCGCCGTACGCGTGCCGCGTCCGCCTGATGGACACCGCCGTCGCGAACGTCCGCGCCTTCCTTGCCGGAGCGCCGCGGAACGTCGTGAACGGATAAGCGTTTTTCCGGGACGGGCGGAAGCGCGCCGAAAAAAACCGGCCGGGCAGTCCATCGGGCTGTCCGGCCGGTTTTTCGGTTCGTTTGGGGGAAATTCCGCGGCTTCGGCGAAGGCTCAATCCTCCTCCTCGCTGCACCGGATGCTCCGCAGCAGTCTGCGCGCCGATCCGGCGGGGAAGCCGGGGAAGGGCGGCTCCGCCTCCCACGCGGCGAGAAGGCTCCTGACGGCGGCGCTTTGCGGAAGCAGGTATCCGGCTTCGCTGAGGACGTCCTCATGGACGAGGCGCAGCGATCGCGCGAAGGCGGTCATCAGCCGGAAGACGCCGTCGTTTTCGGCGTGACCGGCGAGCTGGCCGGCGATTTTCTCCTCGCACGCGAGCAGGGCGGACAGGGCGAGGGCGGCCTGCACGACGCTCCCGTCCTTTTTCTGCTGCGGCGGGTACTCGACGGGAATCAGAGCGATTGCGCCGCTCGGGCACGCGAGCGTGCAGACGCCGCAGCCCATACATTTGACGGTATCGATCACGCCGGTCTCGGTATTCGTCGCGCCCGTGGGGCAGACGTACCGGCAAAGCCTGTCCTGTGTGCACAGGCGGGCGCTCCGCACGGCAATGCGCTTCATCTCGCTCCCCTCCCTTCGATTTCCTCGAACTTCCATCCCGGCCCGCGGCACACGGGGCAATGCTCCGGAGCGTTCTCTCCGACGTACGGGAATCCGCAGACACGGCAGACGAACACCGGCTTTTTGAGGAACGCGCCGCCCTCCTCCCGGTAGCGCCGCAGCAGCCGGAACAGCTCCGCCGTCACCCTGCCGCTCCACTCGCAGGCGCGCAGCGCGCCGCGGTCTCCCGCCTGCACGGCGGCGTCGCGGACAGCCGGGATCCGCTCCGTCAGTCCCTCCGCGATCAGCGACGACAGCCGCCCCATGCTCGCGTCAAGCTCGGTGGGGACGTTTCCGGCAAAGGCGCGCGAGATCTCGTGGTACAGCATCGATTCCCCGGCGCGCTGCTGCTTCCCGCACGCGCGGGCAAGGTACGAGCACAGCGCCGCGAGCTGTCCCGGCGAGAGTCCGCCGTCCTTCGCGGCGCTCTGTTTCTCCCCTTCCCGGCGGAACAGCGATCGCGGCGCGCCGCACGACGGGCACGCAAACGAGGACGGCAGCCCCGCAAAGGCCGCGCCCTCTCTTTCTTCATCCCATTGGTATCCGCAGACCGAACAGACAAACGGCACTTCCTTTTCCTCCTTTGGGGTACGAGGGTAGGGGTACGGGGTGGAGTACGGGGTGGAGTACGGGGTGGAGTACGGTCGCTTTTTGAAAAAAGCTCCGCAAAAACTTTACTCGCTCCGCGGCGGAGCTCAAGTTGAGTGGATAGGTTTAAGCAGGGTGTGAATCATCCGGGAAAAGGCGCTTCGCTGTTTCCCCTGGCTTTTTTTGAGGGAGTACGGTCGCTTTTTGAAAAAAGCTCCGCAAAAACTTTTACCCTCGTTCGCTGAGGGTAATGCTCCGCGGTGGAGCTGCGGCTGCGGCGATTTTGGGGGAGCTTGGACAAGACTTCTGTCTATTCAGTATACGCTTCTGTGAATTTTTGTCAATATGCGAAAAACGGAGCCCTTCGCCGGGACTGGCGAAGGGCTCCTGGATTTCCGCGCCCGCGAGGGCGCTCAGCGATAGGTATACGACGGCGTCAGACGGGCGCACTGGCGAATCACCGTGCCGCACCGCTCGCTGTGGTACGCGAGATAGCGCTTCTTCTTTTCATTTTCCGCCTGATTGTTGCGCACAAACTGTTTCCACGAGTCGCACGTCTTGTGGCATCCCTCACAGTAGCGCGGGCAGGAAGATTGACATGGCAGCATGGCATACACTCCCATCCAAATGAAATGGTCCGTCTCCGGTGCGGCTCGCTGCCGCTGTACCGCAGTACCGGACAAAAGCGATCTTCTGCTCTTATCATACTACGTTTGTCCGCCGTTCTCTATCACGTTTTTGTAAATTTTTTTAAAGATTTTCCGGAGGGTATAAAAACGCCTTCCCCGCGCCGGATTTTCGGCGTGGGAAAGGCGTTGATGCCGCGCTTATTCTTCTTCCTTTTCCTCCTGCGGCGGCGCGGCGCTCTCCGGACGGATCGGGATGACGCTTTTCTTGACCATCAGCCCCTCGTACTTGAGCTTGAACTGCACGCGGCCGTAAAAGCTGCTGTGGCACGAGCGGCAGGTGAAGATCGCGCGGTAGCTCTTGTTCTTGAGCTGCCAGTCGCCGACCCGCTGCGCGGGACGGCCGCAGCCGTCGCAGTGGAACACCATGTCGCCGGGGCGGATGAGCGGGCTGTTCAGGTCGCAGAGAATCATCGTCTTGAACGTCATGCGGCGGTAAAACTCGTCGTCCGCCGTCTGCTCCATCGCGGCAAGCCGCTCCGGATTGTACACGCGCTGCAGGCAGCGCAGCGAGAGCAGGCTGTCCCCGAGCGCGCGGTGATGATCGAAGTCGTCCCCGCTGATGCCGAGCAGCTCCGCCGCCGTCGTCAGTCCCATCTGCTTGCCCGGCTCCGCGCCGAGCTGCTGCTGGCAGTACGCCTGCAGGTCGATGTACGTCTCAAGAAAGGGGATCCGCTGGCTGCCGCAGAAGTAGCGGCAGTTCTCGATGAGCGTCAGGATGTCCGACGTCCCCCACGTCAGGAGGATCGCCCCGCCCATCCATTTGCGGAAACGGCTCGTCACCTGCATGAACTGCAGCCCGCCCTCAAGCTCCTCGTTCGTGATGCTTGTCAGCGTGCGGATCTTTCCGCTGATCTTCTTGCCGACCTGCGGGCGCACCAGCGCCTCGTAGGTGTCGAGAATGTTGAGCGACTCGTCCACCTTCACCGCGCCGAACTCGATGATCTCGTTGATGAAGCCCTTGATCCGGCGGCTGTAGGTGCCGTTCCACTCCAGATCGAGGATGACGTACGTCTTTTCCGGCATGGATTTCCCTCCCTTCCTGAAAAATGCGGGCGGCTCCGGACACAGCCGGGCGCCGCCCGCAGAACGGTTATTTTTTCTTGCTCGCGAGCTTCATGCGCTGCTCCTTGCTCAGGATCGTCTTGCGCATCCGGATGCTCTTCGGCGTGACCTCGACGAGCTCGTCGTTCTTGATGAACTCCAGGCACTGCTCGAGGCTGAGCACCGTCGGCGGGGTGAGCTTGAGCGCCTCGTCGGAGCCGGAAGCGCGCGTGTTCGTGACGTGCTTCTTCTTGCAGACGTTCACGGTGATGTCGTCAGACTTCGGGCTCACGCCGACAATCATGCCCTCGTAGACCTCGACGCCCGGCCCGATGAACAGACGGCCTCTGTCCTGCGCGTACCACAGGCCGTAGCCGGTCGTCTCGCCCGTCTCGTGCGCGACGAGCGAGCCCTGCGGGCGCTCCGGGATGTCTCCCTTGTACGGCTCGTAATCGTCAAACACGTTGTTCATGATGCCGTTGCCGTTCGTGTCCGTCAAAAACTCCTGGCGGTAGCCCATCAGGCCGCGCGCCGGGATCTTGAATTCAAGGTGCGTCACGCCCGTGTCGCGCGTGCCCATGTTGATCATCTCGGCCTTTCTGCCGCCGAGCTTCTCCATCACCGCGCCGACGTACGCGTCCGGCACCTCGATCATCAGAAGCTCAATCGGCTCGTACCGCTTGCCGTCGATCTCCTTGTAGATGACGCGCGGGCTCGAGACCTGAAACTCGTAATTCTGGCGGCGCATCTGCTCGATGAGGATCGACAGGTGCAGCTCGCCGCGGCCGGAAACCTTGAAGGTGTCGGGCGAGTCCGTCTCCTCCACGCGCATCGCGACGTTCGTCTCGACCTCCTTGAACAGGCGGTCGCGCAGGTTGCGGCTCGTGACGTACTTGCCCTCGCGGCCCGCGAACGGGCTGTTGTTGACCATGAACAGCATCGAGACGGTCGGCTCGTCAATCTTGACAAACGGCAGCGCCTCCACGCAGTCCGGCGCGCACGCCGTCTCGCCGATGTTCAGCTCCGTGAAGCCCGACACCGCCACAAGGTCGCCCAGCGCGGCGGACTCCACCTCCACGCGGCGCAGCCCCTCGAACTGGTAGAGCTTGCCGATCTTCACGTTCTTTGTCGAGCCGTCGCGGCAGCACAGCACCATCGACTGGCCGTCCTTGACCTCGCCGCGCTCGACGCGGCCGATGCCGATGCGCCCGACGTAATCGTCGTGGTCGATATTGGAGAAGAGGATCTGCGCCGGGCTGTTCCGGTCGCCCTGCGGCGCGGGCACCTCGCGCAGGATCATCTCAAAGAGCGGCTTCATGTCCGTGCCGGGGACGTTCGGGTCGGTGCTCGCGTAGCCGTCGCGGCCCGAGGCGTACACCACCGGGAACTCAAGCTGATCGTCGTTCGCGCCGAGCTCGATGAACAGGTCGAGCACCTCGTCCACGACCTCAAGCGGACGCGCGCCGGGGCGATCGACCTTATTGACGACGACAACCGGCTTCTTGCCGAGGCCGAGCGCCTTCTTGAGCACGAAGCGCGTCTGCGGCATACAGCCCTCGAACGCGTCGACGAGCAGCAGCACGCCGTCGACCATCATCAGGATGCGCTCCACCTCGCCGCCGAAGTCGGCGTGGCCGGGCGTGTCCACGATGTTGATCTTGACGCCGTCATACGTCACGGCAGTGTTTTTCGACAGAATGGTAATGCCGCGCTCCCGCTCGAGGTCGTTCGAGTCCATGACGCGCTCGGCCACCGCCTCGTTGCTTCGGAAAATGCCGCTCTGCCGTAAAAGCTGATCGACGAGCGTCGTCTTGCCGTGGTCAACGTGCGCGATAATGGCGATGTTTCTGATATCCGATCTGACGTCCATACTGCTGGTACCTCTTCCCTTCGACGATTCCGCGGCGCGGCGAAGCGCCATGTTTCTTCTCGATTCGCTCCCGTCCCGCGCGGCTGCGCGGCGGGATGCCAGCCGGGGACAGGGCCGCTTCCGGCGCCTGTTTTTCGTCCTTTCCGGCGTATTTTTCCTTTATCCGCTAAAGATATAGTATAGCATAAATGACGAAATTTGAAAATCTTTTTTGTGACAGACTTTTCTCCGCCGCCCGGCGGAATTCCTGTCACCTATGCCCAAACGTCTCGTCCCTGCCGCGCTTTGCCCGTTTGCGGCGCGCCTCCGCGGCCTCCCGCAGGCGGGCGAGCGCCTCTCTCCCGCGGCGCGTGCGCATCGTCGGGAAGGCGGCGAGCAGGCGGCGCTGCGCCCCGCGCACGTTTTCCTCGAGCCGTGCCTGCCGCTCATGCAGCCGTTCGAGCGCCTCCTCGCGCCCGGCCTGCGCCCTTTGGCCGAGGCTGTCGACGGCGAGGCGCACGGCCTGCCGCTGCTCCGCCAGAGCCGACTCCGTCCGCTCGCGGATCTCGTCGAGAATCTCCTGCATCGCGTCGAGCTTGCCGCGCAGCTGCAGCGCTCCGCGCACCGAGAACACGACGTCGGCGGCAAACAGGGCGAACAGCGCGCCGCCCGCCGGCAAAAGCCAGACCTCCGGTATTTTTTCAAGCCATCCGGCGATCAGCGGGTGCATCCACCGCACGAGGACGACGCACATCAGCCCGAACAGGATGGAATTTTGCAGGCAGACGCGGCCGTGCAGATTCCATTTTTTGTCGGAGTAATCCCACCATTTCGCGTGAAACAGTGTCTCGAGCAGCCAGCCGGTCACATATTCGACGATGCTCATGAGTACGGCTCCGCAGAGAAACAGCAGCGGGAGCGACCACGCGATCGGCGAGAGCAGCGCGGCGGCGAGCAGCGCTCCCACGCCGTACACGGGGCAGACGGGGCCGAACAGGAACCCGCGGTTGATCCACCGCCTTTTCGGAACAGAGCAGTAAATGCTTTCGCACAGCCATCCCACTGAGGAATAACAGAGAAAATACAGGAACATCCGGACGAGATGGGTCATCGCGGTTTTCCTCCCTTCTGCGGCAGCCGCAGGATTTTTTGATTATTGTAGCACAGCGCGCTCATCCCCGCAACCGGCTCAGGCGGCGATTTGCAGCAGAGAGAGCAGATAATACAGGAGCGCCGCCGCCACGGCGGGCAGCACCACCCAGGCGACAGGGTCGGCCTCGAGCCTTGTGACGCGCAAAAGCCGGTACACGGAAAGCGAAGCGTTGAATATTTCGCTGAGAAAGAGGACGGCGGCGTACCCGGCCATCCCCCAGAGCGGCAGCAGCACCGCGACCGCCGCCACGCGCAACAGCGAGTCGGCGAGGTTGCAGCGGAACGCGAACAGCTGCTGATCAAGCCCCTTGAGCATCCCGTCGACGACGCTGTCGACGTACCACAGCGGGACGATCGGCGCCATGATGCGCAGAAGGTTGCCCGCCTCCGCGCTGTGAAAGAAAAAGCGGCACAGCGGGTCGGCGAACACGATGAGGAGCGTCGTCACAAAGAAGGAGAACGTGAGCGTCAGCCGGATGGCGCGCTCCGCCGTCCGCCGGATGGCCCGCCGGTCTCCGCGCGCGGCTGCCGCGGCGAGCCTCGGGACGAGCAGCTGGCACGCCGAGGTCACGAGCGCGGCGGGGAACAGGAGGATCGGCATCGCGACGCCCTGCATCTGCCCGTACTGCGAGAGCGACGTCTCGTATGCCGATCCGTTGAGCCGGAATCCGCGCGGGACGAGCACGTTCTCGAGGCTGCTCAGCGCGCTGCGCGAGAACGAGCCGCTCACCACCGGGACGGCGATGCGCAGAATGGCGCGCAGCGGCGCGGGCGAGCTGCGCTTCTTTCCCCGCGAAAAGAACAAAAAGCACAGTCCCGTGAGCGAGAACGACGAAACCTCCCCGAGCGCTGAGCCGAGCATGAGCGCCTCGAGCGGCGGCAGGACGTTCATGAGCCCAATCCCCGCCCCGATGGAGACGGCCTGCTCGAGAATATCCGCCGCCGCGGGGACGGCGGCGCGCTCCTCCGCGAGGAACCAGCCCTTGAGGCAGGCGCAGCACGCCATAAACGGCAGCCCGCACGCGAGGTATCGCAGCGGGGCGACGGCCAGCTCGCTGCCGAGGACGCCCGCGCCGAGCGGCTCCGCGCACGCCCACAGCACGCCGCACGCGAAAAGGCTCGCCCCGAGCGCGAGCAGCACGCAGCGCCGCAGCGTCGCGAGCGCCCCGCCGCCCTCCGCCGAGAGGCGCGTCACCGCGAGGCCGAGTCCGGAGGTGCAGGCCGTGACGGCGAGGGCGAAGATCGAGAACACGAGCTGGTACAGCCCCATCCCGGCGTCTCCGATTCGCGCGCACAGGTAGGAGCGGAACAAAATTCCGCTCAGCCGCAGCACGATCGTCCCGCCCGCGAGCGCCGCCGCGCCGCGCAGAAACGTCCCTTTCGCCATCACGCCTCACTCTCCCTTCCCCTATTCCTATTCGCGGGAGCCGAAAATAAGTCTATCCTCGGCGGGGAAAATGCGGTATAATAAGGAAAATCCCCTCAGCGGGCAGGGAAGCGAAACGCCGCCGGGCAAACGCGGACGCCGGACGCGTCCCGTTCCCCGGCAGACAGACACGCGTCAGAAAGGATCGTACCGACATGGAATGGACTGAAATTAAAATCACAGTGGAGGCCAGGGACGTCGACCGCGCCGGCGACATTGCGCAGATGGTCGTCCCGTACGGCATCTATGTGGAGGACTACTCGCACCTCGAGGAGGAGGCGTGGGAGATCGCGCACATCGACCTCATCGACGAGGAGCTTCTGCGGAAGGACAGGACGAAGGGCGTCGTGCACGTCTACATCAGTCCCGAGGAGAACCCCGCCGAGGCCGTGTCCTTCCTGCGCGAGCGGTATCAGGCCGAGGGCGTCGCCCACAGCATCGAGACCGCCTCGTGCGCCGAGGAGGACTGGATCAACAACTGGAAGAAATACTTCAAGCCGATCCCGGTCGGGAACCGGCTGCTCATCCGCCCGACGTGGGAGTCGCTCGACTCCGGCATCGCGGAGAGCCGCGTCGTTCTCGACCTCGACCCCGGCCTCGCCTTCGGCACCGGCACGCACGAGACGACGCGCCTGTGCATGGAGCTGCTCGAGGACTATGTGCGCCCGGGCGAGACGGTGCTCGACGTCGGCTGCGGCAGCGGCATTCTCTCGGTGGCGGCGCTGCTGCTCGGGGCAGGCTCCGCCGTGGGAGTGGACATCGATGAGCTCGCCGTGAAGACGGCCCGCGACAACGCCGCGCTCAACCATGTGGAGGACCGCTTCACCGCCCTGTGCGGCGACCTGACGGACAAGGTATCGGGGACGTTTGACATTGTCGTCGCGAACATTGTGGCGGACGTCATCATCCGGCTGACGAAGGACGTCGAGCGCTTCTTAAAGCCCGGCGCCGTCTACCTGATGAGCGGCATCATCGACACCCGGGAGGACGAGGTGCTCGCGGCGATCCGGGACCGCTTCGAGCTTTTGGCGCGCAGAGAGGAGAAGGGCTGGATCGCGCTGGCAGCCCG
>CALWIH010000061.1 GCA_944380675.1 uncultured Clostridia bacterium | reverse complement strand
TACAGAAATATTATATATGCATTCTTTCTTATTGTAAATGGGCAAACCTTCCAAAGAACGCTTTTTTGATTTCTCAACAAAAAATCCCCCAGCTCTGCCGGGGGATTGAATGATAATATATAGGAGGATTGGGGGTTATTCCCACTCAATCGTCCCGCAGGGCTTTGGGGTGAGGTCGTAGAGGACGCGGTTGACGCCGGGGACCTCGCTGACGATGCGGGCGGTGATTTTCTGCAGGAGGGCGAATTCGAGCGGCTCGACGGTGGCGGTCATGGCGTCGACGGTGTTGACCGCGCGCAGGATAACCGGCCACTCGAAGGAGCGGGCGTTGTCGCGGACGCCGACAGACTTGAAGTCGGGCACAATCGTGAAGTACTGCCAGACCTTGCCCTCAAGGCCGGCCTTCGCGAACTCCTCGCGGAGAATGGCGTCGGACTCGCGGACAGCCTCGAGGCGGTCGCGGGTGATGGCGCCGAGGCAGCGCACGCCGAGGCCGGGGCCCGGGAACGGCTGGCGGTAGACCATCGAGTCGGGCAGGCCGAGCTCCTTGCCGCAGGCGCGGACCTCGTCCTTGAAGAGCATCTTGAGCGGCTCGACGAGCTCGAACTTGAGGTCGTCCGGCAGACCGCCGACGTTGTGGTGCGCCTTGACGGCCTTGGCCGTCTTCGTGCCGCTCTCGATGATGTCGGGATAAATGGTGCCCTGGGCGAGAAAGTCGATGCCGTCGAGCTTTCTGGCCTCCTCCTCGAAGACGCGGATGAACTCCGCGCCGATGATCTTGCGCTTCTGCTCCGGCTCACTGACGCCGGCGAGCTTGTCGAGGAAGCGGTCGACCGCATCCACATAGATCAGGTTCGCGCCGAGCTCATGGCGGAACACCTGCACCACCTGCTCGGGCTCGCCCTTGCGCAGGAGGCCGTGGTTGACGTGCACGCAGGTCAGCTGGCTGCCGATGGCGCGGATGAGGAGCGCCGCGACGACGGAGGAATCGACGCCGCCGGAGAGCGCGAGCAGCACCTTCTTGTCGCCGACCTGACGGCGAATCAGCTCAATCTGGTCGTCGATGAAGTTCTTCATGCACCAGTTGCGCTCCGCGCCGCACTTGCCGAACACGAAATCGGAGAGCAGCGAGGCGAGCGCCTCATCGTCCTGCGGCCAGGCCGGGGCGTCCTCTGCGGCGGCCTTCGGGTGATTGACCGTCAGCTTCGGGAAATCGGACGACGCGACGTCCGCCGGGACGTCGATCTCGACGCCGTCCACCACGCGGTTTTCGCCGCCGCTGAGAATCAGACCCTTGACGTTCGGAAGGGCGCGCAGCTGCTCGAGCGTCGTGTCATGCGGGTAAATCTCGCTGTACACGCCCAGCGCACGCACCGCGCGCGCGACCCGCGCGTTCTCCGTGCTTCCCAGATCGAGGATTACAATCATGTCCTGCTTCAATGATCCAGCCTCCATTCATTTTCACGTCTCCCGCTCCCTCTTCCGGCTTCGGCGGGAAGGTTCTATTATCGTATCACGAATCGGAAGCAATGGCAACAGGAAACGCCTTCGATCCGCGATTTTCTTCCCTGTTTCCGAAAAACTGCCGCCGGAAAAACGGCTCGTGTCAGGAAGCGTCCGCCTCGAGCTCCGCGCGCGGCAGCCAGACGGTGAAAATGGAGCCCTTCCCCGGCTCGCTCTCGAGCGTCACCCTGCCGCCGTAGAGGACGGCGATATGCTTCACGATGGCGAGGCCGAGGCCGGTGCCGCCGTTCTTGCGGGCGCGCCCCTTCTCGACGCGGTAGAAGCGCTCAAAGACGCGGCTCCGGCTCTCCTCCGGGATGCCGATGCCCGTATCGGACACGGTGATTTTGACGAACTCCTCCTCGGCGCCGACGGAGGCGGTGACGCTGCCGCCGGGCTCGTTGTACTTCACGCCGTTCTCCATCAGGTTCAGCAGCAGCTCCTTGAGGCGGCCGTACGGAATCAGCGCGCCCTCCCGGCCGCCCTCCACGGAAAGCGTCACCCGCGCCTTCTCGGCGACGGGCGCGAGGAAGGCGGCGACCTCCGAGGCGGCGGCCTGCACGTCGGACCTCTCCTCACACTGGGCGATGGCGACGCTCTCGAGCTCGGAGATCTTGAGAATGTCGTTGATGAGGTCAATCAGGCGGTCGACCTCCACGCTGATCATCGTGAGGAAGCGCTGCTGATCCTCCGGGGAGACGGTCATCCCGGAGGAGAGAATGTCGGTGAAGCCCTTGATGCTCGTCAGCGGCGTCTTGAGCTCATGGGAGACGTTCGCCGTGAACTCGGAGCGGATGCCCTCCGCCCTCCTGAGCTCTGTGACGTCCGAAATCAGGATGGACGTGCCGACAGGCTGCCCCTCGTACTCCTGACGCGCCACCGGCGTGAGGAAAAAGCGCAGGCTCCTCCCCTTTCTTCTCGGATGCTCCATGTCGAGCACGACGGATTTGCGGCTGCGCTGCAGCTCCGCGAGCGCCTCCTTGAGGCGGCGGCTGCGGATGTAGGCCGTGAGCTCGACGTTCTCATCGTCGTCCGGCAGATGGAACAGCTTGCGCGCGGCGCGGTTGCTGACGAGAATCTCCGCCCGCTCGTCGAGGAGGACGACGCCCTCGTCCATGCAGTCGAGAATCAGGCTGACCTTGTCGCGGTCCGCCGTGAGGACGCCGATCTTCGTCTGCAGCTTCTCGAAGGCGCGGACGAGCGAATCGTACTCCGGCGGGAGCGGCTCGTCCCAGCCTTCGCCGAGACCTTCCCCGGCGGAAAGGCGGTGCACGGCGCGCTCGACCGTCCTGAGCGGATCGGAGAGCTTTGACGCCGTCCTCGACGCGATGGCCTGCGCGGCCTGCGTGCTCACGCCGCCGGAGAGGACGAGAAAAATCACGAGCAGAACGAGCTGCCAGCTGTTCAGCCGCATGAAGACGGCCGCGAGCGAGCCGAACAGGACGAGAGCGCCGCCCGCCATCAGAATCAGAGCCCAAAACACGCGTTTTTTCAAAGAGAAACCCTCCTAAACGGAAAAGAGACCGTGGCCGGTGATCCGGGCCGCGGTCCTTCGCATCAGTTCATTTTATAGCCGACGCCGCGGACGGTGGAGATGAGCTCGTCTCCCAGCTTCTGGCGCAGCGCCTTAACGTGCATATCGACGGTGCGCGTCTCGCCCGTGTAATCGTAGCCCCACACCGTCTGCAGGATATCGTCGCGCGAGAACGCGACGCCGCGGTGCGCGGCCAAAAGGCGAAGGAGCTCGAACTCCTTGTAGGTCAGCTCCACCTTCTCCCCGTTCTGCGTCACCTCGCGCGCGGCTGGGTCGACGCAGAGCGTGCCGCAGACGATCGTCTGCTTGTCCTCGCGGTGGACGCGGCGGAGCACAGCCTTCACACGGGCCTGCAGCTCCATGATGCCGAACGGCTTGACGACGTAGTCGTCCGCGCCGCTCTCGAGGCCCGTCACCCGGTCGATCTCCGAGCTGCGCGCCGTCAGCATGATGACGGGCACCTCGGCCGTCGCCTTGCCGCTGCGCAGCCGCTTGAGGATCTCGAGGCCGTCGATACCCGGAAGCATCACGTCCAGAATGCACAGGACGGGACACTCGGCCCAGTCCTCCGCCTCGAAGAGGCTTTCGCCGGACTCGTAGGCGTGCACCTCATACCCCACAGACTGAAAATAATACCGCAGCATTTCCCGGATGCTCTCGTCATCCTCGACCACGACAATAAATTTTGACATGAACGGTTCGTCCTCTCTCTCCGTTTTCCTTCGGGCGCGGCGATTGCCGGGGCGGAAAAGCGCGCGGCCGAAGGGACCATCCCTATCATATACCACCTTGCGCGGATATACAAGAGAAAGATGACGGGAAGGCGTGCCTTTTCTCTCAATGTGCAAGCTCATTCTCGTGAAAAGGCGTACCTTTGCCCGCAAAAAGCAAGCTTTTTTGAGCGGCAAAGGCGTGTTTTTCGCTGAGCGGGCAAGCCTTCCCGGAGAGGAAACGCGCGCTTTTCACGGGCGGCGGATCCGGGGAGGCTCCCGCGGGCGCTCAGTTCGTCGGCTGAATCTCGCCGGTGACGCAGTAGATCGCCCACTGCGCGATGTTCACGGCATGGTCGGCGATGCGCTCGAGGTACTTCGCGGTCATCAGAAGGTCGATCGCCTGGTCGGCCTCCCTGCGGTTGCCGGCGATGAGGTCGACGAGCTCGCCCTTCACCTCGAGGAACAGGGCGTCGACCTCGTCGTCGAGGCGAACGACACGGTCAGCCGCCTCGAGGTCGTTCGCCACATAGGCGGCGATGGCCTGCTTGACCATCGCGCCGGAGCGCACCGACATCGAGCGGATTTTTTCGAGCTTCGGCGACTCGCCGCGCGCGGTGAGGAAGCGCGACGTCTCGGCGATGTTGGCGCACTGGTCGCCGATGCGCTGCAGGTCGGTGACCATTTTCATGGCGGCGGAGATGACGCGCAGGTCGCGCGCGACGGGCTGCTGCTTCAAAAGCAGCTTGACGCAGCGGTTCTCAATCTCGCGCTCCATCTGGTCCATATTTTTCGTGAGGGAGAGCGCTTCCTGCGCGCTGCCCTGCTTTGCGGGGTCGAGGGAGGCCGTGACGAGGTCGATGGCCTCCTCCGCCACGGAGGCCATATCCGTCAGAAGCATCCCGAGCTCACGGAGCTCCGCGTTAAACTCATTTCTCATCGAAAGGAAACCCTCCTGTATCAGCCGAACCGGCCGGTGATGTATTCCTCTGTTCTCTTGTCCTTCGGCGTGGAGAACAGCTGTGTCGTCTCGCCGAATTCCACGAGCTGGCCGAGGAGGAAGAACGCGCACCTGTCGGAGATACGGACGGCCTGCTGCATATTGTGCGTGACGATGACGATGGTGTACTGCTTTTTCAGCTCCGCAATCAGATCCTCGATCTTCGAGGTGGAGATGGGGTCGAGGGCGCTGGTGGCCTCGTCCATGAGCAGGACGTCCGGCTCGACGGCGAGGGCGCGGGCGATGCAGATGCGCTGCTGCTGGCCGCCGGAGAGCGAGAGCGCCGGCTTTTTGAGCCGATCGGAGACCTCGTCCCAGATGGCGGCGCCGCGCAGGGAGCGCTCGACAATTTCGTCGAGCTGGCGCTTGTTGCGGATGCCGTGCGTGCGCGGTCCGTACGCGATGTTGTCGTAAATGCTCATCGGGAACGGGTTCGGCTTCTGGAACACCATGCCGACGTGGCGTCTGAGCCAGGTCACGTCGAGCTTCGGCATATAGATGTCCTGCCCGCGATAGGTGATCGTCCCCTCGATTCTGACGTTGGGGACGAGATCGTTCATGCGGTTGAGCGTCTTGAGGAACGTGGACTTGCCGCAGCCGGACGGGCCGATGAGCGCCGTCACCTGACGCTCGGGGATATCCATGGTGATCTTTTTGAGCGCCTGGTTTTCGCCGTAATACAAATCAAGATCCTGTGCGGAAATAATCGTGCCTGCTTGCATTGTTTCACCTTCCGTTATCGTTTGAGCTTCTTCCCGGCAACCTTCGCAGTGAGGTTGAGCAGGAGGGCGAGGAACATCAGGATGGCCGCGATGGCAAAGCCGACCTCGAGCTCGCCGCGCTCGGAGACATACATATAGAGCGCCACCGACAGCGTGCCGCCGGAGGAGTTGATCGTCTGCAGAAGATTGGAGGAGAGAATCGAGGCGCTGCCCGCCGTAAACAGGAGGGCGGCCGATTCTCCGAGGATTCTGCCGATGGCCAGAATGTAGCCGGTGACGATGCCGTCGACGGAGCTCGGCAGGACCGCCGTGCGGATCATGTGCCATTTGCCGCTGCCGAGGCCGAGCGACGCCTCGCGGTAGCTCTGCGGGACGGACTTGAGGCTCTCCTGCGTCGTGCGGATGATGGTCGGCAGCACCATAATGACCATCGTCATGATGCCGGCGCGGATGCTGCCGCCCCAGCCGAGGAGCTCCGTGAAAAAGAGCATCCCGACGAGGCCGAACAGAATCGACGGGATGCCGGAGAGCGTCTCCGCCGCGAACTCAATCGCCGCGACGACGCGCCGGTTCTGCGCGTATTCCGTCAGATAAATCGCCGCCCCCGCGCCGAGCGGGAGGACAATCAGCAGCGTGCCGAGAATCAGAACGAGGGTGTTCACAAGGTTCGGCAGGATGCCGATGGTGTCGCTGCGGAAGCTCGGCTCCGTGGAGAGGAGCTGCCAGGTGATGTTCGGAATGCCGTTGACAAAGATATAGCCAATCAGAAAGGCCAGCAGAAGACAGGTCAGGGCGGCGCAGACGCGAATCAGAATGCGCATGGTCCTGTCGTAGACGGTGCGTCTGAGGGATTTATGTTCCATGAATCGTTCTTCTCCTTTCCTTCTCAGCTCTTCTTGCCCTTCTTGAGAAGGATCGCCAGCACGGCGTTGATCATCATGATGAACAGGAAGAGGACGAGAGCGATGGAGAACAGCGCCTGCCGCTGCAGTCCGGCGGAATACGACATTTCCGAGGCGACCGCCGTCGTCAGGAAGCGCACGCTCTCGAGCAGAGAGGGCATATTCGCGACGTTTCCGGCCACCATCATGACGGCCATCGCCTCGCCGATCGCGCGGCCGACGCCGAGGACGACGGCCGCGGCGATGCCGCTCGAGGCCGCCGGGACGGAGACGCGGAAGTAGGTTTCCATCTCCGTCGCGCCGAGGGCGAGCGAGCCCTCCTCATACTCCTTCGGGACGGCGCAGAGAGCCGTCTCGGAAACGCTGATGATGTAGGGCAGCACCATAATGGCGAGGACGACGATGGCCGCGAGCAGCGTCGCGCCCGAGGAGAGGCCGAAGGCCGTCCGGATGGCGGGGACGAGAATCGTCATGCCGATGAGGCCGTAGACGACGGACGGGATGCCGGAGAGCAGCTCCACCGCCGTACGGATGACGGCGGCAATCTTCGGGCTGGCCGCCTTCGAGAGATAAACCGCCGTGAGAAAGCCGATCGGGACGCCGACGACAATCGCGCCCGCCGTGCCGTACACGGACGTCAGGATAAAGGGCAGGATGCCGAACTGCGGCTCCTTCGCGGTCGATTTCCAGACCTGTCCGAACAGGAAGTCGGCAAGGCCGATCTCCCGGATAGCCGGAATGCCCGATACAATCAGATAGACGGAGATGAACAGAACAAAAAGCACCGCGACGGCGCCGCAGAGGAAGAACAGGACGTTCATTCCCTTCTCAAACGCTGCGCGGATGCTTTTCGTCTTCGGCGCGATGCCGGTCTGCCCCTCTCCCTTGGGAATACGCTTCAACGAAATGCACTCCTCTTCAGGATTTCTGGATGACAGGGGGGACTTTCATTCAGTTGGCAGGAACGACGCCGGCCTCGGTGTAGATTTCGGCAGCCTCCTCGCTCAGGGCGAAGTCATAGAACGCCTGGGCGGCCTCGCTGAGGGCGGCGTCGGACTTCGTGGCGAACACGAAGGGGCGCTGGATGGCGTAGCTGCCGTCGAGAACGGTCTCCTCGGTGCACTCGACCGCCGGGGAAGCGTCGTCGGCCTTCACCTTGAGGGCGGTCACGGAATCGTCAAGGGAGGACAGGGAAATGTAGCCGATGGCGCCGGGGGTGGTGGAAACGGCGGTGCGTACAGCGCCGGTGGAGGTGAGCTCCTGCGCATAGCTGCAGGCGTCCTCCGTGCCGGTCAGCTCCTCAAAGGCGCCGCGGGTGCCGGAGCCGGCCTCACGTCCGATGAAGGCGATCTCCATGTCGGGGCCGCCGACCTCGCTCCAGTTCGCAATCTCGCCGGTGGCAATCTTCGTAATCTGCTCGACCGTCAGCTCCGCGACCGTGTTCTCCTTGTTCACGACAATCGCGATGCCGTCCTTCGCGACGACCGTCTCGGTCAGGCCGCCGTCAAGCTCCTCCTGCTTCAGCGCGCGGCTCGAAAGGCCGATGTCGCAGCTGCCGGCGGTCGCCTGCTGGATGCCGGTGCCGGAGCCCGTGGGGTCGTAGGTGACGGTGATGTTCGGATATTTCTCCTTGAAGTACTCCGTCAGGCCCATCATGACCTCCTCCATGGAGGTGGAGCCGTTCGTGGAAACGGTGCCGCTCAGATCGACGGTCTCGCCGCCCTCGGACGCCTCAGCCCTGGACTCCTCCGTCTGGGAAGCGGCCTCCTGCGAGGAAGCCCCGGCGGTGGAGGACGCGGTCTCGGTGCCCGCGCAGCCGGCAAACAGACCGGTGCACAGAACGGCGGCAAGCAGCAAACTCACACTTTTTTTCATACTTCATTTCTCCTGTTCTTTGTTCTTTTCTTTTTCTCACTTACACGTCTAAGTATACCGATCCTTTGTAAAGTTCTCTTTCCCGCTGCCGTAAAGACTGTGTAAAAGCTTTTTGCGGTTTCTTTACATTTCTTTTCCGGCCGAGGCCGAGCGAAAAGGAGAAAAAACGGGAGTCCTGCGCGGTTTTTCCGCGAAAGACTCCCGTTTTGATTATTTCCGAATTGTAAAGAAACCGTATAGAAACCGTATGCTTTTCCCCTATTTTGACTGCACGTTCGCCATCAGCTCCGGCACCTGACCGACAATCACCGTCTCGGCGACGGGGACGGACGTCTCCACCTCGGCGGAGCCCTGCTTTCCGGCGAGGAAGGTGTAGACGGTCGTTTTGACGCGCAGGACGACGGTATGCTTCGTCTGGTTGATGCCGGCGGACGTGAACTCGCTCTCAAACTCGGCCTCGACGTTTCCGGAGAGGGTGACGCGCACCGGCACCTCCGGCCCGCGCCCGTGGAGCAGCCCGCCGCCGAGCAGCGTGCCGACGGGGACGCCGAGGTCGATGTGCACGCTCTCGCCGAGCTCCTGCTGCACCCCGGCAAGGAGTCTGCTTTTGAGAACGTTGAGCTGCGCCATATCGGTCGTGAGGGAGGCGATCTCCCCGGACTCGGCGTACTGGATGCTCACCATGGCGGAGACGGGCTCCTCCTGCCCGGCGAGGCTCTTCTCCACGGCCTCGCTGACGAGCTGCACGGCCCGCGCCTTCGCCTCGTTCGCCGTCAGGTCCTGCACCACGGGCTCGAGCCGGGAATCGACCCACGCGGCGAGGAGGACGAACAGAAGCGCGGCGAGAACGAGCCTGACGCGCAGGAGCCTCCCCTCGGCGCGGCGGCGGTATCTCCTCATCTCTCTCCCCCCCTTTTTCCATACTACGCGGGAGAAGGGGATTGTGTGAGGAAAGAAAAATGCCGCCCGGCAGGCGGGCGGCAAGGTTATGGCATAAGCTGAAAAAGGGCAAAAAGCAGTTTTCTGCCAGCCTTTTTCAAAAGGCTGCGGGGTTTGGGGCGGAGCCCTAAAAATAGTATGCGAAGCCCCACCTCGAGCAGCTGAATTTTAATTTGCCGGGACGCAACCGGCAAATTGAAATTCAGGCAGCACCGCCCCAAGCGGTGTTGCAAAAACAGACGCAGCGCCTTCCCCCGACCGGCGGCGCAGAAAATCCCTTTCCCGCGCCAAGCCCATCCCCCGCCCACACTCAGAAAATCGTAACCGTATAGCAGAACTCCTCCGACTGTCCGGGCGGGAGGGTGCGCATCCAGCGCTTCTCGGCAAACTCATCGTTCTCATCGGTGCGCGTGGCGCAGCCGCACCACGGCTCGAGCGCGACGAAGGGGCCGTCGTTCACCGCGGACCACACGCCGAGCATCGGGAAGGACGAGAAGTCCATCGTCAGGCCGCGGCCCGCCTTGCCGCGCAGCGTCACCTTCTTCGACCTGAGTCCCTCGAAGACGAGGGCGTCCCCGTAAAAGAGGCTGTGCGTCAGCGGAATGACGCTCGTGCCCGTCAGGCGCGGCGTCATGCGGGAGGGATCGATCAATCCTTCGCCCATCACAATCGCGGGGCAGGAGGCCGTCTCCTCCTTCTCGAACTCGACGGTATAGTCCTCAAAGCGCTCCCCCTCGCACAGCGGCACGTTGAAGGCAGGGTGCCCGCCGACGGCGTACGGCATCGGAACTTCGCCGCGGTTCATCACGCGATAGACGGTGGCGAGCGACGCGCCCTCGGCGCGGTACGCGATCTGCAGCTCGAAGTCGAAGGGGTACTGCTTCTTCGTCAGCTCGTCGGCGCGCAGCGAGAAGACAGCCTCGCTCTCCGTGTGGGAGAGCAGCGAGAACTCGCGGCGGCGCGCAAGGCCGTGCTGCGGCATTTCGTAGATGCGCCCGCCGATGACGGTGCGCCCCTTGCGCAGCGCGCCGACCATCGGGAACAGGACGGGCGCGCAGCCGCCCCACCACTGCGGGTCGCGCTGCCAGAGGTATTCGAGCCCCTCCGCGTTTTTGAGGCTCTCAAGCTGCGCGCCGAGCCAGGCAATCTCCGCCCGGCACCGCGCCGACTGAATCACAATGCGTTCCTTCAAGGCTGACTCCTCCTTTTAAAGCTCCCGTTTGCGCTTCCATTTCTTATAGACGACTACGGCGACGTACAGCAGGAAAAAGCCGGCCAGCGTGAGAATCAGCGTCATCGAGTCGCCCGGGCCGCCCATCTTGACCTCGGCCCAGAGCGCGTCGAGCTGGAGCGCCGTCTCCTGCGGCAGGTCGACGAAGACCTCGGAATTGGCGATGACCTCCTCCGGCGGGTAGTAGATCGGGTTGTTCACGACCTCCTCGGGCAGAAGCTCCTTCGCGGCGGATTCCGGCGTCGAATAGCCGATGTACTCCATGTTGGCCGCGGCGATCTCCGGGTCGCAGAGGAAGTTGATGTACGCCTCCGCCCCGCTCTTGTTGCGGCAGCCCTTCGGGATGCACATGGCGTCGACGAAGAAGTTCGTCCCCTGCTCCGTGGGAATCACGAAGCCGATGTTCTCGTTGGACTCGACGAGCACCGCGGCGTCGCCCGCGTAGTACGGCGCCAGCCACGCCTCGCCGCTCTCCATCTTGTCGAAGATCTGATCCATCACATACATCTGGAGAAGCGGCTTCTGCTCCTTTAAGAGAACGGCGGCCTGAATCCATTCGTCCTCGTCGGTGGAGTTGAAGGAGAAGCTGAGTCGCTTCTGCGCGATGCCGAACGCGTCGCGCGGATTGTCAAACATCAGGATTTTCCCGGCGTACTTCTCCTCCCAGAGGATGTCCCAGCTGTCGATCTCCTCCGTCACATACTGCTTGTTGTAGAAGATGCCGACGAGCCCCCAGGTGTACGGGACGGAATACTCGTTCGTGGGGTCGTAGCCCATGTTGCGGTATTCCTCGTCGATGTACCGGAAATTCGGGATGTTGTCGAAATTGAGCTTTTCGAGCATCCCCTCGTTGATCATGCGGGAGACCATGTAGTCCGACGGGATGATGACGTCGTAGCTCGCGCCGCCGCTGACGAGCTTCGAGTAGAGCGATTCGTTCGTGTCGAAGGTGCTGTAGTCGACCTCGATGCCGGTGCGGCGGGTGAACTCCGCGTTGACGTCGAGGGAGCCGTCCGTGCCGTCGGCGATGTACTCGCCCCAGTTGTAGACGTAAATCTTCTCGCCCGTGAGGGGGACGGCCTCCTCCGTCTCCTCCGCCGCGAAGACAGGAGCTCCGGCGCACGGCAGGAGCGCGGCGAGGAAAAGGGCGGCAAGCTTCGTTTTCCGCCTCATACGTTCGCCTCCTTCGCCGCCTTCTTCCCCATCTTGCCCTGGCGGATGTTGATGATGAGGAGAAGCACGAGAATCACGGCGAACAGCAGCGTCGAGAGGGCGTTGATCTCCGGGCTCACGCGCTTTTTCGTCATGGAATAGATGAAGACGGGCAGCGTCTGCGTCGTGCCGCTGCAGAAGTAGCTGATGATGAAGTCGTCGAGCGAGAGCGTGAACGCCATCACCATGCCGGTGACGACGCCGGAGAGGATTTCCGGCAGCACCACCTTGAAGAAGGAGCGCACCGGCGTGCAGCCGAGGTCCTGCGCCGCCTCGTAGAGGTGCGGATCCATCTGCCCGAGCTTCGGCAGGATGGAAAGTATCACATACGGCAGGCAGAACGTGATGTGCGCGAGGATGATCGAGACGATGCCGAGCGTCACGCCGAACAGGTTCGCGACGAAGACCATCAGGAGCATCAGGGAGACGCCCGTCACAATCTCCGGGTTGAGCATCGGCAGGTTCGTGATGTTCATCACGAGTTTCCTGCGCCACGACTTCATCGAGTGGATGCCGACCGCCGCCACGGTGCCGAGCACCGTCGCTCCGACGGCGGCGCACACGGCGATGATCAGCGTATTGCGCAGCGCTTCGAGAAGCATCCTGTCCTCAAAGAGCATCTCGTACCAGCGCAGCGAGAAGCCCGACCAGACGGTGCGGCTCTTGGTGTCGGTGTCGTTGAAGGAGAAGACGACGAGCACCAGAATCGGCGCGTAGAGAAACAGGAAGACAAGCGCCATGTAGACGCGCGAAACAGCCTTCTTCACAGCAGCATCCCTCCTCCCTGCGACTCCCCGTCGTCAAACTCGTTCATGATTCCCATGCAGATGAGAATGAGCACCATCAGCACGAGGGAGATCGCCGAGCCGAGGTTCGGATTGTAGGCCGTGCCGAGAAACTGCATATCGATAAGGTCGCCGATCATCAGGTTCCCGCCGCCGCCGAGCATCTTCGAGATGATGAAGGTGCTCACCGAGGGGACGAACACCATCGTGACGCCGGAGATGACGCCCGGCATACTCAGCGGCAGCGTCACGCGCAGGAAGACGCGCCGGCCGTCCGCGCCAAGATCCTGCGCCGCCTCGATGACGGAAGGATCCAGCTTGCTCATGACGGAGTAGACGGGCAGAATCATGAACGGAATGTAGTCGTACACCATGCCGAGCACGACCGCGCCCTGCGTGTTGATCATGTGCAGCGTGGGCAGGCCGACGGCGGCGAGGAAGCTGTTGATGAAGCCGCTGTCCTCGAGGAGCGTCATCCACGCGTAGGTGCGCAGCAGGAAGTTCATCCACATCGGCAACATCACGAGCATGATGAGCACACTCTGGCGCTTCAGACTCGAGTGCGCGACGATGGCCGCCACCGGGTAGCCGAGCAGCAGGCAGACAACCGTCGAGAGCGCGCCGAGCCAGATCGAACGCAGGAACACGTTGGAATACTGCCCCACCTGCGCGATGTTGTCGAGCGTGAACGCCCCGCCGGAATCGGTGAAGGCGAAGTACGCCACAAGCAGCATCGGAACAATGATGAAGATCGCCATCCATACCAGGTACGGGGCGGAAACAGCCTTTGCTTTCATTCCTGCTTCTCCGCCTCCTCCGCGGCGGCCATGTCCTCCTCCATCTCGTCGCTGAAGGTGCTGTAGTCGCCGAACATTCCCGAGTATTCCGACTTCTTCATGATGTGAATGTCGTCGGGCCGGATGCGCAGGCCGATTTCCGCGCCGACCTCCTGATAGTCCGTCGACTGAATCATCCACTTGAAGCCCTTGACGTCCACGATAATCTCATAGTGGACGCCCTTGAACGTCACGTTCGTGACCGTGCCGGTCAGCGTGTCCGCGGAGGGCGCGACGACGTCGATGTCCTCGGGGCGGATGACGACGTCGACCCGCTCGTGCGCGGCGAAGCCGTCGTCGACGCAGGGAAAGCGCCTCCCGGCGAACTCGCAGAGGAAGTCCTCGTGCATGACGCCGTCGAGGATGTTGCTCTCGCCGATGAAGTCGGCGACGAACGCGTTCTTCGGCTCGTTGTAGATGTCCTGCGGCGTGCCGATCTGCCGGATGACGCCCTTGTCCATGACGACGACCGTGTCGCTCATGGAGAGCGCCTCCTCCTGATCGTGCGTCACGAAGATGAAGGTGATGCCCGTGGCCTGCTGGATCTTCTTGAGCTCAACCTGCATATCCTTGCGCAGCTTGAGATCGAGCGCGCCGAGAGGCTCGTCGAGGAGGAGCACCTTCGGGTCGTTCGCAAGCGCGCGGGCGATGGCGACGCGCTGCTGCTGGCCGCCGGAGAGGCGGTGGACGCTGCGGCGCTCAAAGCCGGTGAGGCTGACCATCTCGAGCATCTCGTGCACCGTGCGGCGGATCTCCTTCTCGCTCTTCTTGTGCACGCGCAT
The DNA here is from genome assembly GCA_944380675.1 of uncultured Clostridia bacterium. Lineage (GTDB taxonomy): Bacteria > Bacillota > Clostridia > Oscillospirales > Acutalibacteraceae > Caccousia. The sequence continues at coordinate 2,239 of CALWIH010000061.1, read as the reverse complement.
CCCGAACGCGACGTTCTCGTACACGTTCAGATGCGGAAAGAGCGCGTATTTCTGGAAAATGGTGTTGACCTCCCGCTTGTGCGGCGGCAGGTCGGTGATTTTTTTGCCGTCGAAAAAGACGTCGCCCTCGTCGGGGCGGACAAAGCCGCCGACAATGCGCAGCGTCGTCGTCTTGCCGCAGCCGGACGGGCCGAGCAGCGTGACGAACTCGCCGTCCCTGATGTTGAGGTTCAGGTTCTGCAGAACCCTCTCCCCGTCAAATGCAACTGTAATCCCCTGCAGAGAAAGGATCGGTTTTTCTCCCAATGCGTTCTTCCTCCTTGCGGCGAAGCGCTCCGCCGCCCGTCAATTTATCTGAATAACCGATTTCAATATAGTTGCTTCAGCAACTTTTGTCAATATTCTTTTAGTTATTTCGGCAAAAACGCAAAAAAATCGCGCCAGAGCGTGGAGAACGCGGCGAAAAATCGTGTTTTCTTTCGTTTTCTTCTGTTTTCTCCGGATTTCGCCGGATTCTGCGTTCGCGAAAATGACGAAGGAGACAAAAACGCCCCGAACGCGCTTTTGCGTCCGGGGCGGGTTCCTCTCAGTATTTTTCAAACAGGCCGGTAAAATCGAAGGTCGCGAAGTAGTCCTTCGGCGTCTCGGCGCGGCGGATGAGCTTTGCCGTGCCGTCCTCGCAGAGGAGAACCTCCGCGGAGCGGAGCTTGCCGTTGTAGTTGTAGCCCATCGCGAAGCCGTGCGCGCCGGTGTCGTGCAGGACGACGAGGTCGCCCATGTCGATCTTCGGGAGCATCCGGTCAATCGCGAATTTGTCGTTGTTCTCGCACAGGCCGCCCGTCACGTCGTACTTGTGGTCGCAGGGGGCGTTCTCCTTGCCCATGACGGTGATGTGATGGTACGCGCCGTACATGGCGGGGCGCATCAGGTTGGCGGCGCAGGCGTCGAGGCCGATGTACTCCTTGTAGATGTGCTTCTCGTGGATGGCCGTCGTCACGAGGCAGCCGTTGGGACCAAGCATATAGCGGCCAAGCTCCGTGAAGATGGCGACGTCGCCCATCCCGGCCGGGACGAGCACCTCCTCGTACGCCTTCCGGACGCCCTCGCCGACGGCGGCGATGTCGACCGGCTCCTGATCCGGGCGGTACGGGATGCCGACGCCGCCGGAGAGGTTTACGAATTTGATCTTCGCGCCCGTCTTCTCCTTAAGCTCGACGGCGAACGTGAACAGAATGCGCGCGAGCGTCGGGTAATACTCGTTCGTCGTCGTGTTGCTCGCGAGGAAGGCGTGAATGCCGAACTCCTCGGCGCCAAGCTCCATGAGGCGGCGGTAGCCCTCGAGCATCTGCTCCTTCGTGAAGCCGTATTTCGCGTCGCCGGGGTTGTCCATGATGCTGTTCGCGATCGAGAAATATCCGCCGGGGTTCAGGCGGCAGCAGATGAGCTTCGGGACGGAGGCGACCTCCCTGAGGAAGTCAATGTGCGTCAGATCGTCCAGGTTGATGATGGCGCCGAGCTTTCTCGCGAGCTGAAAGTCCTCCGCCGGGGTGTCGTTCGAGGAGAACATGATATCCGTGCCGGAGAAGCCGCACGCCTCGGACATCATCAGCTCCGTGAGGGACGAGCAGTCGACGCCGCAGCCCTCCTCCTGCAGAATCTTGAGGATATACGGGTTCGGCGTGGCCTTCACGGCGAAATACTCGCGGAAGCCGGGGTTCCACGCGAACGCCGCCTTGAGCGCGCGGGCGCGGGCGCGGATGCCCTTCTCGTCATACAGATGGAACGGCGTGGGAAACTGCTTTACGATTTCCCGGAGCTGCTCCTTATTCACAAAAAGCTTTTTTTCCATCGGCGGATTCATCCTTTCTTGCGGGATTCAGCGGAAAAAGTCCGCGAGGAGCTCGAACAGCGCGCCGGCAGCGTCGAGCACATCGGCGAAGCGGTTCCGCCTGCGGCGGCAGTCCTCCTGCTTCTGCTCCTGCTCCGCGCGCTTTTCCGAAGCCTGCCGGTCTTCGGGCGGTTCGCGGAACACGGGCGGCTTATGCTTTTCCATCGGAAATCCCTCTCATACAGAAAAAGTATAAAAAGCGCGGCGCTTCTTGTCAAGATGCGCTTTTCTCAAAAATTACTCCAGCATCCGCAGAAATTCTTCCTCATCGATGACCGTCACGCCGAGCTGGTTGGCCTTTGTGAGCTTGCTGCCGGCCTCCTCGCCCGCGAGGACGAAGCTCGTCTTTCT
>CALWIH010000060.1 GCA_944380675.1 uncultured Clostridia bacterium | reverse complement strand
CCTTCACTCCCACGGTGAGAAAGGCGGTTCTCGGCGACGCGCGCAGCGAGGAGGCAACGTTCCGCTTCCTTCTCACGGCGGACAAGAACAACCCTTCGGGCGGCGCCACGATGAGCGGCACGAGCGTCACCATCACCGGCAGCGGCACGGCGTCGTTCGGCTCCATCGTGTTCCGCGAGCTGGGCAATTACCTCTTCTACCTGCGCGAGGACACCGCGCAGCCGGTTTCCGGCTATGCGTATGACGCGGCTGTGTGGACGCTCCGGATCTCGGTCGCCGAGCTTGGAGACGAGCTCGTCCTTGTCTCGACTCCCGTCTACGAGCAGGGCGGCACGCAGAGAACGGGCGACGCGCAGTTTGTCAACACCTATGAGACGCCCGAAGAGCCTCCCACGGAACCCCCGACGGAGCCTCCCACGACCCCAGACGGCGGAGAACCCGTTCCCGCCGACATTCCCCAGACGGGCGACGAGACGGGCTTCCTGCTCTGGCTGGCGCTTCTCGCTGTCAGCGGCGCGGGCCTCGCGGCTCTCGGCTGCCGCCGTCTGATTGCGAGACGGCGCATCCGCCGCGCGAACCCGCCGCAGAAATAAGTTGAGGGAGCTTCCTCTCCCCTTCGAGAAGGCTCTCCCCGTTCCCTCCGCCGCCCGGCGCTTCCCCTGAGCGCCGGGCGGCGCTCTGTCTCTGCCGGGGGCGTGGATAAATTCGCAAAAGCCGCCGGATCGTTTCTGTGACATATTCTGAAAAAGCTGGGAAAACCGCATTCCCGCTTGACAAACGAAGCGTTTTGTTAAATAATTGTCAATAGATAATATCCTCGACGACGCAAAGGGCATCCGCCCGGGAAGGAGAAAACTGATGAGAGGAATCTACACTTCCGTGACCGACATTCGCCGCAAGGTATTCACCGAGGTGGCGCGCCTGGCCTATGAGGGAGGGGATTACAGCCGCCGCATCGCACAGCTTCCGTACAAGATTGTCCCCGGCGAGGAGGCTCGCTATCGCGAGTCGATTTTTCTGGAGAGAGCGATTGTAGGCGAGCGGCTTCGCCTGGCGATGGGTCTGCCGCTGCGCCCGATTTCGGAGCACTCGGAGCTTTCCGAGGGCGTCGACGCGAGCGCCATCAGCGAGAAGTACTACGATCCGCCGCTGGTGAACATCATCAAGTTTGCGTGCAACGCGTGCCCGACGAAGCAGTACCGGGTATCGGAGGCGTGCCAGGGGTGTCTCGCGCATCCGTGCTCCGAGGTCTGCCCGAAGAAGGCGATCACGATTCGTCACGGCAAATCGCACATCGATCAGGACAAGTGCATCAAATGCGGGCGCTGCAAGGACGTATGCCCGTACGGCGCGATTCTGAAGCTGGACCGTCCGTGCGCCGTTGCGTGCGGGATGGACGCCATCGGCAGCGACGCGCAGGGCCGCGCGGAGATTGACTACGACAAGTGCGTCTCGTGCGGGATGTGCATCGTGAACTGCCCGTTCGGCGCGATTTCGGATAAGGGCCAGATTTTCCAGCTGATCCACGCGATGAAGGAGGGCCACCGCGTCATCGCGATTGTCGCGCCGGCGTTTGTCGGCCAGTTCGGCCCGAACGTCGCGCCGGAGAAGCTGTGGTCGGCGCTGCGCCAGCTGGGCTTTGCGGGCGTGGAGGAGGTCGCCGTCGGCGCGGACCTGTGCGCCGTCGAGGAGGCGAAGGACTTCATGCGCGCGGTTCCGGACGAGCAGCCCTTCATGGCGACGTCGTGCTGCCCGTCGTGGTCGGTCATGGCGAAGAAGCTGTTCCCCGACCTTGCGCCGTACATCTCGATGGCGCTGACGCCGATGGTGCTGACCGCCCGTCTGCTCAAGCAGAAGGACAAGGACTGCAAGATTGCCTTCATCGGCCCGTGCTCGGCGAAGAAGCTCGAGGCGAGCCGCCGCACGATCCGCAGCAACGTTGACTTTGTCCTCACGTTTGAGGAGGTCATGGGAATGTTCTCCGCGAAGGGCGTCGACCTGTCGAAGCTGGAGGCGGACCATCCGCTCAACGAAGGCACGGCAGGCGGACGCGGGTTTGCGGTGTCCGGCGGCGTGGCGCAGGCCGTGACGGACGTCATCAAGAAGCTCGATCCCGACCGCGAGGTAAAGACCGTCGCCGTACAGGGCCTGCGCGACTGCCGCAAGCTGCTCATGGCGGCGAAGGCGCACAAATACGACGGCTTCCTGCTCGAGGGCATGGCGTGTCCGGGCGGCTGCGTCGCCGGTATGGGCACGCTGCAGGCGGTGAACAAGTCGACGGCGGCGGTGACGAAGTACAAGAGCGAGGCCGAGCTGCAGAACTCCGCCGATACGCCGTATGAGATCAATCTCGGGTTTATTGAGTAAGACTGCCCAAGCGTTGAAAACGCCCTCCCCATGCGGGGAGGGCGTTTTTCCGCACCCGCCGGCTGAAATGCGATTTTCCGGGACGTTAGCCGGCAATTTGACCTTTTTCCCCATTTGCAGTACAATAGAAGAAACGCCGCACACCGCCGCCCCACCGGCGACCCGTGCGGCTTGATCATTTTTTAACAACCGGCGGTCCCCGCCGTGAAAGGAGTCGATCCCATGCCGTCCGCAGCCGCCTCCGTCCCGGGCAGAAATCCGCTCGGATATGAGAAGATCCCCGTCCTCCTGCGCCGATACGCGATCCCCAGCATCATCGCGATGGTGGTCAGCTCGCTGTACAACATCGTCGACCAGATCTTTATCGGGCAGGGCGTCGGGTATCTCGGCAACGCGGCGACGAACGTCGCCTATCCCCTGACGACCATCTGCCTCTCCATCGCCCTGCTCATCGGTATCGGCGGCGCGTCCCGGTTCTCGCTCTCCCTCGGCGCGGGGGACGACGAGAGCGCCCGCCGCGCCGCGGGAACGGCTGTCGCGATGCTCGCGGCGGCGGGCGTGCTGTACGCCGTCCTCATCGAGCTGTTTTTGACGCCGCTCATGCTCGCCTTCGGCGCGACGGGCGAGGTGCTTCCCTACGCGCAGGAGTATACGCGCATCACCGCGATCGGCATGCCGTTTCTGATTCTGACAAACGGCGTGAGCAACCTCGCCCGCGCCGACGGCAGCCCCCGCTTCTCGATGGCGTGTATGCTCCTCGGCGCCGTCATCAATACCATCCTCGACCCGCTCTTTATCTTTGCGTTTCAGCTCGGCATCGGCGGCGCGGCGTGGGCGACGGTCATCGGACAGGCGGCCTCGTGCGCGATGGCCCTCTCCTATCTGCCGCGGTTCCGGCAGGTGCGGCTGACGCGCCGCAGCTTCCGCATCCCGCCGCGCGAGGCGCTGCGCATCGCCTCCCTCGGGATGAGCAACAGCCTCAACCAGCTCGCGCTGACGCTCGTGCAGATTGTGCTCAACAATTCCCTGACGTATTACGGCGCGTTCACCGTCTACGGCAGCGACGTCCCGCTTGCGAGCTGCGGCATCGTCATGAAGACGAACGCGATTCTCATCGGCGTGATCGTCGGCCTCTCGCAGGGAAGCCAGCCGATCGTCGGCTTCAACTACGGCGCGAAGCAGCTCCCGCGCGTCTGGGGGACGTACCGTCTCGCGATTACCTGCAGCCTCGTCATCTCCGTCGCCGGCTGGCTGCTGTTCCAGCTCTGCCCGCAGCAGATCATCTCCCTGTTCGGCACGGGCTCGCCGGAGTATTTCGAGTTCGCCGTGCGCTTCATGCGGACGTACCTGTTCATGGCGCCCGTCAACGGCGTGCAGATTCTGTCCTCGAACTTCTTTACCGCCATCGGGAAAGCGCCGCGCGGCGTCTTCCTCTCACTGACGCGGCAGGTGCTGTTCCTCATTCCGCTGATTTTGATTCTGCCGCTTTTCCTCGGCCTCGACGGCATCCTCTATGCCGCCCCGATCGCCGACGCCGTCGCCTTCGCCGTCACCGTCGTGTTCATGCTCGCCTTCTACCGGTCGACGAAAAGGTCCCCGGCCGTTATTTGACCCTCGCCGTGAAGATCTTCGCCCCGCCGCCGAGCGGGTAGACGCCCGTCTCCGCCCCCGGCTCGCCGACGGCGGCCAGGTGCCAGAACGTGTCGTTCCCCTCGCGGCGGCAGCGGATCGGCCACACGACGCCGGGCGTCCCGGGCAGCAGGGTGACGTCCCGCCCCGTGATTTTGACCGTGTACACGGCGTACCGCGCAATCTCGACGGTGCCCGTCGTGTCGCTCGCGAAGTCCGCGCCGGGCGCGAGGCCGTTTTTCCCGGCGGCGCGCAGCAGCGCGGGGTAGTCGAGAAAGCCGGTGTTGAGGTCGACGTTCCCCGCGATGCCCGGCACCTTGCCGGTGCTCGTCGTCTGGCGCAGCCCGGCGCGCGGGTCAATGGCGGATGCGCCGTAATCCGCGACCCAAAGCTCGTACGGGAGCAGCGGCCCCATGTCAAGACGGTTCTGCATATAGTCGCGGTTCGTGTACACGCCGCCGCGCCAGCCGAACGACTCGATCGCCGCGAGGAAGGTCGCAATGACGGCGGTGCGCTCGGCGCGCGTCGGGTCGCGCCCCGTCTGCGACTTGACGTACCGCTCCGTGTCGTACTCGTAATCGTAGTAGATGGGATAGGTGAATTTCCCCCAGTACGGGGCGAGGACGTCGCGGCACGCCGCCGCCTCCGCGACGGCCTCCTGCACCGTCGCGGCGTAGCTGAACCAGTACGCGCCGACGCCGAGCCCCGCGTCGAGCGCGCCCTTCGCGTACGCGTCGAAGCATTTGTCCTTCTGCGCCGCGGTGTTCCCGAACCCCGCCCGCAGAATCGCAAAATCGATTCCGGCAGCCTTCACGGCCTTCCAGTCGATGGTTTTCTGATAATAACTGACGTCGATTCCGTTCATGAAATCACGCCTCCTTCCCCTTCATCGTATGACGAAGGGAAGGGAGGCGTGTTTTTTTTATCCGCTGCGCCGCCCGCGGCGGCGCGGCATCAGCTCCCCGCGCGGATTTCGCGCAGGCGCTTCATGACGTTGTTTTCGAGACCGAAGTAGTCGTGAAGCGTCCGGTACTCGGCGTAAAGGCGGTCGTAGACGGCGTGCGCCGCCGGGTCGGGGGTGTAGACGGAGCCGGAGAGGCCGCCGAGCGTGCGGACGGCCTCGGAGACGCTGTCGAAGCCGCCGCGGCGCTTTCCGGCGGCGACGGCGGCGAGGATGGCCGAGCCGAGAGCCGGATTCTGCGCCGGATCCGCCGTCCGGACGGGCATTCCGAGCACGTCGGCGTAGATCTGCATCATGAGCGGATCCTTCGGCGGGATGCCGCCCGCCGCGGCGAAATGCTCCACGGCGACGCCGTGCTCCCGGAAATTCTCGACGATCCGCCGCGTGCCGAACGCCGTCGACTCGAGCAGCGCGCGGTAGATCTCCTCCGGCCTTGTGCGCAGCGTCGCGCCGACGAGCAGACCCGAGAGCGACGCGTCCGTGAGGACGGAGCGGTTCCCGTTGAGCCAGTCGAGGGCGAGCAGGCCGCTCTCGCCGGGGGCGAGCCGCGCCGCCCGTTCGCGCAGGTACGCGTGCAGGCTTTTCCCCTCCTGCCGCGCCTCGTCGCGGCAGGAGGCGGGGAGGCAGTTGTCGAGATACCACGCGAACCCGTCGCCGACGCACGTCTGCCCCGCCTCATAGCCGAAGAAGCCCGGCAGGATGCCGTCCTCCACGACGCCGCACACGCCCGGCACGGGGACGGCGCGGTCGGACAGGAGCATATGGCACGTCGACGTGCCGATGATGGCGAGGAGCGTCCCGGGCGCGTCGATCCCCGCGGCGGGGACGCAGACGTGCGCGTCCACCCCGCCGACAGCCACCGCCGTCCCGACGGCGAGGCCGGTCAGCGCCGCGCCCTTTTTCGTCAGGAAGCCGGCGGGCGAGCCGGGCGGCAGCGGGTCGCCGCCGAATTTCTGCTCCACGGCGCGGAGCAGGCGCTCGTCGAGGACGGCGAGGTAATCGCGGGACGGGTAGCCCTTCCCCTTCCGCCAGAACGCCTTGTAGCCCATGGCGCACGCGTTCGGCGTGAACTTCCCGCACAGCTGCCAGACGACCCAGTCCGCCGCCTCCACCCAGCGGTCGGCGGCGCGGCAGACCTCCGGGTCGTCGCGGACGATCTCCCACAGCTTCGGCAGCGACCACTCCGACGACACGCGCCCGCCGTAGTACGGGAGAAAGTCCTCCCCGCGCTCCGCGGCGGCGCGCGTCATCTCGTCCGCGAGCCTCTGCGCGCCGTGGTGCTTCCACATCTTCACATAAGCGTGCGGGTGGGACTGGAATTCCGGCAGCAAAGAGAGCGCCTTGCCGTCGGTGCGCACGGGCAGCGCCGTGCTCGCCGTGCAGTCGACGCCGATCGCCGCGACGTCCTCCTTGGAGACGCCGGTCGAGCGCAGCAGCTCCGGGACGGTGTGCGTGAGGACGTCAAGATAGTCCTGCGGATGCTGCAGCGCCCAGTCGTCGGGCAGCGGCGTGCCGTCCGGCAGCGCGCGGGACATCACCGCGTGCGGGTACGCGTACACGGCGCTCGCGCGCACCTCGCCCGTCCTCAGATCGACGAGCACCGCCCTCCCCGACAGTGACCCGAAATCCACTCCGACAGCATACCGACCCATGACGCTAAGACCCCTTCCGAATTTTTTCGCTTTTCCTTACTATCATAACGAATTCTTTCAAAAAACGCAATCCCCCGCGGGGCGCCGCAGGCGGCGAAGAATAACTGCGTTACGACGCAGCATCTACAGATTTCGGAAGCCAATAAGCTTCCCTCCCGCTCCGTGCCTCTGCCGATAGGAATGACGGGACGCAACCGCCATTCCTATCGGCAGGCAGGAGGGGGCTTTGAGGCTGACCGTCTGCTCTTGCCCAGATGGATCCGGTCAGGAAGACTTACCCCGCACTCAAGAGACGTATCTGTCCGACCGGAAACATGACTTTCGGGGGAAGCACCAGGCGGCTTTTCCTTGCCGCCTCAACAAGGCGACTAAGTACGCTTCCCGGGGGAAATGCGAGGCTGGAAAGGCGGACGTATACGTCGACCTCTGCGCGTGACAGATTCGAGTCAGCTGGTGAAGCGTTCATTGGCGGGCCGCTGCCCGGCAATGAATGCTTCACGCCGTTGAATTCGCCGTGCGAATTCAACGCAGGCCCCTTTGGTCGTTTCTTTCCCCCTTTTCTTTTCGAGAAAAGAAAAGTGGGGGCCGGCCGCGGCCTGAGCGGCAAAGTGAAAAATTGATGAATTTACTGTTTGAGGGGAATGACTTATTCTTTTCAAGAGGCCGATTAATAACCAGTGCTGGCGTGCGCACTGAGGGAAAGATAAAATGAACTGAGTGCATTTGAAGTATGCTCGCGGTAAAAGGGCAGAAACCCTCATCAGTCACGCCTGTGCGTAAAATACGCTTCATGTTCTACAGTAAGTAATTAAAAATGAATCACTCAGCGCTCGACTTAGGGGCGTGCCAGCTTCCACCCTCGTGGGGGAAGCCAAGAAAGACGCTGCCGGGACGGCGTTTTCACGCCGCGCCACCCGCGAGCCGTCGGAAGCATCCCCCCGGCGGCGAAGCCGCCACCCCCCTTCCACCAAAGGGGGCTAAGAACGGCGTATCGCGAGCAGAATTCTTCTGATTTTCCCGCGCAGCAGGAGGGCAGCGTCCCTCCCTCCGTCGCCTGCGGCGACACCTCCCTCGAACTGAGGGAGGGCTGGGAACGGCGCAAGAAAGACGCTCCCCACACAGCTCCGGCGGGAGCCGGGGCCGCAAATTCACGTTTCGTCCTCATTTCCCGCGCGCGGATGTGCTATAATACCAATCGTATTCCAAATGAAATCGGAGGTCCGGTATGGAAGCGTATCAGACAGAAGCCTTCTGGAAGGAGCTGGCGGCGAGGCGGCGGGCGGAGGAGAAGAAGTGGAACCGCGCGTCGCTCGTGCTCGGGCTCGGAAAGCTCGCGCTCGTCGTCACGGTGTTTTTGACGGTCTATTTTCTGTGGCTGCGGGGGGACGCGGCGCTCGGCGCGTCGCTGACAGCCCTGCAGCTCGTCCTCTTTCTCGCCGCGTGCATCGCGCAGGCGAAATGCCACGCCCGCGAGCGCTTCGAGGGCGGCATGGCGGCGCTCGCCGAAAAGAACCTCGCGCGCCTCGGCGGGAGCTGGGGCGAGTTCCCCGACACGGGCGAGGAGCTCGCCGGGCCGGAGCATGAGTACGCGCGCGACCTCGACGTCGTCGGGCGGCGGTCGCTCTTTCAGCTGCTCAACAGCACCGGCACGCCGTTCGGGCGGCGCCGCTTCGCCGGGGAGCTGCTCGGCTCCGTCTCGTACGGCGCGCCGGAGCTTTGCCGCCGCCAGCAGGCCGCGGCGGAGCTTGCCGCAAAGCCGGAATGGTGCTGCGAGCTCGAGCTCCTGCTCGCCGCCGTCGGGACGGACGACGCGCTCTCCCGCGCCGCGGAGCGCCTCGCGGACGGCGAGGGGCGGCTGCGCTCGGGGGCCGCGCGCGCCGCGTGCCGGGCGCTGCGCCTCCTGACGTGCGCGGCGCTCGTCCTGGGCGTTTTCCTCCCCGCGCCGTACGGGACGGCGGCGCTCGCCGCGTTCAGCGCGCTGTTCGTCGTCCAGATCGCCGTGTGGGGCGTCACGTTCCCGCGCGTGCGGCCCTTCCTCGCGTCGACGGCGGCGGCCTCCCGGCGCGTGAGCGCGTGCGCCGCGCCGGTGGAGAAGGCGGCGCGGGAGCCGTTCGAATGCGAAAAGCTGCGCGAGCTCTCCGATACGCTCGGCGGCGCGATCGAGCCGCTGCGCGGCCTCTCCAAAATCGCGCGGCGCGTCGGCCTCGGGAACGGCTCGATCCTCGGCTTCGTCCTCAACGGCCTGTTTTTGTGGGATCTGTGGAACGCCGCCGCCCTCGATCGGTGGAAGCGGCGCTGGGGCGCGCAGTCGGTGGCATGGTTTGAGGCGCTCGGCGAGCTCGAGAGCCTGCTCTCGCTCGCGAACCTGCCGCGCTGCTGCGAGGGCGTCTGCCTGCCGTCGATCGCGCCGGGGACGGGCGTCTTTCGCGCCGAAGCGCTCGGTCACCCGCTCCTCCCGAACGGCGCGCGCGTGTGCAGCGACTTCGACCTCGCGGGCGGCATCCACATCGTCTCCGGCTCCAACATGGCGGGCAAGACGACCTTCCTGCGCACCGTGGGCGTCAACATGGTGCTCGCGCGCGCGGGCGGCTTCGTCTGCGCGCGGTCGCTCGTTGTCTCGCCGATGCGCGTGATGACGTCCATGCGCCTGACCGACGACCTCTCCGGGCGGATCTCGACCTTTTACGCGGAGCTGCAGCGCGTCAAGTCCATCCTCGACGCGGCGCAGCGGGACAAGACCGTCCTCTTTCTCATCGACGAGATTTTCCGCGGCACGAATTCCGTCGACCGCCTCGTCGGGGCGCAGGCTGTCCTGCGGCGGCTCGAAGCGCTCGGCGTGAGCGGGATGATCACGACGCACGACCTCGAGATCTGCCGTCTCGCGGAGGAGACGCCGCGCGTCGTCAACTCGTGCTTCTGCGAGACGTATCACGGGGACGAGATCGAGTTCGACTACAAGCGCCGCGACGGTGTCGCGAAGACGACGAACGGCCGGTTCCTGCTGCGGAAGATCGGCATCCTCGAGCCGTAACCCGTCAGCCGTACTGGACGCCGTACTCCGCCATCGCGGCCTCGTGCTCCTCGAGCGTCGCGCTGTAGTGGTTCTCGTTGTCGTTCCCGAAGAAGAAATAGTAGTAGTCCGTGTCCGCCGGATTCCGCGCGGCGTTCATCGCGCGCGTGCCGGGGCAGCAGATCGGCCCGGCGGGCAGGCCGGAGCACTTGTAGGTGTTGAAGAGCGCGGCGAAGCGCTCCGTGTCCGCGAGATACGGGGAATCCGTCACCGAGGCGTTCACATACTCGCGCGTCGAGTCCATCTGCAGCGGCATCCCGGCCTCGAGGCGGTTGTAGATGACGGAGGCCACGAGGGCGGCGTTCTCCGCGCTGCGCGACTCGCGTTCCACGATAGAGGCGACGATCAGCTCCTCGTCGGTGAGATCGCCCGCGTTCGCGCGGTAGGCGTTGAGCATCGCGATGAGGACGTCCGTCGGGTCGCTCCCGACCTCGAACTCGTACGTCGCCGGGAAGAGGTAGCCCTCCATCTTGTAGGCGCGGTCGGGGTCGTCCGGGATCGTGAACGAGCGCGGCTCGTACGACTGCGAGACCTCGAAGAACGCTTCGCCGGAGCAGATCCCGTTCGCCTCGAGGCGCTCGCAGATCTGCAGCACCGTGAAGCCCTCCGGGATGGTGACGCGCACCGTCTCCGGCTCGTCCTGCGGCGCTTCGGAGGACGCGGCGGCGGAGGAGGCGATTTCGTCCCCGGAGGACGCAGTCGCGGCGGGCGCGGCCTCGGCGGGCGCGGAGGACGCGCCGCTCTCCTCCCCGGGAGCGCTCTCCGCCTCCGGGGCGGCGCCCTGCGCATCCTCCGGCGCGGCGGCGGACGGCGCGTCGGGCACGGACGCCGCCGTCATGGACGAGACGATTTCCGCGTCCGCCGGAACGGCGGAGGGGGCGGCGCAGCCGGACAGACAGGCGGGCAAAAGAAACACAGCCGCGAGCGCGGCGGCAAGCTTGCGCATGGTATAACCTCCCGGTGAAAAAAGATGGCTCCATTGTACACCGTTCGGCATGAAAAAACAAGAAAGGCGCTCAAACAATGTTGAGCGCCCGAGCGTTTACATATAAGGCTGGGAGAGGGAAAATGCGGCTTTCCGGGAGCCCGCCCCCTCAGACAAACCGGTTGAGCGACTGGTCGTATTCGTAGCCGATGGCGTCCAGCCGCCGCGTCAGGTCGGCCTCGTCCGCGCCGAGAGAACGGCACAGCTCCCGCAGCGACGGGTATTCGTCGCGCAGCTTGGTATTGACGTAGCTCAGCAGAATCATCGGATCACTCGGCAAAGGCATGGCGCACAGCCCCTTTCTCTCATTTCGTCTCTATTATAAAGTCGCCGCCAGCCTTTGACAATTGGCGCAAATACTGAATCATTTTTCTTTGACGAAATAATAACAGGCGGATTTGTGTAGAAAACCACCAAGAAACGGATTGAAATCTGTATTGGTGTGGCGAATTTATGGAAATTTCGTCTGGTTTTCTGTATTTTTCAGAGAAATATCTTTTCTTTTTGGAACCTATTGACAAAACACAAAAGAAAGCGTATAGTAATCACAGTGCTTCCACAGACTGATTGAAGCACATATTTGTGAAATGAGGTATCGCATCCAATGTACGAGGACAAGACTTTAATCTGCAAAGAGTGTGGCGCCGAGTTCGTGTTCACCGCCGGTGAGCAGGAGTTCTACGCGGAGAAGGGCTTCACCAACGAGCCCCAGAGATGCAAGGCCTGCCGTGCCGCCCGCAAGACCGCGAGAGGCGAGTCCAGCGGCACGCGCGAGATGTTCGACGCTGTCTGCGCTGAGTGCGGAAAGCCCTGCAAGGTTCCGTTCCAGCCCAGAGAGGATCGTCCGGTCTACTGCAGCGACTGCTTTGCAGCCAGAAGATAAATCTATATAACTTCCTTATACAGATTTTCGGTACGCCCCCTTTTTCGGGGCGTATTTTTTTTGCCCGCCAACGGTTTGACAAACTGCCGCGCAAGGCTCTATAATAGGAATATACCGGGCCGCCGTGCACCCTCGCGGCGGCTCTTTTTCTGCAAATTATCGGGAAGGTCAGGTGACTGGGTTGACTGGCAGACGCAACGGAAGAAAAAAAGAGGGGCTGCTCTCGGCGCTGTTCGGGGGAGGCCGGGAGGAGGAGCGGCGCGTCCCGCGGGAAACCCCGCGCTCACCGTCCGCCGAGCGCCGCCGCGCCCTGACGCAGCCCGCCCCCGTGCAGGAGACGCGCCGCCGCCCCGTCAACATCGACATCGATCTCGACGAGCGCGCGGAGAAGCCGCGCCAGACGCCGCAGCCCGCCCGTCCCGCGGCGCGGACGCCGTCCGCCGCGCGCCCCGCTCCCCAGCAGCGGCCGCAGACGCCCGCGCGCGCCCCCGCGAAGCGCGCCTCCCACGAGGTGCTGCCGGAGCCGTACCGCAGCTACTACGCGTCGCTGCCGAAAAAGCCGTATTATCCCGTCGCCGTGCCGCTCCACCGCGAGGAGGAGACGCGCGTGCGCTCCTTCGACGTCTCCGCCGTGTACGGCTCCGCCGCCGCCGGCGGACGCGCCCTCGTCACCGACCGCGCCGTGCTCGTCCCCGCCGCGAAGGCCGCGCCGGACGCGCCGCCGCGGAAGGACGTCCCGGCCGCGCCGCCGGAGGCCGCGCCGCGGCCCGCCTCCCCCGCGCGGAAGGAGGAGCCCGTCCTTTCGGCAGGCGTCCGCGAGACCATCGCCCTGCAGGCTGTCGCCGCGCCGTACCGGCCGAAGCAATGGCAGTGTGCCGCGCCGCAGCCCGCCGCCGTACAACAGCCAGAAGCGGCGCAGGGGCCCGAACCGGCGCAGCCCGCCGTCCCTGTGACGGAGCCGGAGCCCGTCCCCGTGCCTGCCGCGAAGGAGCCCCCCGCGCCGGAGCAGGAGCCGCCCGCGCCCATGCCGGAGCCGGAGCAGCCCGCGCCCGAGGAGACAATCTGGGACAAGCTGCGCCGCGCCGTGCCTGCGCCGTCCGGGCGGCCCGCGCCGCTCGTCCGCTTCGCCGGGGAGAGGGAGCCCGTCTCCCCCGTGCCCGCGCAGCCCCCGGCGCAGGAGCCCGCCGCGCCGGACGCGGCGGATGAGGGCGAGCGCGCCCAGGCCGAGGCGCTCGCCGCCCTGCTCTCTCAGGCGGAGGCCGCGCGCGCCGGAGAGCCGGAGCCCTCCGAGCCGGAGCCGTCCGCGGCGGAGCAGCCGGAGCCGGAGCAGCGCCCGGAGTCCCCGGAGCAGCCGCCGCTGCTGCCGCCGTCGGGGCCGGGGCGGTACGTCTACGTCGACTCCTCCGAGGATTGGGACGACGACCCCTTCTTCACGAATTGGGACGTCGAGCACTTTGAGCCCGAGGAGCCGGACGAGCCCGAGGAGCCGGAGGAGCCGCAGGACGGGCCCGCGCCGCTTCCCGCTTCGGAGCCGGACGAGGAGGACGATGAGGAGGACAGCGGTGCGGAGGAGGAAGCGCAGGACCGCCCGCCGTGGGAGGAGACCGAGCCCGCCCCCGAGGAGACCGCCGCGCAGGCGGGACGCCCCGCCCCGAAGGCGGCGAGCGCCGTCCTGCCGGCTCTGCCCTCATCGCTGCTCGAGTACAGTCCCGAGCCGGACACCGAGTCCGTCGAGGAGGAGCTCAACGCGAACGGCGAAAAGCTCATTGAGACGCTGCAGAGCTTCGGCGTGCGCGCCACGATGCTCGAGGCGTGCCGCGGCCCGGCCGTCACGCGGTATGAGCTGCAGCCCGCCGCGGGCGTGAAGATCAGCAAAATCACGAACCTCGCCGACGACGTCGCGATGAACCTCGCCGCGACGGGCGTGCGCATCGAAGCGCCGATCCCGGGCAAGGCCGCCGTCGGCATCGAGGTGCCGAACCGCAAGGTCAGCACCGTCCGGATGCGCGAGCTGATCGAGTCCGCCGCGTTCCGCCGCGCCGAGAGCCCGCTCACGACGGTGCTCGGCCGCGACATCGCGGGCGAGCTGGTGCTCGCGGATCTCGCGAAGATGCCGCACCTGCTTATCGCGGGCTCGACCGGCTCCGGCAAGTCGGTATGCATCAACTCGCTGCTCGTGAGCCTCCTCTACAAGAGCACGCCGCAGGAGGTACGCTTCCTGATGATCGACCCGAAGGTCGTCGAGCTCGGCATCTACAACGGCATTCCGCACCTCATCGTGCCGGTCGTCACCGACCCGCGCAAGGCGGCGGGCGCGCTCGGCTGGGCCGTGACGGAGATGCTCCGCCGCTACCAGCAGTTCGCCGCGAACAACGTGCGCGACCTCACGTCCTACAACCGTCTCGCCGAGGAGCGCGGCTACATCGACGAGCAGGGAATGCGCATGGAGCATATGCCGCGCATCGTCATCGTCATCGACGAGCTCGCCGACCTCATGATGGCCGCGCCGAACGAGGTGGAGGACTCGATCTGCCGCCTCGCCCAGATGGCCCGCGCCGCCGGAATGCACCTCGTCATCGCGACGCAGAGGCCGTCCGTCGACGTCATCACCGGCATCATCAAGGCGAACATCCCGAGCCGCATCGCGTTCGCCGTCTCCTCGCAGGTCGACTCGCGCACCATCCTCGACATGGGCGGCGCGGAGAAGCTGCTCGGCCGCGGCGATATGCTGTTCTCGCCCGTCGGGATGCGCAAGCCGATGCGCGTGCAGGGCTGCTTCATCGACGACCGCGAGATTGAGGCCGTCGTCGAGTTCATCCGCAGGGCCGCCTCCGCCGAGTACGACGAGTCCGTCATGGAGGAGATCGAGCGCGGCGGCGCGCAGGAGCAGGCGGAGGCCTCCGCCGAGCCGGAGACCGACCCGATGATCCCCGAGGCCGTGCGCTGCGTCGTCGAGGCGGGGCAGGCGTCGACGTCCCTGCTGCAGCGCCGCCTGCGCCTCGGCTACGCGAGAGCCGGGCGGCTCGTCGACGAGATGGAGCAGATGGGCGTCGTCGGCCCGCACGAGGGCAGCAAGCCGCGCCAGGTGCTCCTTTCGTGGCAGCAGTATCTGGAGATGGCGCAGAATCGCGGCTGGGAGAATTGAGCGTCTTCCGCCGCGCCAAACGGCTTCCCGCGCACGCCCGCGCCGGGGAGCCGTTTTTTTTGCGCCGCGGCGCGGTTTTTCTTGACAGCTCCCCCGCTCTTGGGGTACAATAGAACAGACGATTTTGCAATTTAGCACGTTAAATCCTGCAAATTGCCGGATTCGATTATTTTCCCCCGGGCGCTCCGGGGAGGCGGGAGTGATTTTCATGAACCAGGTTTGGATTCCGCAGGGGTACCGCTCGTGCCTCGGCCTCTATGATACGCAGAAGGCGATCGGCCTTATCAAGAATCTGTTCCAGCAGAAGCTGTGCCTCGCGCTGCACCTCAAGCGCGTGACGGCGCCGCTGTTCGTCGAGCCGTCGAGCGGCCTGAACGACGACCTCAACGGCGTCGAGCGGCCCGTCGGGTTTGACATCCCGGCGGTCGGCGGCGAGGGCGCGCAGGTCGTCCACTCGCTCGCGAAGTGGAAGCGCATGGCGCTCTACCGCTACGATTTCCACCCCGGCAACGGCCTTCTCACCGACATGAACGCCATCCGCCGCGACGAGGAGCTCGACAATCTCCACTCGATCTACGTCGACCAGTGGGACTGGGAGAAGGTCATTCTCCCCGAGCAGCGCAATTTTGACTATCTCAAGGACACCGTCCGCAAGATTGTGGGCGTTATCTGCAATACGCTCGAGGAGCTGCAGTACTATTTCCCGCAGCTGCCCGGCGGCCTCTCCCGCGACATCACCTTCGTGACGACGCAGGAGCTCGAGGATCGCTGGCCGGAGCTGACGCCGAAGCAGCGCGAGGACGCCCTTCTCGCGGAGTGCAAAACGGCCTTCCTGATGCAGATCGGCGGCCGCCTGCGCTCCGGCGTCCGCCACGACGGCCGCGCGCCGGACTACGACGACTGGACGCTCAACGGCGACCTGCTGTTCTGGGATGACGTGCTCGGACGCGCGATCGAGCTCTCCTCGATGGGCATCCGCGTCGACCCGGCGGCCATGGATCGCCAGCTCACCGAGGCCGGCTGCGACGCGCGCCGCAGCCTCACCTTCCACAAGATGCTCCTCGCGGGCGAGCTGCCGCTGACCATCGGCGGCGGCATCGGCCAGTCCCGCCTGTGTATGCTCCTGCTGCACAAGGCGCACATCGGCGAGGTGCAGGTCTCCGTCTGGGACGACGCGACCGCCGCCGCCTGCCGCGAGGCCGGCATCGAACTGCTCTGACATCGCCCTCGCTGATTGGAAGGATTTGTTTTTCCCCGCTCCCCGGCTGCGGCCGGGGGCGAGGATTTTTGCAGCTTTCAGGCTTAACAAAACTCCTGGTTTGCCAGCTGCGGAGCGAGCGATGCGATGATATTTTTCAGTACCCATTCCAGGGGTCAGCAAGTACTGACCCCTCTGGTGTCCGAGCAAGGGAGCGCTGCATTTTGAAAAACTGCAGCGCTCCCTTTTTGCTTTTCGGTGCAAGCCTGAGATCGGGAAAGCAGAGAAAACCACGGAGTTTTCCGCAAAAAAGGGCGCAAATCAACAGACCCTGGGGCGATCCCAGCGCCAAATGCGGAAAACTGTTTTGTTTTTTCGTCTCAGACCGTCATTTTCTCGGACGCACGGGTTCGCGGTCTGCCGTGTTCCCGCTTCATCCGGTGCTTTTTCAGCGGGGCAAAA
>CALWIH010000059.1 GCA_944380675.1 uncultured Clostridia bacterium | reverse complement strand
CCTCCCTGATCGGAGAAGAGAAAGCCAGGGAGCTTGTCCTGCAGGACGCGGGCGTTTCCGCTTCGGCCGCCACCTTCACCCAGTCTGAGCTTGAGCAGGACGACGGACGCTGGAAGTATGAGATCGATTTCTTCGCGAACGGCACGGAGTACGAATACACCGTCGATGCGCAGAACGGCACCATTCTCAAGCGCGACAGCGACTACAATCCGGATGATGCGCCTGTTTCCTCCGCCTCCGTCATTTCCATGGATGAGGCCAAGGCGCTCGCGCAGGCCAAAGCCCCGAATGCGGTTCTGCGCGATATTTCCTTTGACTATGACGACGGCATTCCCGTCTACGAGGGAGAACTGCGCGAAGGAAATACCGAATACGAGTTTGAAATTGACGCGCGAAACGGCAGCTTCCTGAAGTGGGAGGCGGACCACGACTGACAGGCGGCACACACAGCCGCAGCGGGGGGAATCGGAATGAACCGAAACGAATACGATAATGACCATTTTTTCCAGCAGTACGCCGCGATGCCGCGCAGCACGGACGGCCTGAAAGCCGCCGGGGAGTGGCATCAGCTGGAACCGCTCTTTCCCCCGCTGCAGGGAAAGCGGGTACTGGATCTCGGCTGCGGCTATGGCTGGCACTGCAGGTACGCGCAGGAACACGGCGCGGCGGAGGTGCTCGGCATTGACCAGAGTGTGAAAATGCTTGAGGAGGCTTCCCGGCGAAACCATGCGCCCGGGATCTCGTACCGCCTGTGCGGCGTGGAGGAATATGAATACCCGGAAAGCGCCTGGGACCTCGTTGTTTCCAACCTGGTTCTACACTATCTGGATAATCTCGATGAAATATTCCAAAAAGTATATCGAACTCTGACGCAAAACGGTGTTTTCCTGTTCAATATCGAGCATCCTGTCTTTACGGCAGGCGTGGGGCAGGATTGGATCTACGGCGAAGACGGGAAACCGCTGTATTGGCCCGTGGACAACTATTTCCGCCCGGGCGAGCGGAAAACAGGGTTTCTGGGCTGCGAGGTGCTCAAGCAGCACCACACGCTCACACAAATTCTGATGGGGCTGCTGCGCAGCGGTTTTCGGATCGACGCCGTAGAGGAAGCGCAGCCGTCTCCGGAGATGCTTGGGATTCCCGGAATGGCCGACGAGCTCCGCCGTCCCATGATGCTGCTGGTCAAGGCATCGGTGCAGAAACCCGACAACTGAAAAAACGGGCGGCGCGCTTCCCTTGCGGGGAGCGCGCCGCCCGTTTTTCTTTTCATCCGTTTACCGGATTGCCCTACCTTTCCAGCGATTGCTCAGGAAACGCCAGACAAAGAGGATGGTGCGGACAAACCAATCGATGAACATCGCGAACCAGACGCCCATGAGGCCGAGGTGGAACACGGAGGCGAGCAGGTAGCTCGCGCCGATGCGGAAGATCCACATCGAGAGCACCGAGATGCCCATCGTGAAGCGGACGTCGCCGGCGGCGCGCAGGCCGTTCGGAAGGGTAAAGCTCGCGGGCCAAATCAGGATGGAGAACACGCCGTTCCACAGGATGACCTCCACGGCCATCTGCGTCGCCTCCGCGGAGAGGCTGTACAGGCTCGTAAGCGGGTACGCCGCGGCCATCTCAGCCAGAGAGAGCACCGTGATGCAGAGGTAGGAGAGGAACGTGAGGCGGAGCGTATACTTCTTCGCCTGCTCATACTCGCCCGCGCCGACACACTGGCCGATGACCGTCACCATCGCGAGGCCGACGGCCGTCGAGGGGATCTGCGGCAGCGAGCAGACGGAGCCCGCGGCGGCGTTCGCGGCGATGGCGGCGGTGCCGAAGGTCGCGACGAGACCCTGGACGAGGATTTTGCCGATCTGGAACATTCCGTTCTCGAGGCCGTTCGGGATGCCGATGTTAAGGATTTTCCGAATCATCGACCAGTTGAACCGGAAGATGTTGAGGCTATCAAGATGGATTTTATCGCCGTGATGCTGCTTGGAACGCAGGAGCCAGACCATGATGAAGGCGCCGAGCGCGCGGGAGACGAGCGTCGAGATGGCGGCGCCCGCCACGCCGAGCTGGAAGCCGAATATCAAAAGCGCGTTGCCGCAGACGTTCAGGACGTTCATGATGATCGACGTGCGCATCGAGACCTTGGAGTTGCCCATCGCGCGGAAGAGCGCCGCGCCGCTGTTGTACACGCCGAGGAACGGATAGGACAGCGCCGACCAGAAAAAATAGGTGTAGCTGTTTTCCATGACGTCGGCCTCGGCGCTGCCGAAGATCAGGTTCAGCACGCTGTGATTGCCGACGAGCGCCAGCGCCGCGAGCAGCGCGGAGAGGAAGCCCACCGCGAGCAGCAGCTGCCGCGCCGCGAGGTTCGCGTTCTCGAGATCGTCGCGGCCGAGGTACTGCGAGGCGACGATCGCGCCGCCCGTCGCGAGAGCCGAGAAGACGTTGATCAGCAGAATATTGATCGAGTCGACGAGCGACACGCCGGACACCGCCGCCTCGCCGCAGGAGGCGACCATCACCGTGTCGGCCATGCCGATGGTCACCGCCAGAAGCTGTTCAATTACCAGCGGCCAGATGAGCCGCTTCAGGGCCTGATTCGAAAACACCATGGTTTCGCTCTTTCCCATCGCAATCCCTTTCCGCCCCTTGGGCTTTCGTACTCCTCCGAATTGTAAAATTCTCGTAAATATGAAATTACCTTAACCTTACGCCTTTGCCCCCCGCTTGTCAAGCGCCTGCGGCGTTTTTCCGCGAAATGCATTTTTTTCTTTTCTTTTCAGACAAAACATGGTACGATTTAAAGAAGAAGCCCCCTCTTTGCGGGAGCACAGCGGCCGCGAGGCCGGGATAGGAAGTGTCTTTGATGAAAAAGAAGCGCCTGTTGTCCGATTTTACGCTCATCTCGCTGTTTTACGTCCTGCTCGGCGTCATCCTGCTCGGCTGGCCGGAGACGTCGGCGCGGATCATCTGCTACGCCTTCGGCGCGGTCATCGCGGTGGCGGGTGTGCTTCGCGTCCTGCGCTACTTCTTCCGCGACAAATACGACGGTATGATGCGCAGGGATCTTGCCGTCGGGCTGGTGCTCATTTCCGCGGCGGCGTTTCTGATTCTGCGGCCCGACGCCGTCGTGTCGCTGCTGCCGTTCGTCTTCGGGCTGCTGCTCCTCGCGGGCTGCGCCGGGAAGATCCAGACGGCGGCGGATCTTTTCCGCATTAAGGCCTCCGGCTGGTTTGTCCCGCTGATTATGGCGGGCGTCTCGCTCGTCCTCGGCATTGTGCTGCTGTGCCAGCCGTTTGAGAGCGCGATGGTGCTCACACGCTTCATCGGCGTGGCCATCATCGTCGAGGGGGCGGAGAATCTGACCTCCCTCCCGATTTTCGAGCGCCGGATTCAGGATTACTATGACAGCGAAGACAGCGATCTCTCCTGACGCGGCGCGGCTTCGCCCGGCCCGGCCGGAGGACCTTCCGCGGCTCCTGCCGATGCTGGAGGCGGCGAAGGAGCGCCTGCGCGCCCTCGGGCTGACGCAGTGGCAATCCGGCTATCCGGACGGCGAAACGCTGCGGGAGGACCTCGCCGCCGGGCGCGGCTTTCTGCTCGCGCGCGGGGAGGAGGCGCTTACCTACGCCGCGATCTGCTTCGGGGAGGACGAGAGCTACCGCTCGATTGACGGCGCGTGGCTTGGCGGCGGGCCGTACGCCGCCGTGCATCGCCTCATGACGGCGCCGTCCGCCCTGCGCGGCGGATATGCCCTCCGGCTGCTCCGGGAGGCGGAGGCGCTCGCCGTCTCGCGGGGCGCAGAAAGCCTGCGCGCCGACACGCACCGCGGGAATCTGCCGATGCGCGCGCTGCTCGCGCGCGCCGGGTTCACCGCGTGCGGCGTCATCCGGCTCGTCCGGACGCCGGAGCCCGACCCGGAGCGGCTCGCATTTCAGAAACTTCTCAATGAAAGGATGTCCCAGCTATGACCGATCTGTTCCGTGAACTTGACCGCCTCCTCGCCGCCGCGCGGGGGGATGCCGCGCTGCGCGCCCGCCTGCTCGCGACGGCGCAGGACAGCGACCCGATGGACGCGTTCTGCCGTCTCGCCCAGTCCCTCGGGTACGAAATCACCCTCGGCGACCTGTTCGCCGCCGGGCAGGAGTACAGCGACAACCAGTGCAAGAGCACGAACGGCGGCAATCCCCGCCCGTACGACTCGTTCGACGACACGCTCGCCTCTTTTCTCTCCGAAGTGGAACAGATGAACCGCCCTGCCGAATAATATGGGGCGGAGGTGACGACAGGTGGAGATGAAGATCTATCACTGCGAAAACCCGGAGGAGAACCCCGTCCCCGTATGGATGCGCAGCGGGAAGCCCGCCGCGCCCGAGACGGAGAAATCGCTCGTGGAGCGGTTCAAGGAGAATCCCGATTCCTTTTTCCCCGAGTTTCTCAAGACAGGCAGTCCCGCGCCGAAGCGCGGACGATAAGCGAACGGCCGCCGTGCACACACGGCGGCCGTTTCCATTTATCATAGGCTCCCGACGGCAGGGCGCGCCGCGATCCTTTTCCTCATTCAGACGCCGACGGCAGCGCCGCGAGCGTCTCGCGCAGCCAGGCGGCGTACGACTGCGCGACGTCCGGCGGGGAGAGCAGCTGCGCCCGGCTGCCGAAGCCTGCCAGCCAGCCGAAAAACTGCGGGCTGACGGCCACCGGCACCGTCACGCGGAAGGCGTCCGCGCCGTCGCGCGCGAGGAGCACGTCCGCGCCGAAGCGGTCGGCGACAGCCCCGGCCAGCGAGGACGCGAAGCGCAGGCCGACGTACCGCAGTTCGCCGCCGTACATCCCGAACACCGACTTCGCGTACCGGGCGAGGTCGAGGTCCGCGAACGCCTCCTGTCCCTCGCGCGGCATATCCTCGAGGGAGAGGGAGTCGAGCTTGTCGACGCGGTAGTGCTTGATGCGGCCCGCCGCGCCGTCATAGGCGACGAGGTAGTAATTCTGGTTGTCCCACATCAGCGCCCACGGGCTGACGCAGTACTTCGCGCCGCCGTGCCGGAATTGCCGGCGGAACGACGAGCCGTCCTCCGGGACGACCCACTCGAAATACCGGAACGAGACGCGCTTTTCCTGCGAGATCGCGGCGTGCAGCGTGTCGATGCTGTAATAGACGCTCTCGTTCATCGTCTTGACGCGGTCCGCGACGTGCACCTGGCGGCGCAGCGCGCCGGCCTGCCAGCGGCTCTCGAGCCGCTCGAGCTTGTCGATCAGATCGCGCGACTTCTTCTCCGTCAGGAAGCGGGACGACTGCACCGCGTCGACGAGGAGCTTGAGCTCCGCGAGCTCAAACTCGCGCGCGCCGAGGAAGTATCCGGCGGGCTGCTCCTCCGTCTGGATGACGTCATAGCCGAGCTCGCGTAGCGTCTCGAGGTCGTCGTACACGCTCTTGCGCTCCGCCGTGATGTCCTCGCGCTCGAGGGCGGCGAGGAGCTGGCGCATCGTGACGGGATGCTGCTCGTCGCTCTCGGAGCGCAGGAAGCGCAGCAGGACGAACAGCTTGCGCTTCTGATTTTTCCCGCGCGGCACGGCTTACGCCTCCTCCCAGGGGGTGACGGCCCATTTCAGGCAGCCGTCCTCGCGGTTTTCAAAGACGCGGTAGCCCTCGAGAATCCGGTTGAGCGGCGCCTTGTGCGTGATGAGGAAGTCCGTGTTCAGCCTGCCGGCCTCGATCAGGCGCATCAGGCGCGCGCAGTGGACGGCGTCGACGCCGCCCGTCTTGAAGATAAGGTTCTTTCCGTACATTGACGGCAGCGGGAAGCGCTGATCCTGCTCGTACATCGCGACGAGGGCGACAACGGCGTTCGGGCGGGCGATTTTCCACGCCGTCTCAAAGCTGTCCGCTCCGCCGGCGGCCTCGACGACGCCGTCCGCCCCGCGGCCCCCTGTCAGCGCCTTTACGGCGATCTCGGCGTCCTCCGCGCGGGGATCGATCGCGTCGTCCGCGAGGCCGAGGGCTTTCGCGCGGGCGAGGCGCTGCGGGTCGACGTCGAGGGCAATCACCTTCGACGCGCCGAACAGGCGGGCGCACGCCATCGCGCACAGGCCGACCGGCCCCGCCCCGATGACGGCCGCGCTGTCGCCCGGCGTGAGGGCGCAGAGCTCCGCGCCGAAGTACCCGCTCGAGAGGATGTCGCCGAGGAAGAGGGCGTTCTCGTCCGTCACCGTATCGGGGATGGGCGTCAGGCCGGTCGAAGCGAACGGCACGCGGACGTACTCCGCCTGACAGCCGTCGATGCGGCAGCCGAGCTCCCAGCCGCCGCGCTCGCAGTTGTTGATGTACCCGCGGCGGCAGAACCAGCAGTCGCCGCAGAAGGTGATGCAGTTCGCCGCGACGCGGTCGCCGGGGCGCAGGCCGCGCACGGCGTCGCCCACCTCCTCGACGACGCCGACGAACTCGTGCCCGAGGATGACGCCCGGATTCGCGCGCGGCACGGCTCCGTGCAGGATGTGCAGGTCGCTCGTGCAGATGGTCGAGAGCGTCACGCGGACAATCGCGTCGCCCGGCTCCCTGAGGCGCGGCACGGGGCGTTCCTCAAGCCTGGGGCCGTTCTCTCCGCGTACAAGCGCCATCATTGTCTTCTTTTCCATGGTTCAGGCCACCTCCGTTCCGAACGGCATGAGCGCCAGCTTCGCGAGCTTGAAGCACTGCAGGCCGAAGGGGATGCCGACAATCGTCACGCAGAGGAGGACGCCGTTGACCGCAGCGCCCACGGCAAGCGCGATGCCGCCGAAAAAGAGCCACAGCAGGTTGAGCAGGAACGAGCCCGCTCCGCCGCCGTAGCACACCTCCTTCCCGAACGGAAAGAAGGACAGGCCGGCAAGCTTGAAGCACTGCAGCCCGACCGGAATCCCGATGACGGTGACGCACCACAGCACTCCCACGAGCGCCCACGCCAGCCCCTGCCAGAGACCCGCGAACACAAACCAGAGCGCGTTTCCGATGCAGCCCATGAAAATTCCTCCCTTCGCGGGCGGCCGCCCGCAGCGGATTGTCAGCTTGACACTCCCAGTATGACGGCGGGGAGGCCGTTTGTCAAGCCCCCGCGTCCTCCGGCGTGAGGAGCGTGAGGAGACGCAGCCCCGTCTCCGTGCGGAAAAAGGCGCGCCGGGCGGCGTCGATCTGCGCGTGGCTCATGTGGTTCTCGTCCATGTTGACGAGAAAGTCGGCCTCGACGAGGGCCTGAAAATCGTCCCCGTCGACGGCGGCATAGGTGTGGTGGTGCGCGGTGAGGAAGGCGGCGCGCTCGATGGCGGCGAGGCCGTAGCCGAGGCGCGAGAGCAGGCGGCGCAGCGGGGCGGGACCCTCCTGCTCCTGGTACGGCCCGGCGGAGGAGCCGTACCGCGCGAGGGCGGGGCGGATGCCGATGTCGTGCGTCAGGCCGGCAATGCGCGCGAGGCGGCACGTCCGCTCCGGAAAACGCTCCGCGCGGGCAATAAGCTCCGCGTACCCCGCGACCTTCGTGAAGTGATGAATGCGCTCCGGGCAGCCGGACTCGTACTGTGCCATCGCGAGGGCGAGCGCCGTGTCGTCGGGCGGAAGGAAATCCGGGTCGAGGACGAAGCGCTCGACAAGCTCGCCCGCGCCGCCCTCGTTGTTCGAAAGCGACGTCTCGTACCGGGCGTGCGCCTTCGTCTCCGCGAGGCCGTTCGACATGGCCGCGGACACGCCCGCCCAGTCCATCAGCTCGAAATCGTTGTCGCCGTCGCCGATCGCCATGACGCGCTCGCGCGGGACGCCGAGGCGCTCGCACAGCGCCGCGAGGCCGGAGCCCTTGTCGACGCCCTTCTCGTTAAGCTCCATGTAGTGCTCGATGGAGGAGGAGACGGCAAGCTCCTCCCCGGCGTGAAGCGCCGCGAGCAGCTCCTCGCGCTCGCCCGGCTTCATGCGGCTGACGGTAATCTTCTCGACGTCCCGGCCCTCCATCGCGGCGGCGAGGTCGGGGACGAAGTGCGTAAAGGGGACGAATTCGCTCCAGAACGCGTTGCCGCGCTCGCGCAGCTCGAAGTCGGCGCGGTCCTTCTCCGCGAGCCACGACTCGCCCTCCGCGTAGACCTCCGCGACGATGTGCGGACGTTCCGCCAGAAGCCGGAGGATGCGCCGCGCCTTTTCCGGCGGCATCGGCCGCACGAACAGTCGCTCGCCGGTGCGCAGGTCGACCGCCGCCGCGCCGTTCGAGATGACGGCGCACCGCAGCTGCGGCGCCTGCCGCACGACGGGGGAGAGCAGCCCTGCCGTGCGCCCGCTCGCGATCGCCGTTATGACGCCGCGCGCCTCCGCCCGCGCGATCGCCTCGCGGCACCGCGGCGGCACCGTGCGGTGATCGTCGGCGAGCAGCGTCCCGTCCAGATCCAATGCTATCAATTCCACGCCCATGCGCAGTTCCCTCCGTTTCCGCCGGTGCTCCGGCGTTTCTGCTTCCAGTATAGCCGAAGGGCGGCACTTTTCATTCGATTAAAGAATTATCCTGCAAATTCGAGCGCCGCGGCAAAAAAATCTTCCATGATGCAATACTTTTATGACATATTCCGGGCAAAGAAAAACCCCGGCGCAAGGCCGGGGTACCATACAAAGCGCAGCCTCACACGCACGCGGAGGCGGAGGAGACGCCGACGGACGAGCTCTTCTGCGAGCGCAGGCGGCGTTTTCTGACGAGCTGCAGGCGGAAGCGGTTGTACCGCTGGATAGCGGCAAACGGCAGGTTGCCGAGCAGGTTCAAAAACGCGAACAGCAGAGCGAAGCCGATCGGGTTGATGAGCAGGAGCACGATGGAGCACAGGGCGCCGGAGAGGTGCATCCACTCGCCGCGGCACGTCTCCATGATGAATTGATTGAGATAGTCAATGGAAAGATCGTCGAGGTGCTCCTTCGAGAAGCCGTCCTTCGCCGCGTACTGCGGAATCTTATCCTTCCACAGGTTGATGCGCAGCGTGTCCTTGTACCACCTTCCCCCGCGTTCCCAGTCGCGGGCGCGGAAGCGCGGCTTCGACTCGTCAAAATAGGAGACGGGGAGCTTCACGCACGCGATAAATACGGTGATATGCCATATCGCGATGATGATGAGATTCCAGACCAAAATCTGTACGCCTGATAAGCCTCTGAGCATGAAATAAAATCCTCTTTTCCGTAAATTGACGCCCGCTCCCGGCGGCGGATCGTCTTCCAAACAGGGGAAACGTGAAAAATCGCATAAAAAACTCTGGTATATTGTTCCCGAATGTGATAAGATCACAAGCGAACGGCATTGTGAAAGCTTACCATTTTGTCACTTTCCATTATTATAATATAAATTGAAGGAGCGTGCAAGAAGAATGAAGGCTTTATTTTTTGGGGGGACCGGCACCATCAGCTCAGCGTGTACGGCGCTGGCGCAGAAGCAGGGCTGGGAGGTCACGCTGCTCAACCGCGGGAACCGTCCCGCGCCGGAGGGCATGAAGCAGATCATCGCCGACGGCGGCGACGTTGACGCGCTCAAGGCGGCGCTCAATGGGAAATATTTTGACGTCGTGGCCGACTTCATCGCGTTTCGC
Organism: uncultured Clostridia bacterium; assembly: GCA_944380675.1. Lineage (GTDB taxonomy): Bacteria > Bacillota > Clostridia > Oscillospirales > Acutalibacteraceae > Caccousia. Next base: position 6,839 of record CALWIH010000059.1, on the reverse strand, counting down.
CCGCTGGACGTGCAGCGCGACATTGAGCTGTTCCGCGACAAATGCGCGCAGTACATTCTCATCAGCAGCGCCTCCGTTTATCAGAAGCCCGTTTCGGACTATCTCATTACGGAGAGCACGCCGCTCTGCAATCCCTACTGGCAGTATTCGCGCGACAAGATCGCCTGCGAGGAGGTCGCGATGGAGGCGTACCGCTCGTTCGGCTTCCCGGTGACGATCGTGCGCCCGAGCCATACCTACTGCGAGCGGGCGATCCCGATGGGCGTGCACGGCGACGGCGGCAGCTGGCAGCTTGTGCGCCGGATGCGCGAGGGCAAACCGATCATCGTGCAGGGCGACGGTTCGTCGCTGTGGACGTTCACGTTCAATACGGATCTCGCGAAGGGCTTCTGCGGCCTGATGGGCAACCCGCACGCGATCGGGCAGGCGGTGCACATCACGAGCGACGAGAGCGTGACGTGGGATCAGGCGTACGAGAGCATCGGCCGCGCGCTCGGCGTCAAGCCGAACCTCGTGCACATCGCGACGGACTTCCTCGTGGCGTGCGACCCGAGCCTGATGGGCCCGCTGCTCGGCGACAAGTCGCGCTCCGTGGTGTTCGACAACTCGAAGATCAAGCGGCTCGTCCCCGATTTCTGCGCGACGGTGCGGTACGATCAGGGCGTGCGGATTTGCCTCGATTACATTGACAAGCATCCGGAATGCCAGACGGAGGATCCGCAGTTCGACGCGTGGAGCGACCGCGTCATCGCGGCTTACTTTTCGGGACTGCAGGCTGTGACGAAGGCAAAGTGAGGAGGCGCTTTTCGTGACGCTGGAAAAAAGAATGGAGGAGTTTGTGCGGCTCGCCGATGACCGCGGGCTGCGCATCGAGGGGATCGCGGCGGCGGACGAGAGCCGCCTGCTCTATCACCATCATTTCACAGCGGATCAGCCGCGCAACATCTATTCCCACACGAAAAGCTATCTGGCGATGGCTGTCGGGATGGCGATGGAGGACGGGCTCCTTTCCCTCGACGACACGCTCGCGTCGTTCTTCCCGGAGAAGCTGCCGGAGCATCCCTCCGAGGAGCTGCTCTCCATCCGGCTGCGCGACCTACTCACGATGTCGAGCGGCTTCGGCGGGGCGTTCCTCATGAACGGCGACCGCCGCGCGGGGACGGGCGTTCCCGACTATGCGGCGTATATGCTCTCTCTGCCCGTGCGCGAGAAGCCCGGCAGCCGCTTCTGCTACTCGACCGCCGACAGCATCCTCGCGGGGCGCATGGTGGAGAAGGCCGTGGGGAAGACGCTTTCGCTCTATCTCTACGAGCGGCTGTTTTCCAGGCTCGGCCAGGGCTTCCCGCTCTGGGAATGCTGCCCGGAGGGTCATCCTCTCGGCGGCGGCGGAATGTTCCTCTCGCTGACGGAAATGATGAAGCTCGGCCAGCTCTGCCTCGCGGGCGGCGTTTGGAACGGCGAGCGGCTGATTTCGGAAAACTGGGTGCGCGAGGCGACGCGCCTGCAGATCGAGACCGATAACCCCGCGGACGTCTGGAACTGCGGCTACGGCTACCAGTTCTGGCTCTCGCCCTACCCCGGCGCGTACCGCGCTGACGGCGCCTTCGGCCAGGTGACGACCGTCCTGCCCGAAAAGGGCCTCGTCGTCGCCGTCCAATGCCCCGAAACCGGCGATTTCGACCAGGTCAAGCGCGCCCTCCACGAAGAATTGCTTTCGCAGATATAAAGGAAGAAATCGCGCTTCCCACGCCGTGATAAAAAAAGACTGACGCCGCAAAAGCGTCAGTCTTTTTGCCATGACCAGCCCTGTAAGCCGAGTTCTGTCTTGAACGACCATCTATCTTGACCGTGCGTTGCCGCGCCGGTTCCTGCCACCTCCACGGGACGCGCCGGGCCGGCGCATACTGTCCCTCCGCGGTGTTGCTCCGAATAGGGTTTGCAGAGCCGCGCGGTTCCCCGCGCGCTGGTGAGCTCTTACCTCGCCTTTCCACCCTTACCGCAGATGCGGCGGTATCTCTCTGTTGCACTTTCCCTGGGGTCGCCCCCGGCGGCCGTTAGCCGTTATTCTTGCCCTGTGGAGCTCGGACTTTCCTCAGACGGGCCCTTTCGGGCTTCGCCCGCGGCCGTTTGGGCTGCTCACGTTTTCTATTTTAGCCGATTTTCCGCCGCTTGTCAATTCGCGGTGTGCTGCTCGAGCAGATCGTTCTTGATTTTCCACAGATCGAGGGAGAGGTCGACGTAATACTGATGGGGATTCTCAAAGCGCTTGACCTCGTCCCACAGCGTATCAACCTGCGCGGCGCAGTACGACTGGATCTCCCGCAGCTCGCGCGGCTGCGCGAGGCAGCGGCCTCCCTCGAAGATCTTCTGCTGCAGGCGCACGGCGCGGAAATTCGTGAGCGTCTTGCGCTTCCAGACGTGGTCGGGATCGAAGATCTCGTACGGCTGCGTGTCGTCGATGACCTCCCCGTGGAGGGTGATGACGTCGGCGAGCGCCTTGCCCGTCTCGCGATCAAAGAGACGCCACAGCCCCTTGAAGCACGGTGTGGTGATCTTCGCGACGTTCTCGCTGACCTTGATCTTCGGGGTGATGGTGCCGTCCGGATTCTCGACGCCGCTGAGCTTGTACACGCCGCCGAAGACCGGCTCGGGCGCGGCGGTGATCAGGCGCTCGCCCACGCCGAAGCTGTCGACGCACGCACCTTGTACCAGCATATCGCGTATAATGGTTTCATCAAGGGAGTTCGAGGCGCAGATTTTGCAGTCCGGGAAACCGGCCTCGTCGAGCATCTTTCTGGCCTTGCGGGACAGGTAGGTGATGTCGCCGCTGTCGATGCGGATGCCCGCCGGGCGATACCCGCGCGGGACGACGACCTCGTTGAACACCTTGATGGCGTTGGGGACGCCCGACTTGAGCACGTTGTAGGTGTCGACGAGGAGGGTGCACGACGAGGGATACTGCTCCGCGTACGCGCGGAAGGCGGAGAACTCGTCGTCAAACAGCTGCACCCACGAGTGCGCCATCGTGCCGAGCGCCGGGATGCCGAAGTCGCGGTCGCAGATGGTGCAGGCCGTGCCGCAGCAGCCGCCGATGAAGGCGGCCCGCGCGCCGTAAATTGCGCCGTCAGGCCCCTGGGCGCGGCGCGAGCCGAACTCCATCACCGCGCGGCCCTGCGCGGCGCGAACAATGCGGTTTGCCTTTGTCGCGATGAGGCTCTGATGATTGATCGTGAGAAGAAGCATCGTCTCTATCAGCTGCGCCTGGATGACGGGCCCGCGCACGGTGACAATCGGCTCGCCGGGGAAGATCGGCGTGCCCTCCGGAATGGCCCAGATGTCGCAGCAGAAACGGAAATCCGCGAGGTAGTCGAGAAACGCTTCGCTGAAAATGCCCGTGGAGCGAAGATAGTCAATGTCCTCCTGCGTGAACGTGAGATCGTTGAGGTAATCGACGAGCTGCTGCACGCCTGCCATGATAGCGAAGCCGCCGCCGTTCGGTACGCGGCGGAAGAACATATCAAAGTAGGCGATCGTGTCCTTGTAGCCGTTCGCGAGATAGCCGTTGGCCATGGTCATCTCGTAGAAATCCGTCAGCATCGTCAGGTTTTTGCCGTCAAGCTTCTTTTCTGTCATAGATCGCATCTCCAAGCAAGTAGAGTGAGCCGCGGCGTCCCGACGCAGGCCGCGCTCCTGTTTCATTATATTATACCAAATCGCCGTGCGAAGCACAAACTTTTTTCTCCGGCTTTTCCGGCCTTTCCCCGCACCGTCATAAAAAATCTCCCTGTTTTCTTGAGTTTTTTCTGAAAAAACAGTATAATAAGCATAATAGAGGGGGAAGCCGGTTTTTCCGCGCGCTGTAGGACGCGGATATTTCCGGTGCAGCCGGAGAACGGGATGCTTTCGCTCATCGGTACGAGTACAAATCTTGGGAGTGATGCAATTTGAGGTTACGCAAGCAGGCCTTGGGCAACCGAAATCTGATTGGAGCCCGCGTTGAGCAGGCGCGCAAGGAGCTCGGCATGAAGCAGAAGGAGCTTCTCGCACAGCTTCAGGTCAACGGGGTCGATATGAACGCTTCCGCGCTCTCAAAGCTGGAGGGTCAGGTGCGCTGCGTGAATGATTTCGAGCTTGCCGCGCTGGCCAACATCCTGAACGTCTCTGTGGACTGGCTGTTGGGCCGCGAAAAATAATACGGAAACAGGAAGGGGCCGCTGCGGAAACAAGCTGCAGCGGCCCCTTTTGCGTGAATCCGCCCCGGCATTCCGTCCCTGCTTGACAACCCGCGCCAGCCTGTTAGAATAAGAATACAAAGCGTCTGCCGGGGGATTGGCCCGGCATTCGCTCGAAAACGCGGAAGGAGGAGTTTTGATGCGGTATCGGGCACTGGGGAAGACGGGGCTGACGGTCAGCGAAATCGGCCTGGGAGGAGAGTGGCTGGAACGTCACAACGCGGAAGAAGTCAAAGCGGTGATTGACTGCTGTGAGGCCCAGGGAATCAATATTTTAGACTGCTGGATGTCGGAACCCAATGTGCGTTCCAACATCGGCGCAGCCATTGCCGGGAAGCGGGAGCGCTGGATTGTCCAGGGACACTTCGGCTCCACCTGGCAGAACGGTCAGTATGTCCGCACCCGGGAGATGGACAAGGTACAGCCGGCCTTCGAGGATCTGCTGAACCGGCTGGGCACTGACTATATCGATCTTGGCATGATCCATTTCGTGGATGAGGAGGCCGAATTCCACCGGATTATGGAGGGGGAATTTTTGGCCTATGTGAAGGAGCAGAAGGCGAGGGGCGTTATCCGTCACATCGGCCTGAGTACCCACAACCCAAAGGTGGGAATTCTGGCTGCCCTGCGCGAAGCTTTTCCCGAGCGGATGGACAATCTGAAATACACCTATGCCTACTGCGTGGCCGGCGGCGTGGGCCTGATCAAAGACTGGCTGTCCCACGGATGTGAGGAAAGTCCCCAGCACATGGCGCAGCTCACCTTCCGCCTGGTGACCAACACCGTGAGCGATTTTTATCCCCATTCCTGACAGGTGCTGCCGGGGCATCCTGTGGTTCAGGCCGTATACAGCCAAACAAGCCATAGAAAAGAAGGAAGAAGTGTGGTGGCGCGCCGCAGGCGCGCGAATATACGAATATAAAGGAATCGCGAGGAAATGTTAATGATAAAACTGAAACAAATAACAAAAGACAATTTTGAAGATGTGTTAAAGCTTAAGGTCAAGAAGAATCAAGAGAACTTTGTTTCAACGACAGTTTATTCTTTAGCGCAAGCATATGTTTACCAAGAAAATGCCTATCCTTTTGCAATATATGCCGATGACACGCTTGTAGGTTTTATTATGTTTGGGTTTTACGAATTGAGAAATCAATATACACTTTGGAAATTTCTCATAGATGAAGGCCACCAAAACAAAGGCTATGGAAAAGCAGCCCTGCTTTTAGGCATTGAACGAATGAAGGAAGAACATCATATTCAGGAAATGTACACAGGGGTAGCTCTTGGAAACGAAGTTGCAGAGCGTCTGTATGAATCTATAGGTTTTCAATTAACAGGACTTGTTGAAAATGGAATGAAAGAACTGAGATATATTTGCAAGTAGTAAATACGAGAAAATGTCAATCCACATAGGCGGATTTACAATGTAAGTGCGGCAGTGAAACAAAAAAGAGTGACCCAGAAGGAGTCCCCCGCTAAAATGGCAGCTGCGACACAAACCAGAAAGAGGGGAACGCCAATGAGTTATTTTACCATAGGGGGAACGAGAAAGTATATAAGAAAAAAACCGGCAAAAGCATGGGAGAAATCTCCGGGCAGGACGAATGAAATGAGGCAAGGGTAGCGGTCCTTTGAGATTTTGGAGGGGCAGAAGGAAGAAGTGCGGCGCGCTGTCGGCATCTGGACGCGGCGGCGGGGCCGGAGCCTGAAACCGGGCCCCGGCCCCGCCGCTGCGGTTCCGCCCCCCGCGCACAAACGCACGGGCATGCAGGATTATTCGGAGGAAGCGCCCTGCATGGCGTCGTAGCCGCTTTCGCCTGTGCGGACACGCACCACGTCGTTGAGCGAATAGATGAAGATCTTGCCGTCACCGGCATGGCCGGAATACAGCACGCGGCGGGCGGTGTTCACCACCTCCTCCACAGGAACCTTTGCCACCACAACCTCCACGCGGATCTTCGCGCGCAGCTGGATCTCCACCGGTACGCCGCGGTATCGTTCGTTGTAGCCCTTCTGCACGCCGCAGCCGGCCACGGGGAATACCGTCATGCCGGTGATGCCGATGTCGTTGAGCGCGCGCTTGAGACTTTCGAGCTTCTCCTTGCGCGCCACAATCTCAATTTTCGTGAGCGGACGGCTGCCGGCCGTCTCAACCGGCGGATAGGAGTAGGGCGTATGCAGCTCCGTCTCCTCCCCCTCGGCTTCGCCGTTGTCGAAGGGGCCGGACCAGTCGGTCGTGTCCAGGTTCAGAGCAAAATCGTGATAGACGCCGGCCATACCGTGCTCGCTCAGATCGCAGCCTTCGATCTCCTCAGCGGGCGTGAGGCGCAGCAGCTTCATCCAGCGCAGAAGCACGGAGAGGATCCATGTGAACAGGCCGGAGGCGATTCCTGCGGCAAGAATGGTCAGAACCGCTGCGCCGAGCGCCTGGAATCCTCCGCCTGCGAACAGACCCTTGCCCTCGTAAAACAGGCCGACGCTCAGCAATCCCAACACGCTGCCCACGAGCGTGATGCCGCACAGGCCGGCAGGATCGTCCACATTCATGTGCACATCCATGTTCTCAATCACGAGCACGGTGAGGAAACCGGCCAAAAAGCCCAGCAG
>CALWIH010000058.1 GCA_944380675.1 uncultured Clostridia bacterium | reverse complement strand
TAGCGGCGGACGCTCTCGAGATAATCGCCCTGACCGAGCTCCTCCAGCAGGCAGCGGCGGCAGACGCGCCCCGCCGCTCCGGTATTCGGCTCCGCCATCTTACGCGAGCTCCACGGCTGCGACGCTGCACGGCGGCAGGGTGAACTGCACGCCTCCGCCGCGGCGGGCAAAGTCGGTCAGAGACTCTACCTTGACAGTCTCGGGGGCGTCAAACGTGTTGTGCGCGTCCATCGCGCCCGCGAGGAGACGGATGGAAACAGAAGCTCCCTCCATCCCGGCGGCGGTGAGGTCGATCTCCTGACTCTCGGAGACGGAGAGGTTCGCGACGGTAACGTGGACGCGGCCCGCGGCGTCGACGGACGCGGACTGGTGCAGGTTCGGCACCTTCTCCTCGCCGACGCCGATCTCGTGCGCTTCGACCCAGCTGTCGAGAAGCGTCGCGTCCTGATGCTCCTTGTACAGGTCAAAGACGTGGTATGTCGGGGTCAGGAGCATCTTCTCGCCCTCTGTGAGGACGACGGCCTGCAGCACGTTGACCATCTGCGCGATGTTCGCCATGACGACGCCGTCTGCGTGATGGTTGAAGATGTTCAGCGTAACGGCGGCGAGCATCGCGTCGCGCATCGTGTTCTGCTGATAGAGGAAGCCGGGGTTCGTGCCGGGCTCGACGTCGTACCACGCGCCCCACTCGTCGACGATGAGGCCGACGCGTCCCTCGGGATCGTGGCGGCGCATAATTTTCAGATGGTTGCTGACGAGCTCCTCCATTTTCAGGCCGTACCGCAGCGTGCTGTAGTAGGACTCCTCGTTAAAGCCGGTCGCGCAGCCTCTCTTCTTCCAGTCGCCGTACGGCGCGGTATAGTAGTGGAGCGTCAGGGCGTCGGCGTATTTGCCGGCGATCGCCATGACCTTGTCGGTCCACTCGTAGTCGCCGGCGTTCGGGCCGCAGGCGATCTTGAAGATCTTGTTGTCGCCGTAGTTTCTCACATACGTCGCGTAGCGGCGGAACTGGTCGGCGTAGAACTCGGGGCGCATATTGCCGCCGCAGCCCCAGTTCTCGTTGCCGACGCCGAAAAACTTGAGCTTCCAGGGATCCGCATGACCGTTCTGCTTTCTCAGCTCGGCCATCGGGGAGATGCCGTCGAAGGTCATGTACTCGACCCACTCGCTCATCTCCTGCACGGTGCCGCTGCCGACGTTGCCGTTGACGTACGGCTCGCAGCCGACCTGACGGCAGAATTCCATGAACTCATGCGTGCCGAAGGAGTTATCCTCCACAACGCCGCCCCAATGGGTGTTGATCATGCGCTTTCTCGATTCCCCGGGGCCGATGCCGTCCTTCCAGTGGTACTCGTCGGCAAAGCAGCCGCCCGGCCAGCGCAGCACAGGCACGCGGATTTTGCGCAGCGCGTCGACCACGTCGGTGCGCATCCCGTTGACATTCGGGATCGGACTGTCCTTTCCGACGAAAAGGCCGTTATAAATGCAGCGGCCAAGGTGCTCGGAAAAGTGACCGTAAATATTGCGGTTGATCTTCGCGCCCTTCTTTTCAGTGTTGACAAACAGCTTAGCCAATACAATTTCCTCCTTTTTCTCACAGAGAGACGCCGTCAAACGGCGTATTTTTATGAATTCAGTATAGACCCTTGCGGACGTCGGGGCAATGATTTATAATAAGGATCTACTGACTTATCCTACGATCATGAAAAAAGCCGTGCGCGGTTTGAAAGGAGAAGATCGATGTTTTCCGTATTGCAGGCAGGCTATCGCTCCCGGCACCGCGAGCCGCTGCGGATCGACCGCTCCGGCCTCCCTTTCTATGTTTTCGTCTACTTTCGCGGCAGAGCGGAGGCAGAGATTGACGGCCGCAGCGTTCCGGTGCAGGGCCGCTGGATTCTCTTTCCGCCCGGCGCGGCGCAGCATTACCGCTCCACCTCCCTGCCGTATGAGGACGACTGGGTCCACTTCACCGCCGGGGAAGAGGGCGCGCAGCTGCTGCGGGAGCTTCATTTCCCGCTGGGAGAGCCTGTCCTGCCCTCGAACTCCGATTTCATCGAAAACGCCATCTGGAGGATTCAGGATTTGCAGATGCGGCAAAATTCCTGCGGCGCGGCGCTCGCACAGGCTCACCTGATGTGCCTGTTTGACGAGCTGAGCAGAACGCCGTCGCTCGACCCGCCCGGCTTATCAGGACGACGGTATACGGCTGAGCTGACGCAGCTTCGGACAAGCCTTTTCAGCAATCCCTCCGCGGGAACCACGGTGGAATCGCTCGCCGCGCGCATCGGACTGAGCGGCTCGTATCTGCAGGCGCTGTACAAGGCCGAGTTCGGCACGGCCATCGGAGAGGATATGATTCGCGGACGCATTGACCGCGCGAAATACCTTCTCGCCAACAGCGAGACGCCCATTTCCTCCGTGGCGGAGGCGAGCGGCTACCGCTGCGAGGCGCACTTCATGCGGCAGTTCAAGCGCGTAACCGGCATGACGCCCGGGGAATTCCGCCGCAGCACGCAGCAGGGCAGCCTCTCTTGACAGGCGATTTCCGGCATGGTACGATAAAACAATTGTTAGAGAAAACTAACACACAGACAGAACGGAGGACTTTCATGCAGCTTTCTCTTCTCTGGGCCGCCGGCGCGACCGGCTTTACCTTCGCGATGACGGCGCTCGGCGCGGCCCTCGTTTTCTTTTTCCGCGGCGCGATTCGCCCGCAGATCCAGCGCATTTTTCTCGGCTTTGCCGCCGGGGTGATGATCGCCGCGTCCGTTTTCAGCCTGCTGCTTCCCGCGATGGAGCAGGCCGAGGAGGCGGGAATCCCCGAATGGATCCCGACGTCGGGCGGATTTCTGCTCGGCGTTGTCTTTCTGCTCGCGATGGACGCTCTGCTCCCCCATCTGCACCCCGGCGCGTCGGAGGCGGAGGGGCGCTCGTCCTCCTGGAAGCGCTCGACGCTGATGTTCTCCGCCGTCACGCTGCACAACATCCCGGAGGGGATGGCGGTAGGGCTGACGTTCGCCCTGGCGGCGCAGCAGGAGGCGGCAAGCCTCACCGCCGCGGCGGCGCTCGCCGTCGGCATCGGCCTGCAGAACTTCCCGGAGGGAGCCGCCGTCTCTCTGCCGCTGCGGCAGGAGGGGATGCGCCCCGGGCGGGCGTTCCTGTTCGGCGCGGCGTCCGGAATCGTCGAGCCGATCTTCGGCGTGCTCGTCGTCCTGGCGGCACCTCTTCTGCAGCCCGCCATGCCGCTGCTGCTGAGCTTCGCGGCGGGCGCGATGCTTTATGTCGTCGTGGAGGAGCTGATCCCGGAGGCGCACCTCGGCGATCACTCGAACGCGGGCACCATCAGCGTCATGGCCGGCTTTTTACTGATGATGCTGCTCGACGTCGCGCTGGGCTGAGAGAAACGCGTCCCGGCTGACGCGGTAGACGTCGTGCGGCATCTCCTTCCCGTTCACGAGCTTCACAAAGCGCTCGCCGGCCGGCGTCATGCCGATACGGCGGGCGACGGCGATGGAGCGGGCGTTTTCGGGCCGGATATCCGCCCACAGGACGTCGATCTCCGGGCGGGAGAACGCAGCGTGCGCGAGGCCGAGGGCGGCCTCCGTCGCATAGCCGTTCCCCCAGTAAGCGTCGTCGAAAATCCAGCCGAGCTCCCACACGTCATGGCCTGCCATTTCGCCGTGGATCAGCGCGGCCTGTCCGACGCAGACGCCGTCATGACGGACGGCAAGGTAATACCCGCCCTCGCCGCGCGCATACCGTTCGCGGTTTCTCCCAATCCACTCGAGCACCTGCTCCTTCGCAAACGCGTATTCCCACGCGTACATGACGCTCTCCTTTCCCATAAAGCGGAGGAGGAGCGGGGCGTCGTCCTCCGTGAGCTCCCGGAGCGTCAGGCGCGCTGTTTTCACAATTTCCATCTATCCTCTTCCCTTCCGGCCAGGCTGAGCCCGGCCTATTCTTTTGCCGCACACGGCGGCACCTCTTTGTGAACACGGCGTCCCCGCTTTTGGGAGACGCCGTGTTTATCGTTGTTATACCCCGCGCACGGCGGCGAGCAGCAGGAGAAGCGCGCCGCCCGCCCAGGAAAGATCGCGGCGCGCCCCGCGGGCGAGACGGGCTCCCGTGCGGCAGCCGAAGGACACTGCCCCCGCCGTCGCGGCGAAGGAGAGAACGAGCAGCAGCGCCGCCCCGCCGCCCGTGAGGCCGGAGCCGAAGCCAGCGGCGAGTCCGTCGAGCGAGAGGGCCGCGGCGAGGGCGGCTGCCTCCCGGAGAGAGAGCACCCGCGAGTCGTCCGCGTCCGCCTCCTCGGGGTCGGCGTAAATCTGAAGAATGAAGTGCAGCCGCAGCGCGGAGAAGCGGAACTCCCGCTGTCCTCCGCCGTGCCGCCGGATCCACCGCTTGAGCGAGCTGTCAAAGAGCTTGCACAGGCCGATTGCCGCGAGAATCAGCACGCCGAGCGAGCGCGTGACCGTCTCGGGAAGCATTGGCGCGAGCAGGCCGCCGAGCAGGTGCGACACGGCGAGCGTCGCGGCGCAGATGGCGCTCACGGCGAACAGCGAGGCGCGCGGCACGGCGATGTGCGCCATGCCGTACGATAAGCTGGCGGCGAAGGCGTCGACCGACGAGGCCAGCGCGAGCAGCAGAGCCGGAAAAACGGCCCGCAGAAATTCGTCCACAGAAATTCCCCCTTGTACCGTATTCTATTCCGGTCAAGGGGAAATTGGTGCATGGGAATTATTCCGCGAGCGCCGCCTCCCACGCCTCAGCCGAGAAGCCGACGAGGACGCGGTCGGAGAGCACGAGGAGGGGGCGCTTCACCAGCATCCCGTTCGACGCGAGGAGCGCAAGCTGCTCCCCCTCCCCCATCGCGGGGAGACGCTCCTTGAGACTGAGAGACCGGTACAGCCGGCCGCTCGTATTGAAGAAACGGCGAAGCGGAAGCCCGCTTCTTTTCTGCCAGTCCGCGAGCTCCGCGGCGGTGGGGTTGTCCTCCGCAATATGGCGGACGGTGTAGGGGATTCCGTGCTCTTTGAGCCACGCTTCCGCCTTGCGGCAGGTCGAGCACTTCGGGTAGCAGACAAACAAAGGCATTTCGGGGCGCTCCTTTCTCATTCCCAGGTCTTCCAGACCTCGGGGCAGTAGCCGACCGTGGCAAGACGGCCGTTGCGGACAATCGGACTGCGCAGCAGCGTGGGATGCTCGAGGAGCTTTTCCGTTTTCTCCTCGTCTGAGCCGAGATAACGCAGCAGGAGCGCCTGCTCCCCCTTCGCCTTCGGGTCGATGAGCGGCTCAAGTCCGCCGACGGCAGCGCGCACGCTCTGCAGCTCGCCGCGGCTCATACCCTTCTGCTCGAGATCGATCCGCTGGAAGCGGACGCCGCGCTCCTTGAAATAGCGCTCCGCCTTCTTCGTGTCGAAGCACTTGTTTTTGCCGAAAATCTGGATGTTCAAGCGCTCACCTCCTGCCGAGCGGGTGACTCGTGCCGTCCTTCTCGACGACGGTGATGCCGTCGAGCTGCGCGCGCAGGCTCTCGCGGAACGCCTTGACGTACTCCATGCGAAGCGCGGCTCGCTCCTCTGCCTCCTCGGGCGTGAGCTCCCGCTCCCCGGCCAGCCGGGCAAGCTCGTTGATGCGATCGATTTTCTTCTGTTCCATAGGGATATTCCTGCCTTTCCGGGCGGACGCCGCCGCCTGTTCCGTTTGAGCGTATCACACCGCCGCGGGCTTGTCAAGGCGTAAAAAAACGGAACGTCCAGGCCTTCCGGCCTTCGGCGTTCCGCCTGTATGAGAAACCTCCCGCGGGGAGGATTGCTTTTGGTCTGCCGGGTGTCCCGGGCCGGTATTCCGTCCAATCTCCGGGTCCTTCGGGCAGTAAGTTCATATCTGTTGTTTCTCGCATCCATCTTTGAGGTACAGGATCAGTATACCGGCGCTGTGTGACGGGTGGATGATGGAAATCGGAACAGATTTGGCATATTTTATGAATGGATTGTGTCTTCTCCCCTGCCGCGGCCTGCCCTCTGTTTTTCCCCGCCTGCGTATTGTATGGGAAAAAGAGCGCCGGTATGCCGGTACGCAAAAAGCCGCCGGCACTTTTTGTGCCGGCGGCTCAGAAGGTTCTCAAAAATCAGCGGAATCTGCGGATAACGGCATTCGCGAGCTCATGGACGGAAATCTTCTTCTTTTTTACGACGAAGATGATCGCCGTCAAGCCGGCTCCCATCACCACGATGAAGAAGGCGATGACGCCGTTGCCGGCATCGTCGGCCTGAGCGGTCTGCTCACCCTTCACGGCGGCGTTAACCGTCTGCACGAAGAAGCCGTTCGTCACCTCAGCGGCGGAGGAAACGCTGTCCACGACGGAAGCAGCGGCCTGATCCGCGGTGTCCTCGGAGTAGGCGGCCACGCGGGGTTCCGCGGCGGCGTTCCCGTCCTCGCCGGCAGCCTCGGCGGTCTCAGCAGTCTCGTCGGCCTCGGCGGCCGTGTCCTCGTCCGCGGCCTCGGCGTCCTCCTCGGGCTCCTCGGCCTTCGGGGCGGCGACGGCGTCGTCGGAGAACAGGACGTTCTGCTCGTCCATCGTCAGGATGCCGTCAGCCTCAAGACCGGCGGCGGTCTGGTACGCGAGGACGGCGGCTTCCGTCGTCTCGCCGTAATAGAAGGACGTCTCGCCCTCCATGTAGCCGAGCTCAATCAGGCGCTCCTGGAGCTGGCGGACAATGCTGCTGTGGTAGCCGGGGTAAACCGTGCCGGGCTCCTCGTTGAGCGGAGCGCTCGAGGAGAACAGGCTCTCCTGCGTGGCGACGTCCGCCGTGCCGGTGGCCTCAAGGCCGGCAGCCTTCTGGTAGAGATAAACGGCGTCCTTCACGAGGGAATCGTAGTAGTCGTTCGTCATCTCGTAGTAATAATCGAGCTCCGCAAGACGAGTCTGCAGGCGGGTGACCGCCGCGCCCCGGCTGCCGAGGTCGAGATCCTGATAACTCACAGGCGCGGCGGAGCCCGCCGAGCTGCCCGTGTAGGAATTCGAGGAGGAAGCGGAGCCGGAGGACGACGCCGAGGAGCCGGAGGACTGGCTCGTCGAGGCGGGCGTCTGCACCTGCGGCGCCCGGACGGCGTTCGCGGGCGCGCTGCCCTCGACTCTGCCGCTCGCGTCAAACGTGTAGGACTGGCCGTCGATGGTCAGCGTGCAGCTGACGACGTACTGGCCGTCCTGATAGTAGTAATCGGCGCCGTTGAACGTCACCCAGCCGGTGGTCGGGTAGGAGACGCCGGGAACCTTGTACCATTTCACCCAGCCGTGGGCGCTCGCCGCCTCATAGACGGTGTTGCTCGAGGTATCGCGGCAGTCGACCGCCATGCCGCCGCCGACATAAACGCCGACGTGGCCGGGCTGCCAGAGACCGAGGCCGTGGATGCGCGGAAGCGAGGAGTAGGAGCCGGACGCCGGCGCGCTCGAAATCTGCATCGCGCTGCTTCTCGCCGTACCCGCATAGGAATAAATCAGGCCGGAGCAGTCGCTGTAAACTCTGCCGCCCGAGGTCTGGCCGCTCGCGCCGTAGCGGTAAAGCCAGCCGTTCGAGTACGAGGCGAGCGCGTGCTCCGCGAGGCCGACGCCCGTTCCCGCAGCGGAAACCTGCTGCGTGGGGAGCTTGCCGACGACGATTGCCGCCATCATGGCCAGTGCCATTACGAACGCCATCCACTGCCTTTTCTTTATCATGGTATGTTCAGCCTCCTGTTATCGAAACGTCCTGTCCCTTCCGGGAGCGATTCCCCCGGAATCGGAGCAATAGTGTCATGAAATGATTACAATTTGTAACAAACTGGTTACAGTCTATCACAAAGCGGTAACAACTTCAAGTCTTCGGAGGCTGTTTTCCGGAAAAATTCATAATTTAGACAAACTTTTTCTTCCTTTTCATCAGAAAATGCCCCGTCCCTGGGCGGACGGGGCGCAAGATCGTTATAACAGAGCCTTGACAATCTCGTCGGTTCGCATCCCGCGCGAGCCCTTGACGAGAACGGTGTCGCCCGGAGAGAGGACGCCCGAAAGAAAGCCGATCGCTTCCCCGTTCGAGGAAAAGCTGCGGCATTCCGGGGGCATTTCCGTCCCCTGCGCGCCGGAGGCAATCCACCTCGCGCGCTCTCCGACGGTGACGAGCAGCGAGACGCCCGCCCGCGCGGCGCAGCGGCCGACCTCCTCGTGCGCCTGCCGCTCGACAGAGCCGAGCTCGAGCATATCGGCGAGGACGGCGACGCGCCGCCCCGGGAAGCCGGCGAGCACCTCCAGGCTGGAGAAGACGGCGTCCGGGCTCGCGTTGTACGAATCGTCGATCACCGTCAGGCCGCGGGGGGTGCGGTGAATCTGCTGGCGCATGGCCGGGGGCCGGTACGCCGAAAGGGCTGCGGCAGCGGCGGCAAGGTCGCCGCCGAGCTCGCGCGTGACGGCGAGGCCGGCGAGGGCGTTGCGCACATTGTGTTCGCCGGGGACGGGCAGCGAGACGGGCAGCGCGCCGAACGGCGTGACCGCCGTAAAGCGCATCCCGTCGCCGTCGCGCACCACGTTCTCCGCGCGGTAATCGCACTGCGGCGACAGGCCGAACCAGACCTTCCGCACGCCGGGAAGCCGGCCGCGCAGCGACGAGAGGAGGCGGTCGTCGCCGTTGAGGAAGAGGATCGAGCCGGGCAGGAAGGCGTCGGTGATGTGCAGCTTCTCGGCGAGGATGTTCTCCTGCGTGCCGAGCTGGCCGATGTGCGAGACGCCGATGTTCGTCATGACGGCATACTGCGGACGCGCGATCGCCGCGAGGCGGCTCATCTCGCCGAAATCGCTCATCCCCATTTCGACGACGGCGACCTCGTGCTCCGGATCGAGACGGAACATCGTCAGCGGGAGGCCGACCTGGCTGTTCTGGTTGCCCTCCGTCTTCATGACGTTCCACTGGGAGGACAGGGCGAGGGCGAGCATCTCCTTCGTCGTCGTCTTGCCGACGCTGCCCGTCACGCCGACGACGGGCAGCTCGAAGCGGGAGCGGTAGGCCGCGGCGATGCGGCGCAGCGCCTCCACCGTGTCCGGGACGGCAATCCAGACGTGATCGTCCTGCATCTGCGTGTGGTTCTGCGTCAACGTGGCGGCGGCTCCTGCCGCGAACGTCGCGGGAATATAGGCGTGCGCGTCCGTCTTCTCCCCGTGGATCGGGACGAACAGCGCGCCGGGGGCAATGCGGCGGCTGTCGGTGCTCACGGACGTGATTACCGTCTCCGGATCGCCGCACAGAATGCGGCCCGCGCACGCGGCGGCGATCTCCATGGCTGTCATCTGCATGAGGCATCCTCCTTTTTGAGCTCCGCGAGCAGGGAGGCGACAACCTCGCGCTCGTCGTAATGGCGGCGCTCCCCGCGGATCTCCTGATAGTCCTCGTGGCCCTTTCCGGCCAGGACGACGACGTCGCCGTCCTCCGCGTGCGTGAGGCACCAGCGGATGGCCTCCGTGCGGTCGGGAATTACGATATATTTGCCGTTTGTTTTGTCGAGACCCGTCCGGATGTCGGCGATGATGTCCGCCACGTCCTCAAAGCGGGAATTGTCCTCCGTGACGACAGAGAGATCGGCAAGCCGCCCGCTGGCCTCTCCCATCTCGTAGCGGCGCGCGCGCGGACGGTTGCCGCCCGCGCCGAACAGGCAGATCAGGCGGTGCGGACGGTACTGGCGCAGCGTCGTGAGGATGCTCTCCATGCTCACGGCGTTGTGGGCGTAGTCGATGAGAAGCGTGTAATGTCCCGGGACGGGCACGGGCTCGACGCGCCCCTTGACCTTGACGCGCGCGAGGCCGCGCCGGACAGCCTCGTCCGAAACGCCGAACAGCGTGCACGCGGCGGCCGCGGCGAGGGCGTTGTAGACGTTGAAGCGGCCCGGAATGGCGACCTCGGCCTCCAGCTCGCGGCGGCCGCGCATCGAGAACGCGACGCCGAGGAAGCCCGGCCTTGTGATGAGGCGATCGTTTTCCGCGCGCAGCTCGGCCTCCGGCGAGAAGCCGAAGGTCTGTAAAGCGCAGGTATGGCCGAGCGTCACGCCCTCCCACGCGGGGTCATCGATGTTGACGACGCCCGTCTCGCAGCGGGTGAACAGCATCCTCTTGCACGCGAGGTATTCGTCCATATCCTTGTGCTCGTCGCCGCCGAGGTGGTCCTCGGAGAAGTTCGTGAAGACGCCGGCGAAGAACGGCAGCGCGTCGAGGCGGTGGTCGCGCAGACCGATCGAGGACGCCTCGAGGACGGCGGCGGTACAGCCCGCGTCAATCATGCGGCGCAGCGCCCGCTGGATCTCGTACGACTCCGGCGTCGTGTTGACGGTATGGATATGCTCCTCCCCGATGTCAATGCCGACGGTGCCGATCATGCCGGTCTTGATCCCGGCCTCCTCGAGGATGGCGCGCACCATGTGCGCCGTGGTGGTCTTCCCCTTCGTGCCGGTGATGCCGACGACGCGCAGCTGCTCCGCCGGACGGCCGAACAGCGCGGCGCTCAGCTCGGCAAGGGCCGGGCGCGTATTTTCCACCAGCACGACCGGGACGCCGGGCGCCTCGACCTCATGCTCGGCGATGACGGCGCAGCAGCCGGCCTCCACGGCGGCCTTCGCGTAGCTGTGGCCGTCGGCGCGCGCGCCGCTGAGGCAGACGAACGCCTTGCCGGGGCCGGCCTTGCGGGAATCGTAGACGAGATCGGCGACCTCGACGTCAAGATCGCCCGCGGCGGTATGGGGTATATTTCTGAGCAGCTCTCTGAGTTTCATGCGGAGCCTCCATTCTTCTCTCACTTATCTCTTATAGTGAAACACTTCATACGACGGCGCTGAGCGCGAACAGAAAGACCGCCGGCTCGTACAGGTGCATGATGATGTGGTCGCGCAGCCTCGTCTGCCGCTCATGGACGACGCCGTCGCCGAGGACGAGGTCGGAGACGCAGAAGCACGCCGCGCCGAGCGCCAGGCAGACAGACGGCGCGCCCGGGCGCAGAAACGGCAGCGCGAGGGCGAGGGAGAACATCCCGAACAGGAAGGCGGGATAGATGCACATCGGCACGGCCTTCTTCCCGAGGGAGGGCAGCTCCCGCCAGTAGTAGACCCAGAGGCCGCCGTACAGCACCGCCCAGGGCAGGAGGCTCCACGCGGCCGGCTGCGCCTGCAGGACGAGGTGGACGATGAGCAGGACGTGCGCGAGGAGGAACGACAGCACGCCGGAAACGAAATGGACGCCGATGAGGACGTCCGAGATGAGGCAGACGGCGACGGCAGCGAACAGCAGCCAGCCTCCCCCGCCGCGCAGCACGCCGTACAGGCACGTCAGGACGGGCATCAGCGTCGCGCACGCCTTCCAGACGAGGCTGCCGCGCCGCGGGCCGTCAAGAAAGAGGTAAAGAAAGAGCTCCATGGCGAGGAAGAGGACAATAGGAAGAATCAGCTGCGTCACAGCGGTTCAGCTCCTTTCCGGGGGCTCGGTTCCGTCAATCAGGGCGTACAGCTTTTCAATTTCCGATTCGTTCGTGTAATCGCAGGCCGAGAGGGCGGCGGTGAAGCGCTGCCGCAGCGCCTTGTCGTCGAGCAGGCGCTGCAGGCCCTCCGCGATGCCCTCGGGCGTCATCGGGACAATCAGGCCGTTCTTCCCCGAGGCGATCTGATCCGCTGCGGTGGAGAAATCGGTGAGCAAAATCGGCCGCGCCATGACCATTGCCTCGTCGACGGCGATGCTCTTGCCCTCAAACCGGGAGGGCTGGGCGTAAATGTCGCACGCGCGCAGGAACGGGTACGGGTTGCCGCGCTCGCCGAGGAAGAAGAAGGTGTCGTCCAGGCCGAGCGCGGATCTCTGGTCGCGCAGGTCGGCCTCCTCCGGCCCGACGCCGATGACGTACCAGCGGAACGTATAGCCGCGCTTTTTCATCAGCAGCGCCGCCAGGAGGGCGAGGTCGAGACCCTTCTGGTGGGACAGGCGCGCGATCGTCAGGATGCGCGGGCCGGTGAAATCGTCTCCGAAATCGGCGGACGCGTCCGCCAGCTTCCGCATAAAGCCGGCGGAGATGATGTTGTACACCACATGGAAGCGCGGCTCCCAGGCGGGGAACGCCTCGCAGAGCGCCTCCCGGCACGATTCGGAGACGGTGCACAGCGCGTGCAGACGGGCGACGAAGCGCCGGTCGAGGTCGGCGTTCAGGCCCATCGCGCCGTAGTCGCCGTGAATGAAGCCGATTTTCCGCCGCGCCTTCACCTTCGTGACGGCGTAGTAGATCGGCTGCCCCTCCATGAAGGCGACGACGGCGTCGTACTCCTTCTTGGAGGCGGGGATGAAATGCTTTTCAATCCGCCACATCCGGTAGAGGCGGTCGCCCATCCCGCCGCGCGTCTTCCCGGCGAAGGTCACGAGGAGGCGGCACAGGGCGATGAGCGGATGGCCCGCCTTCAAAAGGCCGGGCAGAGCCTCGCGGATATTTTTCCGGTAGACGCCGGGAAAGAGCGACGGCAGGTGGTTGACCTGCGGCGGGACGCGGTCGAGGAACAATCCCTCGTCGGCGAAGAGCTGCAGATCGACCTCGTAGCGATCAAAGTCGAACAGGCTCAGAAGCGTCACGAGGCTTTTCTCGATTCCGCCGCTGTGCAGGCTGAAATTGACGAACAATACCTTCTTTTTCTCCATGGGGCTTCCTCCCTATTTTTTGCCCGCGTCTCGGCGAAGCGAGCGGGCGTACGAGCTGTAAAACAGATAGACGGGCAGCGTCATCCGGCTGTGCAGGAGCGCGCGGATCAGCCGATCGGCCTTCGTGCAGCCGTCGAGATAACGCGACGCGGCGGCGCGCTGCACGAGCGGCTGGCGCAGGATGCCCCGCACCTCCGCCCAGCGGCCGGCGAAGGAGGCCGGATTGTTCGGCGAGAAGGCGTTCACGAGGGCGCTGTGCGCCGCGCTGCGCAGCAGCCACGCCTGATGGCGCTCGCCGTACTGCTCCGAGAGGCCGCGCGACGAGAGGAATTCCTCCACGATCCGGTAGCAGGAGAGCAGCATCTCCATCTTGCCCGGGCGGTAGCGCGTGCTCAGGGAGTCCGGGTTATAGCGGTAATGGTAGTACGCGCCGTCCGCAAAGAGGACGCGCCCTGCCAGAGCGTGCGCCTGAATGGAGACGGGAAGATCCTCGAGCATGACCTCCTGCTCCTTATAGTAGGAAAGCCCGTTTTCGACGAACCAGCTGCGGCGGTACAGTCTGCGCCACGCGCAGCCGAGCATCTCGACGCTCCGCCACGCGCCGGAATCGGGGGACGGGCCGATGAGCTCCGCGAGGACGCGCGCCGCCGTCTCCTCCCGCGGGGCGGCGGGGTCGATCGGCAGGCTGCACACGCGGCTCACGCCGTCCGTCACGTTCTCACGGACAAAATTAAAGACGGTGAGGTCCGCTCCGCCGGCGTCGGCGGCCTCCGTCAGGCGCTCGAACGCGTCGTCCTCGAGCCAGTCGTCCGAATCGACGAACGCAAGGTATTCTCCCGACGCCTCCCGCACGCCCCAGTTCCGCGTGTCGCCGAGGCCGCCGTGGGGCTTGTCGATCACGCGCACGCGCGGGTCGTCCTCGAAACGGCGCGCGAGCGCGAGCGAGCCGTCCGTCGAAGCGTCGTTGACAAGAAGTATTTCAAGATCCCGCAGCGTCTGCCGCAGAATGCTGCCGACACACTGTTCCAGATACCGCTCCACATTGTAGACCGGCACAATCACGCTGACCTTCGCCAAGAGAAAGCCTCCCCTCTGTTTCCTCTGATTATAGCATTCCCCCCGCCCGAATACAAGCGAAACGCGCAGACGCCAGAAAGCAGCAGGGCTCGGCACAAAATGACATTTCGTGATGTTTTTCATATTTCTTCGGAAAATACTGTGATAATCGCCAATCTGGAGAATATGAATTGACAAAGAGCTGAAAATCGGGTAAGATGAATTTGTTCCCGTCAAAAGGAAGCTAGATTTTAAAGGAGGGTTTTCCATGAACGCAAAGAATTTCTCTATCGCGGCTCTCGTTTGCGGCATTCTCGGCATCGTCGGTTCCTTCATTCCGGTCGTCTGCTATTTCACCCTCATCCTTGCCATTCTCGGCATCGTGTTCGGCGTGAAGGGCCGCAAGATGGCTGAGCCGAACCAGAAGGGTCTGGCCACCGCCGGTCTCGTCCTCGGCATTGTCGGCACCGCGTTCGGCGCTCTCGGCGTCATCTGCGCGCTTTGCCTCGTTGGTATGGCGGGCTCCCTTGCCGCGGCTGGTATGGCTGCCTGATTCCACCATACGGAACATCAGAGAAAATGCGATGCGCCTCTGAGGCGTATCGCATTTTTTGTGATCCTCACATGAAGGAAGGTGCTCCCTTGATCCCGCCATTTGAAATTTTCGGAAAGACTTTTTCAATCTACACCATCATCATCCTGATCGGACTGTTCGCGGCAGGCTTGTTCGCGTGCGCCCAGATCAAGCGCCGTAAGCTCGATGTCGACGACATGATCGTCGTTCTCCTGATCTGCGGCGGCGGCGCGGTGCTCGGCGGCCATATCCTGTACGGCCTGACGCACCCGTCCCTCATTCCGCAGACGTTCGCGCTGCTTTTTCAGACCGGCTTCTCCGGGGAGTTCTGGCAGTCCCTGCTGCTCACCTTCGGCGGCTCCGTCTTCTACGGCGGCCTGCTCGGCGGCATGGCGGCGGGCGGCGTCTGCTGGAAGCGCAAGAGGCTGCCAACAGACTTCGTCGACGTGATGGCCGTGAGCGTCCCGCTGTTCCACACCTTCGGGCGGATCGGCTGCTTCCTCGGCGGCTGCTGCTACGGCATCGAGTGCTCCGTGGGCTTCGTCTACACGCAGAACCCCATCGAGATCGCGAACGGCGTGCGGCGCTTCCCCGTCCAGCTGCTGGAAGCGCTGTTCTGCTTCCTGCTCTTTCTCGCGCTGTTCGCCCTGCTGCGGCGCGGCCTGTGCAGGGGAAAGCTGCTCGCTCTGTATCTCTCCGTGTATGCCGTCGGGCGCTTCCTGCTTGAATATCTGCGCGGCGACACATACCGCGGCTTCGTGCTCGGCCTCTCCACCTCGCAGTTCATCAGCGTCCTGATTCTCGCCGGGACGGCTGTTTATCTCTGCGCAGACAGAGTCAGAACCTCGCGGCGCGCCGCCCCGTAACGGTACAGAGGTATTGACCGCAATCGGAAAACGCTCCCCCGTTTTCCGGCGTCCGCCGGAAAACAGGAGAGCGTTTTTCATGCTGTCTCCGCCTCGAGCGCGGAAAGCCATTCGGAGACGAAGCGCTCCGCCTCCTCAACCTGCTCGCTGCGCAGGGAAAGCGGCTGCGTCACAACGGCGCCGTCCGGCGCAGCGCCGAGCAGCGTCTCATACGCCGCCCCGGCGTCCCCGCTCCCGCTGGTGAAGAAGGGGGCAATCGTCTTGCCGGAAAGGTCCGCGCTGTCAAGAAACGTGCGCACAAGCATCGGAAGATCGTCCCACCAGACGGGCGAACCGAGGTAGACGGTGTCATAGCCGGAGACGTCGATTGTTCCCTCATACGCTGGGCGGGCGTCGTTCTCGCGCTCCTCCCACGCCCGGGAGAGCGTGGCGTCATAATCGTCCGGGTACGGCTCCGCGGGAATCAGGAGCACCGGCTCCGCGCCGGTCTGCGCCGCAAGCGCGCGGGCGAGCGCTTCCGTATTGCCCGTGTGCGAAAAGCAGACGATGACGGCTTCCCCCTCCTCCGGCTCCTGCGGCTGCTCGGACTCCTGCGCGGAGGGGGCTTCCTGCGCCGGGGAGGCCGCGGCCGCGGAGGACGGCGGAGACGAGACTTCCGCGTCCCCGACGGAGGCCGCGCTTTCCGCCGCGCCCGGCGCGGGCTCTCCTCCGCATCCTCCCGTCAGCAGAAGCAGGGAAAGCGCGAGGAGGAGGGAGAACGCGCGCAGCCCTCTCATGCGGAGATCCTCGCCGCCTGCGCGGCCATGCGCTCGCCGTAGATGCGGAACAAATCCGCGAATTCATCAAGGTTCGGCGCAATCGCGACCGGGCCGAGGTGAATGACGGGAGCGCCCTTCGCGCTGCCGCCGGAGTACGTCATCATCCCGGCGACCATCAGGTGCGTCAGAACGCACTGGATCGCGAGATCGCCGCCGCCGTGGATGTACCCCGCCGTCGCGTACGCGCCGCCAAGCTTTCCGGCGGCGTTCAGCTTGCCGGGTCCGCCCTCGAGCCACGCCTTCACGCGCGCCGTGAGCGTGCCGTGGTACGTCGGGGTGCCGACAATGAGAGCCGCGCTCTCCTTCACATACTCCTCGTCGACGCCGTCGAGCGGAAACGCCCTGGCCTCGGCCCCTTCCACGCGCGCGGCGCCCTCCATGATGTACTCCGCCATCTTCGCGGTATTGCCCGTCACGGAATCATACACGATTGCAATTTTCATCTTCATTCCTCCCATTCCCCGCAATCGGGAAAGCTTGTCTGCATCATAATCCAGACGGGTGGATTTGTCAAGGAAAAGCAATGCGTCCGGCGGGGAGAAGCAAAAGACGCGGATGCGGAAATGCGTCCGCACGGGAAGCGGTTCTTCCTCCCGGGAGAAACGTCAGCGGAAAGGCCGGCGCCATTCCCAGCGCCCTCGACGTGGGAAAGTGCGGAAACCGGGGCACGCAGACCATATCCCGCAGCAGCGCGGGAAGGAAAAAGGGCGCCGCGGAAATCCGCAGCGCCCTTTTTGATGCATTATGGTTTTGCGAGGTTCGGCTTAGTACATACCGCCC
>CALWIH010000057.1 GCA_944380675.1 uncultured Clostridia bacterium | reverse complement strand
ACGGCGCGGTCTCCTTCCGGCGCGAGAAATATGTGGCCGCGGGCGGCCCGGACGGCGGCGACGGCGGACGCGGCGGCAACATTGTCTTTCAGGTCGACGACAACCTCTCCACGCTCGTCGACTTCCGCTACAAGCGCAAGTATACCGCCGCGCGCGGCGGCGACGGCGGCGGCAAGCGGTGCAGCGGCAAAAGCGCCGAGGATCTCGTCATCCGCGTGCCGCGCGGCACGCTGCTGCGCGACGCGGAGACGGGCCGGCTCGTGGCCGACCTCTCCGGGGACGAGCCCCAGATCATCGCCCGCGGCGGACGCGGCGGCTGGGGCAACAGCCACTTCGCGACGCCGACCCGCCAGGTGCCGAACTTCGCGAAGCCCGGCACGCCCGGCGAGGAGATGGAGCTGACGCTGGAGCTCAAGCTCCTCGCGGACGTCGGCCTCGTCGGCTTCCCGAACGTCGGCAAATCGACGCTGATCTCCGTCGTCAGCGAGGCCAAGCCCAACATCGCGAACTATCACTTCACCACGCTGACGCCCGTCCTCGGCGTCGTGCGCCTCGGCGAGGGGAGGAGCTTCGTCATGGCGGACATCCCCGGCCTCATTGAGGGCGCGAGCGACGGCGCGGGACTCGGCCACCAGTTCCTGCGGCACGTCGATCGCTGCCGCCTGCTCGTGCACGTCGTCGACGTCTCCGGCAGCGAGGGCCGCGACCCGAAGGAGGATTTCCGCATCATCAACGAGGAGCTCAAGAAGTTTGACCCCGATCTGGCCGAGCGCCCGATGCTCGTCGCGGGCAACAAGTGCGACCTCACCGACGACGAGACCGTCGCGGAGTTCCGCCGCTTCGTCGAGGAGCAGGGCTATGAGTTCTTCCCCATCATGGCGGCGATTGCGTACGACGTTCAGCCGCTGCTCAACCGCATCTCCGAGCTGCTCTCGAAGCTCCCGCCGATTCGGCGCTACGAGCCGGAAGCGCCCGTTCTGCCCGCTGAGGACGCCTTCGCAGGCAGCCGCGTGACGGTGATGGAGCGCGGCGGCGTGTATTTCGTTGAAGGCGACTGGCTGCCGCAGTTCATCCGCTCGGTCAACTTCGACGATTACGAGTCGCTGCAGTATTTCCAGCGCGTCCTTATCTCCTCCGGCGTCATTGACGCGCTGCGGGAGGCCGGCGTCCAGGAGGGCGACACGGTCAGTATGTACGATCTGGAATTTGATTTCATGGAATAAAGGAGCCGCAGAAATGGAACGCTTTCTACAGGATCCGTGCGATCCGCGCCAGCTCAGTCCGCTGACGCTCGCCTTCGTCGGGGACGCCGTGTTCGAGCTGTTCGTGCGCGAGCGCCTCGTTTGCCAGGGCAACTGCTCGGTCAACAAGCTGCACAAGCGCGCCGTCGAGCAGGTCTGCTGTCAGGCGCAGGCCGGCGCGGCGCAGCGCCTGCTGCCGCTTCTGACGCAGGAGGAGCAGGACGTGTTCCGCCGCGGGCGAAACGCCCATGTGACGCACGTCCCGAAGAACGCCGACCCGGCGGATTACCACGCCGCCACGGCGTTTGAAGCGCTGTTCGGCTACGTTTACCTCAAGGGTGAGCTTGAGCGGCTCCGCCTGTTCTTCGACACGATCTGCGGGGAGGAAAACAGCCCCGCTTGCTGAGGAGGGGTGTCTGTGAAAAAAACGAGAAGCCTTCCGCTCGTCATGCTGGGAGACGTCTTCTGCTTCGCCGCGGGCGGGTTCATTTTTGCCTGCTCCGTCAAGCTCTTTGCCGCGCCGAATCACTTCGCGCCGGGCGGGCTGACGGGTCTGTCCACCGTCATCAATTATTTGACGGGCTTTCCCATCGGCGCGATGGCCTTCCTGCTCAATCTGCCGATTTTTCTCTGGGCGATCCTCGAGATCGGCTACAAGCTCGTCGGGAAAACCATCCTCGCGACCTTTTTGTCCTCGATGGCGATCGACGCGCTTTCCCTCCTGATTCCGGGCGTCCTCACGCCGTACACGAACGAGCCGCTTCTGGCGGCCATCTGCGGCGGCGCGCTCGAGGGACTCGGCCTGTCGCTCGTCTTTCTGCGCGGCGCGACGACGGGAGGCAGCGATCTCATCGCCCGCCTTCTCGGCCGGCGCTTCCGCCATCTCTCGATGGGGCGGCTGATGCTGACGGTCGACGGGATGATCATCCTCTTCTCCGCGATCGTCTACCGGAGTCTTGAGAGCGGCCTGCACGCCGCCATTGCCGCGTTCGTCTCGTCCCGCGTCATCGACGCCATCCTCTACGGCACCGACATCGGGACAGGGAAGATTCTCTATGTCTTTTCGGAACAGAACGAGCAGATCGCTTCCCGGATTCTCAAGGAGATCGAAAGAGGCGTGACGAAGCTCTCCGCCCGCGGCGGCTACAGCGGCCGTCCGGGGGAGGTGCTCCTGTGCGCCGTCCGCCGCGACGAGGTGCACCGTGTCATCGACATCGTCCACGAGTGCGACGAGAACGCCTTCCTCATCGTGGGGGAGGCCGGATCCATCACGGGCGAGGGCTTCCGCAGCCCGAAGCCGGACGACAGCACGCTCGGCGAGCTGATTTCCGGCGCGCGGGCGAAGCGGAAGCAGCGCAGGCAGGACAGGGCGAAACGCCGCTGACGAAAAAAACAGGGTGAAAAGCGTCACGCTTTTCACCCTGTTTTTCCGCGTTCCTGCGTCAGTCGCAGTTCATGCCGGAATTCTGGGAGCGGTAGTTGCTGTAGGAGCTGCCGTTGTCGGTCTTGGAGGAGGGATCCTTGCGGTTCATCGGATCCTGCGGCTTCGTGTTGGAGTTCTTGGCGTTGGAGCCCTTCTTGTTCATCGTCTTGTCGTTCATGATTCTGTCTCCTTTTTTCGCCTTGTAATTTCTTCGCTCCCCTTTTGGGGGCGTGTTGTTAGTATGAAGCCCGGCGGCGGGATTATGCGTGTGGATTGAAAAAAAGATGGGCCCGGCGGCGGTTGCCACGGCGCGCCGGGATGTGATACAATAATCGCGACATTGGCAGAAGGCGCCGCCGCCTTTTGCCGCAAGGAGGAATCGTCATGGATCTGCCCGCCCCCTTCCTTCGCAGGATGCAGTCGCTGCTCGGGGACGAATATCCCGCTTATCTCGCGTGCTGCGAAGAACCCCATTTCCGGGGGATCCGGCTCAACACGCTCAAATGCACGGAGGAGACGCTGCTCGCCTCCTTTCCGTTCCCGCTTGAGAGGACGCCGTTTTCGCCGCTCTCGTTTTACTACCCGCCGGAGGGCGGGAAAATCGGCGCGCACCCGCTGCATCACGCCGGCGCGTTTTACTCGCAGGAGCCCTCGGCGTCCTCCGCCGTGACGGCCCTCGCTCCGCAGCCGGGGGAGCGGGTGCTCGACCTTTGCGCCGCGCCGGGCGGCAAGTCGACGCAGATCGCCGCCCTGCTCGGCGGGGAAGGGCTGCTGTGGAGCAACGAGGTCGTCAGGAGCCGCGCAAACATCCTGCTTTCAAACCTCGAGCGCATGGGCGTCAGGAACGCCGTCGTCTCCTCGTGCCGTCCCGAGACGCTCTGCCCGGCGCTCGAGGGCTTCTTCGACCGCGTCCTCGTCGACGCGCCTTGCTCCGGCGAGGGGATGTTCCGCCGCGACGGGCAGGCCGCCGCCGAGTGGAGCGAGGAGCACGTCCGCTCCTGCGCCGTCCGCCAGCGGGCGATCCTCGACGACGCCGCCCGCGCGCTGCGCCCCGGCGGCACGCTGGTCTATTCGACCTGCACCTTTTCGCCCGAGGAGAACGAGGAGACGATCGCCGCCTTTCTCTCCCGCCATGAGGACTTCTCCCTCGGCGAGACCGGCCTTTCGGGCGGACGCCCCGGCTTCTTCGGGATGACCGCGGCGCGCCGGATTTTCCCGATGGACGGGGGAGAGGGGCACTTTGTGGCCCTCCTGAGAAAGCAGGGGGAAGCGCTGCCGCCCGCCTTCGCGGAGCCTGCCGCCGTCCCGCCCGCCGTCTCCGCCGCCGCGCGGGAAATTCTGGGGGAGGTCTTCCGAAATCCCGAGAGGGATCCCGCCCTCGCCCCGGCGGGCGACCTTGTCCTCCTCGCGCCGCGGGAGCTCCCCGAGCTGCGCGGCCTCGGCGTCCTGCGCGCGGGCGTCCCGCTGTGCGAGAAAAAGGGGAAGCGGTACGAGCCCTGCCACGGCCTGTTCATGGCCTCGCGCCCCGAGGAGCTGCGCCTCTGCCTCAGCCTGCAGCTCGATTCTCCGGCGCTCGCCGCCTTCCTGCGCGGCGAGGAGATCGACGCGCCCGGGGATTGGAAGGGCTGGTGCGGTGTCGCGGCCGGCAGCGTCGTGACCGGCTTCGGGAAATGCTCGGGAGGCCGCCTCAAAAACCGGTACCCGAAGGGGCTGCGGAGCTTCTGAAAATACGCCGTCCTGCATTCTGCTTTGCGCATTCCCCCAAACACAAGGAGAAAGGACGCAAAAATGCAATGTTTGTGCAGGATTTCTCCCTCTGGGATTCATATTATCCCTTGCAATGCTCGGCAAATGATGATACAATGAGGAAAAATGAAAACGAGGCGGATTTCCGTCCCAAAGAGAAGAAAGAGGGCATCCCACCATGCAGGAAATCAGACTGGAATTGACGAAGAATCCGAAGCAGAAGCCGGCGCCCGGCGATCCGCTGCCCTTTGGTACGATTTTTACCGATCATATGTTCATGATGGACTATGATCTCGGTCAGGGCTGGCACGATCCGCGCATCGTCCCCTACGGCCCGATTGAGCTTGACCCCTCCGCCATGTGCCTGCATTACGGCCAGTCGGTCTTTGAGGGCATGAAGGCGTACCGCGCCGTCGACGGCCGCATCCTTCTGTTCCGTCCCGAGAAGAACATGGCCCGTCTGAACGTTTCCAACGATCGCCTCTGCATCCCGCCCATCGACGAGGAGTTCGCGAAGGAAGCCATCGCGAAGCTCGTCTCCATCGAGCGCGACTGGATCCCGAGCGGCGAGGGGACGTCCCTGTACATCCGCCCGTTCATCATCGGCGTTGACCCGCACGTCGGCGTGCATCCGGCGCACCACCTGATCTTCATGGTCATCTGCTGCCCGGTCGGCGCGTACTATCCCGAGGGGCTCAACCCGGTCAAGATTTATGTGGAGAAGAATTATGTCCGCGCCGTCCGCGGCGGCATGGGCTTTACGAAGACGGCGGGCAACTACGCCGCGTCTCTGAAGGCGCAGGACGAGGCCGAGAAGCAGCAGTACACCCAGGTGCTGTGGCTCGACGGCGTCGAGCGCAAGTACATCGAGGAAGTCGGCACAATGAACGTCTTCTTCGTGATTGACGACGAGATCGTCACCCCGGCGCTGCAGGGCTCCATCCTCTCCGGCATTACGAGAATGTCCTGCATCGAGATCCTCAAGCATTGGGGCATGAACGTCACGGAGCGCCGCCTCTCGATCGACGAGGTCGCCGAGGCCGCCCGCACCGGCCATCTCAAGGAGGCCTTCGGCAGCGGTACCGCCGCGGTCATCTCCCCGATCGGCCACCTCAAGTGGGGCGACGAGGTCATGGACATCAACAACGGCGAGATCGGGCCGATCTCCCAGAAGTTGTACGACACCCTGACCGGCATCCAGTGGGGCAAGCTCCCGGATGAGCTCGGCTGGACGTACGAGGTTCGCTGATTTTCCAGCATCGCATTCTGCAGCCGGACGCCGCGCGGCGTCCGGCTGTTCTGTGTCAGGAGGCAGTATGAAGGCCGTCGAATTCATCGTTCCGCCCGCTTACGAGGGCGCGTCGCTCAAGGGCTTTCTGCGCGGCTGTGCGGGATGCTCCGCCCGCCTCCTGACGGCGGCGAAGCGTCTGCCCGACGGCCTCTCCCGCAACGGGGAGGAGGCGACGGCGCGCACGGCGCTCTCCGCGGGAGACGTGGTTCGCCTCGTGATCGAGCCGTCGCCCTGCGCGGCGGAGCCCGTGCCGCTTCCGCTGTCCGTACTCTGGGAGGACGCGTCTCTCCTCGTCGCGGAGAAGCCCTCCGCCATGCCGATGTACCCCTGCCCCGGTCACGACCGCGACAGCCTCGCGAACGCCGTCTGCTGGTATCTTTCACAAAACGGCGAAATGCCGGAATATCACCCCGTCTACCGTCTCGACCGCGACACGACGGGCCTCGTCGTCCTCGCGAAGGACAGCTTCGCCGCGTCGCGCCTCGCGGGGGCGGTGGAGAAGGAGTACCGGGCGCTCTGTGGGGGCGCGCTTACCGGCGAGGGGACGATCGACGCCCCGATCGGGCTTCTGCCCGGCCGCCGGATCCAGCGCTGCGTGCGGCCGGACGGGGAGCGCGCCGTCACGCACTGGCGGTCGCTTGCCGTCTTCGGCGGCTATTCGCTGCTTTCCTTTCGCCTCGAGACGGGGCGGACGCACCAGATCCGCGTCCATATGGCCTCGATCGGCCACCCGCTCCTCGGCGACGATATGTACGGCGGCTCCCTCGCGCTGCTGCCGCGCCAGGCGCTGCATTGTGCAGCCGTCTCGTTCTCCCATCCCGTGACGCGCGGGCGCGTCTCCCTGTTTTCTTCCCTTCCGCCCGATATGGCGGCCCTCGTTTCCCCGAATTGTGGATAGATTCCGCCGCGAAAAACGGGCCGCGGGATAACAGTTTCGACAAAAAGCGGGCAGTCCTCGCAAGACGCTTGCTTTGCGTATTTTTATGCGATATAATACAGACAGTCTATGCGGAAAAAACCGTGAGTAAAAATTGGAGGCTGGAAACATGAAAAAGATTGCGAAAATTGCTGCGTTTGCCATGGCTGCCCTGATGGCTGTCAGCGCCGCCGGCTGCAGCTCCTACCGGAGCGTCTCTGACATTCAGAACAGCGGCAAGCTCCTGATGTCCACGAACGCCGAGTTTGAGCCCTTTGAGTACAAGGACGGCGGCGAGGTCGTCGGCATCGATATCGAGATCAGCCAGAAGATCGCGGAGTCCCTCGGCGTTGAGCTTGAGGTGACCGACATCGCGTTCGATTCCCTGATCTCCGCCCTGCAGTCCGGCAAGGCCGATATTGTCGCCGCCGGCATGACGGCTGACGACGAACGCAGAAAGAGCGTCGACTTCTCCGATCCCTACTTCAACGCATCCCAGGCCATCATCGTCGCCATCGACAGCGAGATCGCCGGCCCTGAGGATTTGGCGGGCAAGACCGTCGGCGTCCAGCTCGGCACGACGGGCGACCAGTACTGCACCAACGAGGACGGCGAGAGCGAGTACACCGTCGGCGAGGTCAGACGCTACAACAAGGGCATGGAGGCTGTCTCCGACCTGATGGCCGGACGTATCGACGCCGTCGTCATCGACAACTTCCCGGCTGAGAAGCTCGTCGCGAACAACCCCGACGCCATCAAGGTGCTTGACACCGCCCTGACCGAGGAGGAGTATGCCATCGCCATCTCGAAGGGCAACACCGAGCTCGTGGAGAAGGTCAACGCGGTTCTTGCTGAGATGCAGGAGAGCGGCGAGCTCGACGAGATCGTTTCCAAGTACATCGACGCCGAATAATACAGAGCGCCAACGCGAATCGAACGGGCGGGCGGCAGTTTCTGCCGCCTGTCCCTTTTCCATTTTTTCAAGGGAAAGGAAGTGGATGGCTTGAATGGACTCATCAATCAAATAAACTCCTTTTTTGCCATGGTGGCGGATCAGTTTACGCGCTGCTTCATTGATGAGAACCGTTATATGTATCTGGTGGAGGGCCTCGGCAACACGCTGATCATCACGCTCGCCGCCGTCGTTATCGGTATTCTGCTCGGCAGCCTGACCGCCCTCGTGCGCATCACCTATTCCTCCAAGCAGCGCCCGGGGGTAGCGCTCTCTCTCCTGAACGCGATCTGCGGGCTTTATCTGACGGTGGTTCGCGGTACGCCGATGGTGGTGCAGCTGCTCATCATGTATTTCGTCATCATCACGTCGCCGCTCGTCCCGCCCCTTGTGGTGGCGATTCTCGCGTTCGGCATCAACTCCGGCGCCTATGTCGCCGAGGTCGTCCGCAGCGGCATCCAGTCCGTGGACAGAGGGCAGATGGAGGCGGGCCGCTCTCTCGGCCTGAGCGGACGCACCACGATGATCCGCATCATCCTCCCGCAGGCGTTCAAGAACGTCGCGCCCGCCATTTTCAATGAGTTTATTGTCCTGCTCAAGGAGACATCGGTCGCCGGCTACGTCGGTATCCAGGATCTCACCAAGGGCGGCGACATCATCCGCAGCATCACCTACATTCCGTATATGCCCTTCCTCGTGGTTGCCGCCGTCTATCTCGTGATGGTGATTGGCCTGACCACGATTCTCAAGCGTCTGGAAAGGAGGCTGGCGAGAAGTGATAAGCGTTAGAAATCTGGAAAAAACCTTCCACACCCTGGACGGGGATCTGCAGGTGCTCAAGGGGATCAATCAGGAGATCCAAAAAGGGGAGAAGATCGTCGTCGTCGGCCCCTCCGGCTCCGGCAAGAGCACCTTCCTGCGCTGCCTGAATCTCCTCGAGACGCCCACGGGCGGCGAGATCTGGTTCGAGGGCACGCAGATCAACGCCCCCGGTACGGATGTCGACCGTCTGCGTCAGAAGATGGGCATGGTGTTCCAGCACTTCAACCTGTTTCCGCATCTGTCCGTCAAGCAGAACATCACCCTCGCGCCGGTCTGCCTCAAGCTCAAGACGCAGGAACAGGCCGACAAGCAGGCCATGCAGCTGCTCGAGCGCATCGGTCTCGCCGAGAAGGCGGACGCCTACCCGGCGCAGCTCTCCGGCGGCCAGCAGCAGCGCATCGCCATCGTCCGCGCGCTGGCGATGGAGCCTGACGTGATGCTCTTCGACGAGCCGACGAGCGCCCTCGACCCCGAGATGGTCGGCGAGGTGCTCCAGGTCATGAAGGAGCTCGCCGACGACGGCATGACGATGGTCGTCGTCACCCATGAGATGGGCTTTGCCCGCGAGGTCTCGACGCGCGTCCTGTTCATGGCGGACGGCTACGTCCTCGAGGACGCCCCGCCGCAGGAGTTCTTCGGCAATCCGCAGCATCCGCGCTTGAAGGACTTTTTGTCGAAAGTTCTTTAATTCTTCCGCAAAATATGATACGATGAGGGAGTACGGAGCCGCCGTGCTCCCTTTTTCGATCAATCCGGTAAAGGAGCCTGAAGCTATGCCAGCAGCCATCACCCATTGCCTGCAGAGCCGGCGCGTGCTTGCCGAGGTGCAGAAGGAGGAGCCCTCCTTCTCAGTGGCGGAGGAGGCCTACCTCTGGGGCGCGCAGGGGCCCGATTTTTTTGCCTGCCACCGTTTCCTTCCCTGGTGGAAGGGGGAGAGCCTCGTCAAATTCGGCGATCGCCTGCACAGCGCGCCGCCCGCGGAAACGCTGGCCGCGATGTGGGCGTATGTGAATGAGCGCCCGAAGGACGTGTACGCCCGCTCCTACGCCGCGGGATTTCTGTGCCATTACGCGGCGGACAGCATCTGCCACCCCTACGTCGAGAGCCGCGCCGCCGCTCTGCACCGCGCCGACCCGTCGCAGGAGGCGGACGTCTACCACAACGAGATCGAATCCGCGCTCGATCTCATCATCCTGCGCTATGAACGCGCCGCGCTGCCCTCGGAATTCCCTCTCAAGCGCACCGTGCCGCATCATCCCGCGGCGGAGCGATCCATCGCGCGGCTGTATGCCTCCCTGCTCGGGACGCTGTTCGGCGCGCGAATTCCGGAGGAAAAGCTTCTCGAGTGCCTCGAGGACTGCCGGAAGATTTTCTCGCTCCTCACGGATCGAACCGGCCTGAAAAAGAACCTGATGGAAAGGCTGGAGAAAAAGAAGGCCCGCTCGATCTCCTGTCATCTGCGCGGCATGACGGAGGAGGGAAATTTCGACTACGCCAACACCCTTCTCGAGACGTGGCGCTGGCCTCCCGTGACGGGCGCGCCGCGCAATGAGAGCTTCTTTGAGCTGTACGAGAGCTCAATTCCGCGCGCCGCCGAGCTGATTCTCGAGGCGCCGGACTGCCTCGATTTCGCCGTGCTGACGGAAAATCTTCCGTTCATCTGAGGCGACGAAAGGAGAACCATCCCATGAAGAAAATCGCAAGCTTCTGCGTCAACCACGATAAGCTGCTGCCGGGGATCTACCTCTCCCGGATCGACGGGGAGGTTGTCACCTACGACATCCGCCTCGTCAAGCCAAACTGCCCGCCGTATCTGCCAAACCCCGTGATGCACACGATCGAGCACCTTTTCGCGACGTTCGCGCGTAATTCGGCGTACGGCTCCCACGTTGTCTATTTCGGCCCCATGGGCTGCCGGACGGGCTTCTATTTTCTCGTCACGGGCATGGCGCATGAGGATGTGATTGCCCTGATTCAGGACATCTTCCGCCGCATCGCCGCGTTCGACGAGCCGATTCCCGGCGCGTCCTGCTCCGCGGAGTGCGGCAACTACCTCGAGCACGACCTTCCCGGCGCGCGCGAGTGGGCGGAGCGTTTTTTGCCCGTCATCGACGGCTGGACGCCCGAAAAGCTTCGCTACGAGGAATGAAAATCGGCGGAAGACCCGATGTGATCGCTTATACGGAAGAGAGCCTCGATCCGCATGGGATCGAGGCTCTCTTCCTATGATGGAGGGAGGAAATGTAACGAAATCGCGGCCCGGACGGCAACGAAAAACCTGCAAACCGGCCGCCGCCCGGCGGGGAGCCGCGAGGGGGAAAAGCAAAGAGAAAAGGGGAAACTTACGGCTTTGCAAGCGACGCGCCGAGCGCTTCGCACTGCGAAAGCCCGTCCGCCTCAGGGGCGTTTTGGACGATGAGCCCTTCGCCGCCGCAGAGCGACGCGCCGGCCCCCGTCACACGGTCCTGCCAGTCGCGCATCCACTGCCCGTCGCCCCAGCCGTAGGAGCCGAACAGCGCGACTCTTTTGCCGGAGAGACTGTTTTCGAGCTCCGAGAAGAACGGCTCGAATTCGCCCTCCTCGAGCACCTCGTCGCCCATCGCGGGGCAGCCGAGAGCAAGCACGGGGAAGGACGCCGCCTCCGCCGCGGTGATCTCGGAGACGGTTTTGAGCGTGACCGCCGCCCCGGCCGATTCGGCTCCCTGCGCGACCGCGCGGGCCATGGCCTCCGTATTGCCGGTGCCGGACCAGTACACAACTGCAATCTGATTCATAGCGGTAATCCTCCTGTCGAAATATAATGAAATGATTTGGGTGAAACGCCGCCCGCCTTTATCCGGAGACCGGGAGCTCCATCAGCTCGGGAACGCTCCTGCCTGAGCGGTAGGCCTCCCGGTAGACGGCGCGGCAGCGGTCGTAGAGCGCGAAGACGCGCCGCGCGTTCTCCTCGTCAAAGTACACCTTCCAGTAACCGCAGAGACGGCACGGGGCGGGAAGCTCGCCGAGAAACGCGAGCACGTCGCGCGGCGGATAGCCGAGAAAGAGGCCGACCTCGTGCGGGAAGCCGTTCCCCTCCCGGAGACGACTGCGCAGCCGCCGCATGACGGGCGAAAATCCGCCGCCCGGATAGCCGAAGCGGCAAAGGCACGCACGAACCTCCGGCTCGCGCAGGCGCTCCCGAAGCAGCGAGGGGCGGTAGACGAAAAGCAGGCGGTGCCGCTCGCAGCGGCATACAATTTCAAGCGCGACCCCTTTTCCGCCGAGCAGACGCGCATACCTTTTCACGAGCGCGGGGAGGGCGGGGTATTGCTTCCTGGGAAACGAAAGCAGCGCCGACGGTTTGATCCCTGCCAGTACCGGCGCGGCGTGCGAGACGAGAACCTCCTCGAATGAAACCGGCTGCAAGAGCATCCCTTCCTCTCGAAGTTAGATAAAACTAACTGCTGGTGAAATAATATGGCGGCTCCAGCCGCTCTATGGTTAGCGGTAACTAACTACGCGATAAAGATATCATATTTTCTTCTGTCTGTCAACCCCCTTTTTTCTTTTTTTGCGGCAGCGAATGAGAAGGTAGCTCCCGGAGCCTGCGGCTGCCGCCGCGCTCCGGGGCGGAAAATGTGAATTCTTTTTGAAAAGGGTTGCAAGTTTGTAATCTTTGTATTATCATAAAAGGCAGTGGTTACAATACTGTAACTTCTTATCTCCGACAGGACGGTTTGTCCGGCGGGGAGAAAGGAGAGAAATCGATTGCTTCAAAAGAAATCCGGCGGCAGGCTGCTTCGGCTTTCCCGCACGCTGTATCTGGTCGGCATCCAGTCGATGCGCATCCTCAAACGCCTGAAGCGCAGAACAGTCCGTTTCCTTCGTCCCGCGGCGCGCTTTTTCGGGCGCGTCTGGCAGGCGACGGGCGCGCGCTGGCTGCGCCGCGTGGGGAAGGAGCTTTCCTCCGTGCGCGAGGGCTTTTCCATCGCGGGCAGACGGCTTCGCCGCGCGAAGGAGGAGGGCGTCCTGTCTGTGGTGGGCGAGACCTTTCGCGTGGCGGGCCGCGGCATTCTGCGGCACCGCCGTATCTGGTGCACCGCGCTCAATATCGCCGCTCCCGTGGCGGCCGTCTGTCTGCTGGTTGGCACGGTTCGGTACTGGACAGGCATCGAATTCGGCCTCGATCTGACGTATAACGGCGAATCCATCGGCGTGATAGAAAACGAGAAGGTGTTCGAGCAGGCGACCGAGATGGTCAGCCAGCGTATGGTGCACGACGCCTCCTCGGAAAATGAAAATGTGTCCATCACGCCGACGTTTGCTCTCACAACCGCGCAGGCGTCGGACTACACGCTGGCCGATACCGTCTGCAACAGGATCATCGAGCAGTCCAACGGCATCATCGAGGAGGCCACCGGCCTGTATATCAACGGAGAGCTCGTCGGCGCCGTGAAGAGCAGCGCCGATTTGAACCACATCCTGCAGGGAATCCTGGACGAGGCGAAGGGCGGCGACGAGGACGCGACGGCCGTCTTCGCGCAGACGGTTGAGAGCGTGACGGGCCTGTTCCCGACGTCGACGCTCATCACCGCCGGCGAGATGGAAGCCGAGCTCACTGAGACCTCGCAGAAGGCCGTCACCTATGTGGTGCAGGAGGGCGACACCGCCGTCGATATCGCGGCGAAGAACAATATGTCGCTCGAGGAGCTCGAGACGCTCAATTCCGGCGTCGCGGACGGCCTCATTCATGTCGGCGACGTTCTGACGCTGCAGACCGCCGTCTCGAGGCTCGAGGTGCAGATCATCAAGACGGAGACGTACACGGAATCGCTTCCCTACAAGACCGTCACGCAGACGGACGATTCGCAGTACACCGACTACAGCAAGGTGCTCGTCGAAGGCAGCGAGGGGGAGCAGCAGTGCGTGGACCGCGTCACCTACCTCAACGGCGTCGAGGTAGCGCGGGAAAACGTCTCGACAACGGTGATCACCCCGGCTGTCGACCGCGTCGTCGTCACCGGCACGCAGGAAAGGCCGAAGAATTCCGGCATCGGTACGGGCACGTTCATCTGGCCCTGCCCGTCCCTGCATTATATCACCACCTACTTCGAGTATCGCTGGGGAGAATTCCACTCCGGCCTCGATATCTCCGGCAGCAGCGCGTACGGCAAGCCGATTGTCGCCTCCGACAACGGAACCGTGACGGCGGCCGGCTATTCGGGAAGCTACGGCTACCGCGTCATCATCGACCACGCGAACGGTACGCGCACGCTGTACGCGCATTGCAGCGAGCTTCTGGTATCCGTTGGGCAGAAGGTGGAGCAGGGAGAGACGATAGCCCTCGTCGGAAGCACCGGAAATTCCACCGGAGCCCATTGTCATTTCGAGATTTATGTAAACGGCACGCGGGTGGATCCGCTGCCCTATGTCAGTTGAATCCAATTTTTGTGCCGCGGCGCTTTCTCTTTAGGGAAAGCGCCGTTTTTTCCGCTTTTTTTGAAATAATTCCGGCGTTCGGTTGACATTTTCCCGTGGGTGTATTATCATCTAAAAGAATAAGGTATTGTTTGTGCGAAGTAACACAAAACCTTTCCGTTCACGCTTTTTCCTGTTTTGCCGCATTGTTTCGGCCGCTTCTCCCGGAAGCAGGCCGGTTTCGCGGCCCGCCAACCGGGCGGGAAGGAAGAGAAGCCGTTTTCCGGCCTTTTTTTTCTTCATCAATTTGACATAAATATTTCTATCTTCCGTACGCATGATAACCCATGAATAACTTGAATGGAGCGTGCCGCATTGGATAAGTATGAGATTAAAGGTGGCAACCGTCTGACCGGAGAGGTTTCGATCAGCGGAGCGAAAAACGCCGCCCTTGTGATAATTCCGGCTGCGATTCTTTCCGACGGCGTCTGCCGTATTGATAATATTCCGAACATTACCGACGTTTCTTCCATCATCCATATTCTTCAGGATATGGGCGCTCAGGTGCGCCGCATCGATCGCTCCGCGATTGAGATCGACGCCTCGACCATCTACACCTGTGAGGCTCCGTATGAGCTTTCCCGCCACATTCGCGGATCGTATTACCTGCTTGGCGCGCTGCTCGGGCGCTATCGCCACGCGCTTGTGACGATGCCGGGCGGCTGCAATTTCGGCGTGCGGCCGATTGACCAGCACCTCAAGGGCTTCGCGGCTCTCGGCGCGAAGTACAGCGTCGACGGCGGCATGGTCGATGTGCGCGCCGACGAGCTCGTCGGCAGCAGCGTCTACCTCGACGTTGTTTCCGTCGGCGCGACGATGAACATCATGCTCGCCGCCGTCCGCGCGAAGGGCACGACGGTCATCGAGAACGCGGCGAAGGAGCCGCACATCGTCGATCTCGCGAACTTCCTCAACTCCATGGGAGCAGACATTCGCGGGGCGGGCACCGACGTCATCAAGATTTACGGCTGCGACAGTCTCCGCGGCACGACCTATTCCATTATTCCGGACCAGATTGAAGCCGGCACCTACATGGTCGCCGCCGCCGCCACGTCCGGCGACGTGCTTGTGAAAAACGTAATTCCGAAGCACCTCGAGTCCATCTCCGCGAAGCTTGAGGAGATGGGCGTTACCGTCGAGGAATACGACGACGCCGTGCGCGTGACGCGCACCGGCAAGCTCAATAAATGCAACATCAAGACGCTCCCGCATCCCGGCTTCCCGACGGATATGCAGCCCCAGATTACGGCGCTGCTCTCCATGGCGGACGGGACAAGCATCGTCAACGAGAGCGTCTGGGACAACCGCTTCCGCTACGTCGAGGAGCTCAAGCGCATGGGCGCGCAGATCTCCGTCGACGGCCGCATCGCCGTCGTGGAGGGCGTCGACCACCTCAACGCCGCCCCTGTGAAGGCGACCGACCTGCGGGCGGGCGCCGCCATGCTCATCGCGGCTCTCGCCGCGCGCGGCACGACGCAGATCGAGGAGGTGCACCACATCGAGCGCGGCTACGAGGATGTGGTGGAGAAGCTGAGAAACCTCGGCGCGGACATCAGGCGCGTCCCTGTCCGCGAGACGGCTGTTCCCCGCGCGATCTGAACGATATTGGAAGGAAAGGATTCTGCTTTGCCATGGCGCGATTTTGTCCCCTGTTCAGCGGAAGCAGCGGCAACTGCTATTACGTCGGCTCTGCCGAACACGGCGTCCTGATCGACGCCGGAAAAAACGCGAAGCAGATCACGGAGGCGCTTGCGCGCTGCGAGATCCCCGTCGGCGCGATCGAGGGGATTTTCGTCACGCATGAGCACAGCGACCACGTCAGCGGCCTGCGCGTTTTCGCTTCCCGCCATAAGATTCCCGTCTACGGCTCGACGGGCACCATGACCGCTTTGCAGGACATGGGCATTCTCAACGGAAAATTCCCGGCCTACGCCCTTTCCCTCGAGGGGATGGAGTGTGCCGGTATGTACGTCAAGCCGTTTCCGATTCCGCACGACTGCGCCGAGGGCTACGGCTACCGCCTGATGACGGCGGACGGCCGCGGCGTCTCCGTCGCGACCGATCTCGGCTACATGACGGCCGAGGTGCGCGATTCCATAACCGGCTCCGATCTCATCGTCCTCGAGTCCAACCACGACATCGGGATGCTGCGCAACGGGCCGTACCCGTACGCGCTCAAGCAGCGCATTCTCTCCGGGATGGGTCACCTGAGCAACGTTTCATGCGCGGACGAGCTCTGCCGCTTTGTGCAGACGGGCACGACGCGCTTCTGGCTCGCCCATCTCAGCCAGGAGAACAATACGCCCGAGCTCGCGTACCAGACCTCCCTGTGCAGCCTCACGATGGCCGGCATGAAGGAGAATATCGACTATCAGCTCGCCGTCGCGCCGCGCTCCAACGACGCCGGAAGGGTGATGGTGTTCTGATGATGACAGTACGCCTTGTCTGTGTCGGAAAGCTCAAGGAAAAATACTGGCGCGACGCCTGCGCGGAGTACGAAAAACGCCTTTCCGCCTTCTGCCGCTTTCAGATCGTCGAGCTTCCCGAGACCCGTCTTCCGGAAACGCCCTCCGCCGCGCAGATCGAGGCGGCCCTGCGCGAGGAAGGAAAGCGGATTCTCGCCGCCGTCGGGAACGACTGGCTGATTTCGCTCTGCGTCGAGGGCAGGCAGCTCTCCTCCGAGGAGCTCTCCGCCGAGGTGGACGCGCTCTCCGTGCGCGGCGTCAGCAGCCTCGCGTTCTGTATCGGCAGCTCCTTCGGCCTCGCGCCGGAGGTCAAAAGCGCGTCGCGGCTCCGCCTCTCGTTTTCGCCGATGACGTTCCCGCACCAGCTCGCGCGCGTCATGCTCTGCGAGCAGATTTACCGCGCGTTCCAGATTGGGCGCAACGGAAAATATCACAAGTAAGATTTCAAGCCGCCCAAAGGGCGGCTTTTGTTATGAAAACCTTCCCTCAGAAGGGCGCAACAATCCGTCCTGTCCAAGGACAGGCTGTTTACACTATAGGAA
>CALWIH010000056.1 GCA_944380675.1 uncultured Clostridia bacterium | reverse complement strand
GCGTCCGGGCGCTCCTTCGCGATGATGCGCTCCAGGCGCTCCACGTTGAGCGGCTCGATGTAGGTGACGTCCGCCGTCTCCGGATCGGTCATGATCGTCGCCGGATTCGAGTTGACGAGCACAATCTCGTACCCGAGCTTGCGCAGCGCCTTGCACGCCTGCGTGCCGGAGTAGTCGAACTCGCACGCCTGCCCGATGATGATGGGGCCGGAGCCGATAATCAGAACCTTGTGAATATCGTTTCTCTTCATAAATCCCTCGCCTCGCCTTTCTGTCGACACTGGTAACTGCCTATATCCTTATTAGTTTAATAGAAAACCGCGAAAAGTACAACTGTTTTTTTACAAGCATTTTTGCATATTTTTGCAGGAGAAACTGAGTAAAACGTCAAAAAACGCCCTTTGGCGCAAGTTTCCCCGCCCTTTGATGCATGAAACGGTTTTTCGGCGGAACGCTAAGCGTAAAAAACGATTGGGAGGAATTTCGGATGCGCAAAACGCCCTCGGAACAGGAATACGCGGAGATGACGCGGCGCGCCTCGCCCGGCTCGCCCGTTCTCAAAAACGCCGCTCTCGCATATCTTTCAGGAGGCGCGATCTGCTGCCTCGGACAGCTGCTGCTGAACCTCTACCTCACGGCGGGACTGCCGGAGACGCAGGCGCGCGGCTTCGTCTCTGTGACGCTTATCGGCCTGTCGGCCCTCCTGACGGCCCTCGGCGTCTACGACAAGCTCGCCCGCCGCTGCGGCGCGGGCACGCTCGTGCCGATCACCGGCTTCGCCAACGCCGTCGCCTCGCCGGCCATCGAGTTTAAAAGCGAGAAGTTCATCACCGGCACCTGCGCGAAGATCTTCACGATTGCCGGCCCGGTTATCGCCATCGGCACCGCCGCCGCCACCGCGTACGGGCTGGTGGTGTGGGTGTTTGGGATTGGGGGGTGAGGGGGAGAGTCGGGCGAATCCTGCCCGCGATTCGCCGTTCTTTAAACCCTCCCTTGGTGGAAGGGGGGATGTCACCGCAGGTGACAGGGGGGATGCTTCCGACGGCTCACGGTTAGCGCGGCGTGAAAACGCCGTCACGGCAGCCTCCTCCTTGGCTTCCCCCACGAGGGGGAAGCTGGCATGTGCCCGCGGAGCGGGTACATGACTGATGAGGGTTGCTGCCCTCTTACCGCGAGCAATATTCAAATACACTCAGTTCATTTTTTATTTCCCTCAGTGCGCCCTCCAGCACTGGTTTTCAATCGGCTTCCCGTAAAATTCCTCCGGGCTTCTGACCCCCACTCAGCTGCTGAAACGTCAATTTCCGGTGCCGTGCACCGCAAATTGATGTTTCACGCGCAATTCTCCGGTATCACCGGAGAATTGTATGCGGTCGGACAGATACGTCTCATGAGTGCGGGGGAAATCTTCCTGACCGCAACCATATTAGCAAGCGAAAAAGGTCGACTTTGTGGCCCCCTTAATCCTGCCGATAGGAATGGCGGTTGCGTCCCGTCATTCCTATCGGCAGAGGCACGGTGCAGGAGGGAAGTTTGGTGGCTTCCGAAGGCTGGAGATGCTGCGTCGCAACGCAGTTATTCTTCGTCGCGTGCAGCGCGCAGCGCCCTCCCTCTGCCGCCTGCCGCGTCTGGACTTCCCTCTGAGAAGATGCTACAATAAGGGCACAATTTCAAGAATCAGGGGGGATTTTCGTGGATATGTGCATTGCATATTTCGACGAAGCGGGGGATGATGGTGTTACTACGGCGTCAAGCGAATTCTTTGTGTTGACCAGCCTGTACATGAATGCGGATCGGTGGCAGGAGAATTTTGATAAAATTCGCAGCTGCCGTCAGAGATTAAAAGAGCAGTTCGGCTTTCATTCGGCGGAGGAACTGCATACAAAGCATCTTCTGTCAGATAAAGATCCCTACCGAAAATATGGATGGACGTCCGAGCAGAAGCAGGAGATTGTGAAGGAAGTTGCACGCTGTATTGCGGATCTGGACGCTAAAATTGTCAACGTCATCATCGATAAAACATATTTTGTGGATGAGAATTATCATGTGTTGGAGAATGCTTTGAAATATAATATACAGCGCATAGAAAATGACTCGGCGGGAAAATGGCATTACATGATCATTACAGATAAGGGACGGCTCGCTCCCATGCGCAGGACAGCCCGTGCCGTTCGTGCTTTTAATCCTATTCAGTCAAAGTATTCTTCCGGCTATATCAATCAGCCTGTCCGATATTTGATTGAGGATATTTTGGAGAAGGATTCCGAGGAGTCTTACTTCATTCAGGTCTGCGATTTCGTTTCCTATTTTGTTCATCTGTATTATAAAACCCGCGAAAAAAAGCAAGCCCTCCCCAACAGAGTGGGAAGGGTAATAGACGAGGCTTTTATTGGAAGGATTATGGCGACGCTTCGGAAAAACGGCGTGCTGAATCTGAACGCTTCCCAGGCCAATCCGTATGGCCTGGTTGTGTATCCGAAGCCCAGAAAAAAAAACACCACCTACGAGGCATTCGCCCTTTCAGTGGTTCATCTATATTATAACCCAAAACAGGAGTCATGTCAACTGGTGGACGAACATATATTCTAAAAGCATGGGGTTTTCGGCTGACTCATGGGGATCGCCCCCCTCCTCCGGCGCTGAAATTTAATTTGCCGGGACGCTACCCGGCAAATGGAATTTCAGACGACGCAGCACCGCGCAGCGGTGCTGCGTCTGGACTTCCCCTCG
This sequence comes from uncultured Clostridia bacterium, assembly GCA_944380675.1. GTDB lineage: Bacteria > Bacillota > Clostridia > Oscillospirales > Acutalibacteraceae > Caccousia. The sequence goes on along the minus strand of CALWIH010000056.1, from coordinate 14,170 downwards.
AGAAGGTGCTACAATAAGGGCACAATCTGAAAAATCGGGGGGAATTTTCGTCATGAAGTCGACGAGAAGCCGGATCAACGGGATCACGGAGGGCGTGATCTGGAAGCAGCTTCTGATCTTTTTCTTTCCCATCATGCTGGGGACGTTCTTCCAGCAGCTCTACAACACGGTCGACGCCGTCGTCGTGGGGCAGTTTGTCGGCAAGGAGGCGCTTGCGGCCGTCGGCGGAGCGACGGGCACGCTCATTAACCTCCTCGTCGGCTTTTTTGTCGGCCTGTCCTCGGGCGCGACGGTCATCATCTCGCAGTTCTACGGCGCGTACCGTCCCGCGGAGACGAGCGAGGCCGTCCACACGGCGATGGCGCTCGGCCTCGCGGGCGGCGTCGTCTTCATGGCGATCGGACTGCTCGTCTCGCCGCTCGCCCTCACGCTGATGGGCACGCCCGCCGACGTCTTCGATCACGCGCTCTCCTACATCCGCATTTACTTCCTCGGGATGATCTTCAACCTCGTGTACAACATGGGCGCGGGCATCCTGCGCGCCGTCGGCGACTCGAAGCGGCCCCTGTACTTCCTCATTTTCAGCACCCTTTTGAATGTGGCGCTCGACTTCCTTTTCGTCGTCGGCCTGAACCTCGGCGTCAACGGCGCGGCGATCGCGACGATTCTCTGTCAGGCCGTGAGCGCGGGGCTCGTCGTCTTCACGCTCATGCGGTCGGACGACGTCTACCGCCTGCGCCTGCGCGAGATTCGCTTCTCGCTGCCGATTCTGCGCGACATCGTGCGCATCGGCCTGCCCGCCGGGCTGCAGTCTGTCATTTATAATATTTCCAATCTCATCGTGCAGACGACGATCAACGGCTTCGGCACCGACGTCATCGCCGCGTGGACGGCCAACGGCAAGATCGACGGCATCTTCTGGATGATCATGGGCGCGTTCGGCACGGCCACGACGACCTTCTCCGGCCAGAACTTCGGCGCGCAGAAATATGACCGCATCCGCCGCTGCGTGCGCGTCTGCACGCTGATGGCGCTGATTGCCGCGGCGCTCGTGAGCGCCGTCGTGCTGCTGTTCGGCCCGTACATCTACCGCATCTTCACGAGCGACGACGCCGTCGTCGCGGAGGGGCAGCGCATCATCCACGCCCTCGCGCCGTTCTACTTCACCTACGTCTGCGTCGAGGTGATTTCCGGCACCGTGCGCGGGACGGGCGACTCCTTCCGCCCGATGCTCATCACCTGCTTCGGCGTCTGCTTCGGCAGAATCCTCTGGCTGCTGTTCGTCGTCCCGCGCTTCCACACGATTGAAATGCTCGTCTGGGGCTATCCCATCTCCTGGGCGCTGACGACGGTATTGTTCATTGTCTACTACTTACAGGGCTCCTGGCTGCGGCGCAGCATCAAAAAGGCGGGCTTCGCGCCGGAGGTGCGCCCCTCCCGCCGCCGCCGCGCGTGAGCCCCTTCCAAGGAGGCTTTGCCGGTGACCAACCTGTTTGACTATCTCGACTGGCGCGGCGATCTGCCGTTTTCCGCCGCGCCCTTCTCCCCTCCCGACAGCCTGCTCCTGAGCTGCCTTTCCTATGTGCGCTTCGGCGGCGTCGTCGAGGGCGAGGGCGGGGAGAGCGTCTCCCTGCCGCGCGCGGCGGAGCTGTTCGCCGCCTCCGGCGAGGAGGACGAGCGCGTCCGCGTCCCGGAGGACGCCGCCCTTCTCAAAAAAGCCGCCGCCTCGGAGCGCTATGCCTCCGTGCGGCTGGCGCATTACGTCAGCCGCCTCGATTACGCGCAGGAAAAGCAGTTCTCCGCGGTGATCTTCATCCTCCCCGACGCGTCGGTCTGCGTCGCCTTCCGCGGCACGGACAGCACGCTCATCGGCTGGAAGGAGGATTTCAACATGAGCTTCCTCGAGCGTGTCCCGGCGCAGGAGGACGCGCTGCGCTATCTCGTGACGGCCGCGTCGCGCTTCCCCGGCCCCCTGCGCGTCTGCGGCCACTCGAAGGGCGGCAACCTCGCGGTCTACGCCGCGTCCTGCGCGCCGTACGCCGTGCAGGATCGGATCCTCGCCGTCTATAACCACGACGGGCCGGGCTTCTCCGGCGGCCTGCTGCGCAGCCCCGGCCACCAGCGGGTCAAGGACAGGACGTTCACCTTCGTGCCGGAATCGTCCATCGTCGGGATGCTGCTCGAGCACGACGACGACTACGCCGTCGTGCGCAGCAGCGCGGCCGGCCCTTTGCAGCACGACCCGTACTCCTGGGGGATCCTCGGCGCGGATTTTCTCCGCCTCTCCTCCGTCTCGCGGTCGAGCCGCCTGGTGGACCGCAAGATCCGCGACTGGCTGTCCCGCCTCGACGCGGACGACCGCCGCGGCTTCATCGACGCGCTGTACGAGATGGTCTCCTCGACGAACGCCGTCTCGCTCTCCGACCTGGCTTCCTCGCCTCTGCGCAGCATCCGGTCGATTCTGCAGGCGAGCACAAGGCTTTCGCTCGAACAGAAGGCGAGGCTTCTCTACGCGCTTCCGATCGCGCCCGCGCTGCTCGCCGGAAGAGGGCGGGAGCGCGAGGGGTAAGTATGTACGCGGCAGGCCGCCGCGCCGCCCGCCGCGCTTCGCCGCTCTCGTTACTTCATCATCGAGGCGACGTTGTTCGCCATATCCCCCGCCGCCTGGCCGACGGCGTCCATCGCGCGGTGCACGCTGCGGCGCAGTCGCTTATTGTCCTTCATCATCTTCGCGCCGACCGCCGTGACGGCTGCCGCCGCCGCGATGCCGACGCCGATCCCCTTGATCATGCCCATCGTTTCACGATACATCTGCACAAACCTCCAAATCTGATAAAATGTTCTTGCGGACTCCATTATCGTTCCCCCTGTTCGCGAGATCATGACCTTCAGTTTCTGTCAGGAGCGGAAGGAAATTCCGCGCCCGGCGCTCGAAGGCCAAGGAAAGGTGAATTCCCATGTCTGTTTTGAACATTGTCCTGGTTGAGCCGGAGATTCCCCAGAACACCGGCAACGTCGTGCGCACCTGCGCCGCCACCGGCGCGCGCCTCCACCTCGTCGGCCCGATGGGCTTTGCCGTCGACGACAGAAAGCTCAAGCGCGCCGGGCTCGACTACTGGCGGCTGCTTGACATTACCCTCTATGACAGTCTTTCCGATTTTTTCGAGAAAAACAGCGGCAGTTTTTTCTATTTCACGTCGAAGGCCGAGCGCGCGCACACGGACGTCGTCTATCCCGAGGGCTGCTATCTCGTCTTCGGCAAGGAGACCGCCGGCCTGCCGGAGGAGCTCCTCGCCGAAAACCGGGAGCGCTGCGTGCGCATCCCCATGATTCCCGACAGCCGCGCCCGGTGCCTGAATCTCTCGAACAGCGTCGCCGTCGGCGCGTACGAGGCGCTGCGCCAGTGGGGCTTTCCCGCCATGCAGACGGCGGGCGCTTTGCACCGCCTGTCGTGGGACGCGGCAAAATAACGAAAAAATGCACAAACCGCGCCCCTGCCGATTCCTGCGCGGAAAATACGCGTCCCGATCCGCGGAGACGGCAATTTTTTGACGTTTTCCGAAAAAGCTTTTATCTGATGTACAGAATTTGTATATTTTGAGTCTGGATTCTTGACACGGCACGCCGAAAAGGACTACAATAAAGAAACGGAACGGCTCGTCTGATCCGTCCCGAACCGCCGGGCGTGACGCACCCGGCTCCATTTTATTTTATGATTTTCTAATTATACTATTTTAAGGCATTTCCGCACCATTTGGCGTGCCCCGAAGGGGCGCTTTTTACGGTTTATCATACCATCGGACAGGGAAGGTCTGCGCGTTTTGCAGGGAAGTCTGCGCGTTTCCCGGGGGAATTTATTGATAAAATTACGGAAAACAGGCGCCTGAAAACGGCGCGCGAAATGGAACATTGAAATGGACGCGGAGCTGCCTTGAAGGACAGGGAGGTGTCCAGACGTCTTGGTACCTATCGTATTAACCGTCGTCATTGCCGTCGTCTGCGCCGCCGTGGCCGGAGCCGTATGCTTTGTCCTTGGCGTGGCGCATCGCAAAAAGACCGCAGAATTCACCATCGGCTCCGCGGAGCAGGAGGCCAAGCGCATTGTGAGCGAGGCCATCAAGAACGCGGAGGCAAAGAAAAAGGAAGCCGTGCTCGAGGGCAAGGACGAAATCCACCGCCTGCGCAACGAGAGCGAGAAGGAGCTCAACGACCGCCGCAAGGAAGTGCAGCGTCAGGAGCGCCGCGTGCAGCAGAAGGAGGAAACCCTCGACAAGAAGATTGAGAGCCTCGAGAACAAGGAGGAGGTTCTCTCCGGCAAGATCAGGCAGGCTGAGGAGCGCCTCGAGGAGGCCGAGGCCGTCAAGAGGAGCCAGTTTGAAATGCTCGAGCGCATTTCCGGCTTCACCATGGAGCAGGCCAAGGAGTATCTCCTCAAGAATCTTGAGGACGAGCTGACGCATGACAAGGCCGTTAAGCTCATGGAGTTTGAACAGCAGACCCGCGACGAAGCGGAGAAATCCGCCCGCGAGATCATTTCCATAGCGATTCAGCGCTGCGCCGCCGATCATGTGGCCGAGGCCACGATCAGCGTCGTGCCGCTGCCCAGCGACGAGATGAAGGGCCGCATCATCGGCCGCGAGGGACGCAACATCCGCGCCATCGAGACGATGACCGGCGTCGACCTCATCATCGACGACACGCCCGAGGCCATCACCCTCTCGTGCTTCGAGCCCGTGCGCCGCGAGGTCGCCCGCATCGCGCTCGAGCGCCTGATTGCCGACGGCCGCATCCATCCCGCACGCATTGAGGAGACGATTGAAAAGGCGCGCCGCGAGGTCGACGCCACCATCAAGCAGGAGGGTGAGCGCGTGGTCATCGAGGCCGGCGTCAACGGCGTCCACCCCGAGCTCGTCAAGCTGCTGGGACGGCTGCGTTACCGCACCAGCTACGGCCAGAACGTACTGAACCATTCGCTCGAGGTTTCGTACCTCGCCGGCATTATGGCCTCCGAGCTCGGCCTCGACCCCACCATCGCCCGCCGCGCCGGCTTGCTGCATGACGTCGGCAAGGCGCTCGACCACGAGATCGAGGGCTCCCACGTCGACATCGGCGTCGACGTCGCCCGCAAGTACAAGGAGAGCGAGACCGTCGTCCACGCCATCCAGGCGCATCACGGCGACGTCGAGGCCAAGACCGTCATCGCCTGCCTCGTCCAGGCCGCCGACGCCATCTCCGCCGCGCGTCCCGGCGCGCGCCGCGAGAATCTTGAGAATTACGTCAAGCGCCTCGAGAAGCTCGAAGAGGTCGCCTCCTCCTTCGAGGGCGTCGACCGCTGCTTCGCCATCCAGGCGGGCCGCGAGATCCGCATCATGGTCAAGCCCGAGGTCATCTCCGACGACCGCATGGTGCTCCTTGCCCGCGAGATCTGCACCAAGATCGAGAACGATCTCGAGTATCCCGGCCAGATCAAGGTCAACATCATCCGCGAGAGCCGCGCCATCGAGTACGCGAAATAACGAGAGAATCCAGAAAGCCGCCGCGCATACGGCGGCTTTCTTCCGTGTCGTGGGGGGAGTGCGGGAGGGACGCTCGTGCTGCCCTCGCTCCCGTTGGTCGCTCGGGGGGAAGTCTTGTGTGGGAGGAAAGCAGGGGGGCTTTTTTCTTGCAAGAAGCTCCTGCCGGCCCATGGCCGGCGTCTGAAACATCAATTTGCAGGCCCGCCTGCAAATCGACGTTTCAGCATCATAGATGCACCCCTTAAAATGCGCTTACAAGGCAAAAGATTTCGCTCGTTGCGACGAGCGACCAAGGGCTCTGCCCTTTGGAAACCCGCCGGGTCTCGCCTGCCGGCTCGGGTGCCCTATTGTGTGCCAGTGGCACACAATAGGGCACCGACCGGAGCGGCAGCGGAGACCGGCGCTAATTCGCGTGCTACCGGCACGCCGCGCCCTTTGAAAAGGCGGGCGAAACTTTCGTGTCGCGCGGGGGCGCGGTGCGAGCATGGAGTTTTCGGCCGCGCCCGTGAGAAAGCTCCCGAGCTCCCGAAGTCCGATTCCCGCAATCTGAGATTGGAGGTTCCCATGAACATTCTTGCCATCGGCGACGTGGTCGGCAGCGTCGGCTGCCGGTTCCTCCGCGCCCATCTTCCTGCCCTCAAAAAGCTCAAGAGCGTCGATCTCGTGATCTGCAACGGCGAGAATTCCGCCGACGGCAACGGCATTACCCCCGCCAGCGCCGAGTTCCTCTTTCATTCCGGCGTCGACGTCATCACCACCGGCAACCATGCCTTCCGCCGCCGGGAAATGTACGATTACTTCGATTCCTGCGAGACCGTCCTCCGCCCCGCCAACTTCCCCCACGGCGCGCCCGGGCGCGGCGTCCTCGTCTACGACATGGGACGCGTGCAGGTCGGCGTCGTCAATCTCATGGGCGTCGTCTACATGGAGCCCCTCGACAATCCCTTCGACGCCGCCGACGCCATCCTCGCCCAGGGGCTTCCCAAAATCACCCTCGTCGATTTCCACGCCGAGGCCACCGGCGAGAAGAAAAGCCTCGCCTATTCCCTCGACGGCCGCGTCTCCGCCGTCTTCGGCACCCATACCCACGTTCAGACCGCCGACGAACAGCTCCTCGAAAACGGGACCGCCTACATCTCCGATCTCGGCATGACCGGCCCCATCCGCTCCGTTCTCGGCGTCAAGCCCGAGCTGACCATCGAGAAGATGCGCCGCCATCTCCCCGTCCGCTTTGACCTCGCCTCCGATCCCTGCCAGATGGACTGCGCCCTCTTCGGCGTCGATGACAAGACAGGACATTCGTTATTTGTAGAAAGAATACAGATAAAGTAAGCAAAATAGTGGTAACATAGACCGAAATCTTGCATTTTCTTTCATTTTGCCGTATCATGAAAGCAGAAAAAGTTCCTGCTCGGGAGGCGGCATTATGGAAATTTTGAAGGTATCGTCGAAATCTGCGCCGAACTCGGTTGCCGGCGCAATCGCAGGAGTAATTCGGGAATCCGGTTCCGCCGAGCTGCAGGCCGTCGGAGCGGGCGCCGCCAATCAGGCCATCAAGGCGGTCGCCATCGCGCGGGGATATCTCGCCCCCACCGGCGTCGATCTCATCTGCATTCCCGCCTTTGTCAGCGTGGAGATCGACGGCGAGGAGCGCACGGCCATGCGCCTCATCGTCGAGCCGAGATAAGTCCCGGATGTGAAAAAGGAACTCCCGCCCTCTCACAGGGGCGGGAGCTTTTTTATGCTTATCCGATTCGGGAAAGCCTGTTTTCCGTATTTACTTTCGCTCCATCCGCGCGGCGAGCGAGTCGTAGATCGGCGCGCTGCGCAGCAGCTCCGCCGTCGCGGTGGCGGCGAGCGACACCGCGAGCAGCGGCAGCAGGCACGACAGCGACCCCGTCATCTCGAACAGCAGAATCGCCCCCGTGAACGGCGCGCGGACAATCGCCGCGAAGTTCCCCGCCATGCCGAGCAGCAGAAACAGCGCCGCGAGCGACGGGTCAAGCCCCAGCGCGCTCACCGCGCACTGCCCGTACGCCCCGCCGATCAGCGCTCCGAGCACGAGCAGCGGGAAAAAGATGCCGCCCGGCGCGCCGGAGCCGAAGCTCAGCAGCGAAAAGAGGAATTTTCCCGCGAGCAGCAGAAGCAGCATCCCGACGGCATAGTCCCCCGCCGCCGCCTCCTCCACGAGCTCATGCCCCGATCCGAGCAGCTGCGGCGCGGTCAGCACGAGCACGCCCGCCGCGAGGAACGCGAGGCCGAGCCGCGCCGTCCGCGGCAGCTTCCCGTCCTGCAAAAGCCGCACCGCGCCCATTGTGGCGGCGTTGTAGATCGCCCCGCACACCCCCATCAGCACGCCGAGCGGGAGAATCAGCAGATACTGCGGCGCCGTGAGGGCGGCCTCCGGCGCGAACTGAAAGACGGGCGACGGGCCGAACACCGCGATGGACACAAGGTCCGCCGAGAACACCGCCGTCATCAGCGGCAGCAGAAGCCGCGGCGTGAACGTGTGGTGCACCTCCTCGAGGCAGAACAGCACCCCCGCCGCCGGCGCGTGAAACGCCGCCGCGAGCCCCGCGCTCGCCCCGCAGCTCAAAAGCGTCCGCTCGTCCTCGCCGCTCCTGCGCAGCGCCCGCGACACGCCCTTGCCCGCCATCGCGCCGAGCTGGATCGACGACCCCTCCCGGCCGAGCGACAGTCCGCCCAGCAGGCACAGAAACCCGCCGAGAAACTTGCACGCGAGCACCCGCGCCCAGCGCGTCTCCAGCTTTCCCGCGAGCTCGAGCTCCACCTGCGGGATGCCGCTTCCCCCGATGAGCGGCTCCGCCCGCAGCAGCAGCGACACGAGGACCGCGAGGACCGCCAGCGCCGCGAAGCCTCCCGCCGCCGCCCACGCGTTCCCCGAGACGAACGCGATCGCCCTGCTCAAAAGCGCAGACGCCCCGCTCAGGCTCAGCCGGTACAGCGCCGCCGCGCCGCCCGCCGCCAGCCCCGCCGCGAAGCCCGCGCACGGGAGAAACGCCCGGCTCTCCGTGAACCGCTCCCACCTTGACGCGCCCTCTCTCATGACCCGATCCCTCCGCAAGATAATTTACACTTTGTTCATTATAGCGCCTTTCGCGCGGGGCGGCAAGTGCGGCGAAAAAAGGCGCTGCGAGGCGGATTCCGGCGGTTCTTGGCTGATTTTCACAGAAAACGGCGAGCGGAATTGGAAGCTCGTTGTGAAAATTTCTTCTAACCCGCTTGCACTTCTTGTATCTCTGCGCTATAATAGACGTGACTTTATAAAACATATTGGTAAGATTGTACAGGGCGTATCTGAGACAGAGAGTTTGACGGATTTCCGCAGCCAGCGAGGAGCCGCACGACCACACAGCAGAGAGCCTTCGCGCTTTTCCGCTGTACAGATGCGGCACGGTCCGTTGGCGCGGCGTCTGCTCCGGCGTCGCGGGACGCTCTTGTTTTTTGCTCTCGCATCAATATGAATCTACCGAAAGGGGAACTCGAAGATGAAACAATACCCGGCCAAGAATATTTTAAATATTGCCCTGGCAGGCCACAGCGGCTCCGGTAAGACGTCGATCGCGGAAGCGATGCTGTATCTTGCCGGAGCGACCGACCGCCGCGGCAAGGTGAGCGAGGGAAATACCGTCTGCGACAGCGATCCGGAGGAGATCCGCCGCAAGACGTCCGTCTCCGCCGCCGTCGCGCCGCTGGAGTGGCACAACCACAAGATCAACCTGCTCGACGCGCCGGGCCTGTTCGACTTTGAGGGCGGCCTGTGCGAGGCGATCCGCGCGGCGGACAGCGTCCTGATTGCCGTTTCCGGCAAGGACGGCGTCGCGGTCGGCACCGAAAAGGCGTACGAGGCGGCTTCCGCCCGCGGCCTGTCGAAGATCTTCTTCGTCAACGGCCTCGCGGACGAGGACGCGCGCTTCTACCGCGTCTTCGAGGATCTCAAGAGCCGCTTCGGCCCGTCGACCTGCCCGGTCGTCGTGCCGTACATCGTCGACGGCAAGGCCGACATTTACATCAACATTCTCGAGTACAAGGCGTACGATTATTCCGGCGGCAAGCCGGTCGAGGTCAAGATGCCCGACATGGGCGACCGCCTCGAGGGTCTGCGCACGGCCATCTATGAGGCCGTGGCCGAGACGAGCGACGAAATGTTTGAGAAATACTTCTCCGGCGAGCCGTTCACGCCCGAGGAGGTCATCGTGGGCGTCAGCAAGGGCGTCAAGAGCGGCAGCATCACCCCCGTGTTCTGCGGCGACGCCATCCTCATGCGCGGCATGGAGCAGTTCCTCGACGGCCTGACGTGGCTCGCGCCCTCCGCGGAGGAGAAGGCGGGCGAGGTCGGCGCGGACGTCAACGGCGACCCCGTCGAGATCTCCGTCAACCCCGACGGCGCGACGGCGGCTCTCGTCTTCAAGACCATCGCCGACCCCTTCGTGGGCAAGGTTTCCTATCTCAAGGTCATCTCCGGCAAGGTCGCGCCCGACGCGCAGCTTGTCAATATGCGCACCGGCAACACCGAGCGCATCGGCAAGGTCGTGCTCATGCGCGGCAAGAAGCAGGAGGACATGGGCTGCATCGGCGCGGGCGACATCGGCGCGGTGCTCAAGCTCTCCGGCGCGAACACGGGCGACACGCTCTGCGCGCCGACGCGCAAGGTCGTTCTCGACGGCGTGAGCTACCCGAACCCGACGCTCTCCATGGCCATCGCGCCGAAGACGAAGGGCGAGGAGGACAAGGTCGCGCAGGGCATCTTCCGCCTCGTCGAGGAGGATCCCACCATCAAGTTCACGAACAACGCCGAGACGCATCAGATGGTTATCTCCGGCCTGGGCGAGCAGCACCTCGACGTCGTCGTGTCGAAGCTCAAGAGCAAGTTCGGCGTCGACGTGACGCTCGACAATCCCCGCGTGCCGTACCGCGAGACGATCCGCAAGAAGGTACAGGTGCAGGGACGCCACAAGAAGCAGACGGGCGGCCACGGCCAGTTCGGCGACGTGTGGATCGAGTTCGAGCCCTGCGACAGCGAGGGCCTCGAGTTCGGCGAGCGCGTGGTCGGCGGCTCCGTGCCGAAGAACTTCTTCCCCGCCGTCGAGAAGGGACTGCGCGAGTGCATCCTCAAGGGCCCCCTGGCCGGGTATCCGGTCGTCGGCCTGCGCGCGACGCTGTATGACGGCTCCTATCATCCGGTCGACTCCTCCGAAATGGCGTTCAAGACGGCGGCCTCCCTCGCTTACAAGGCCGGTATGCCGCAGGCGTCTCCCGTCCTGCTCGAGCCCATCGGCTCGCTGAGCGCGACGGTGCCGGACGCGAACATGGGCGACATCATGGGCGAGGTCAACAAGCGCCGCGGCCGCGTGCTCGGCATGAATCCCGCGAAGGAGGGCTACCAGACGATCGACGCCGAGGTCCCGATGGCGGAGATGGCCGACTTCTCGACCTATATGCGCCAGGTCACCCAGGGCAGAGGAAGCTTCCGCTTCGATTTCGTCCGCTATGAGGAAGCCCCCGCGATGGTCGCGCAGAAGGTCGTCGAGGACGCGAAGGCGGCCGGCGAGATCGAATAACATATCCTCTTTGTTATACATTATATAATGTATACAATGCGGAAAAGCTGAAATGAACCGGAGACCGGGAAACCGGCCTCCGGTTTTTTGCGCGCAGAAGCAGGCTTTTTCTATGCAAAGCTGCAGCGCCTCATTCCCCTTGCGTTCCTGGAAATCCGTCGGCGGCGCCATTGCAGGGTATATTAAATGTATTGCTAATTGCGATACATTATGGTATCATAGACTTCAGAAAGGCGGGTGCTTTTGATGGCGACGAAAAGTGCAAATGTAACAGCTCGAGTGCAGCCGGAAATCAAGCGGCAGGCGGAGGCGATTCTCGACAAAATCGGATTGCCCGTTTCGGTTCTGATTGATACGCTGTACAGACAAATTATTCTCACCGGCGGCGTTCCATACTCTCTGACTCTCCCAAAGCCGACCGCTCGGGACAGCCTGACGGACGAGCAGTTTGACGCCGTGATGGAAAAAGGATTTGAGCAGGCGCGAGCCGGCGAGGGATTGCCTGCCGGGGAAGCCTTCGCCGGAATCCGCGAGGGGATTTGAGAATGCAGTGTGAGGTCAGGTTGACCGCGCAGGCCATCCGGCAGATTGAGGAAACTGTACAATACATCTCAAAAATCCTGATGGAACCGGAGATTGCGCAGAAGTGGGCGGATGTGCCGCAAAACGAAATAGAAAAGCTGGATGCCATGCCGTTTCGATACCCTTTGACGGAAGAAGAACCCTGGCGCGGGCGGGGAATCCGCAAAATGGCCGTAAAGAACTTCCTTGTCTATTATCTGATTGACGAGGGAAAGAAGCTGATATGGATTACGGCAGTACTGTATGGCCGAAGAGATCAGCTTGCGGCATTGGCGGAAATGCCGCCGGAACATGACGCAGAGTGAAAAACGAATCAGACAGAAAGAGACAGCGTGCAGGCAAAATGCTTGGATGCTGTTTTCCTTTCCCCCGAATTTTCCCCCAACCAGAATAGACCGCGCTCCCGCCTCATATCTATTACCGTAACGAGACGAAGGGGAGTGGGGAAAAATGTTCGTAATCTCCGTAAAGACGGGCAAGAGGCGGATTGTGCTGACACTGGCGGCGGCGCTCGCGGCGCTGACGGCGGTGCTCGCGGGAGGGAAGCTGCTCGGCGCGGACGGCGCGGACAGCCTCCCGGCGGGGGAGACGAACGGGGAAAGGCTGGCGTTCCTCGCGGGGTACGGCTGGGAGGCGGAGGAGGAGCCGGTGGAGATGCGCGAGGTGCTCATCCCGGCGGAGTTCGACGACGTCTACCTGCGCTACAACGAGGTGCAGAGGGCGCAGGGGATGGACCTCGCGCCGTACGCGGGGAAGACGTGCAGCCAGTGGATTTACCGCGTGACGAATTACCCGTCCGAGGAGGAGGTGCGCGCGGCGCTGCTCGTCCTTGACGGAAAAATCATCGGCGGGGACCTGAGCAGCACGGCGCTCGGCGGCTTTTTGTGCGGCTTCGGCGGCGAGGGGCTGGAAACGCCGTGGTCGCTGCCGCAGGAAAGCGCGGCGGAAAGCGAATCCCCGGCGGGCGAAGCCGCGGAGAGCGCGCCGCCTGAGAGCGAATCCCCGGCAAGCGGGGACGCCGCCGCCGCGGAGGCCGCGGGCACGGAGATTATCCCCGACGACGCGTGGCCCGTCGACTGAGGATTGATTTTTCGTCCTTCATCCGGTATCATGAAAACAAAGCGCTTCCGCCAAGGACGCGGAGCGAGTAAAGAGTTTTGCCCAAGCGAAGCAGAGCGCTTCCACCAAGGACGCGGAGCGAGTGAAGTTTTTTGCCAAGCTTTTTTTCAAAAAAGCGGAAAAGGAAAAGGGAAATGGAACGAATCGATAAAATTTTGGCGCTGCACAATTACGGGAGCAGGAAAGAGGTCGGGGGACTGATCCGGAGCGGGGCGGTGACGGTCAACGGCGCGCCGGTCCGAAAGTCCGACCTCAAGATTGACCCGGAGCGGGACGAGGTGAGGGTCTCGGGAGAGCGGGCCGTCCTGAGGAAGCGGGTCGTCCTCATGATGCACAAGCCGGCGGGGGTGCTCTCGGCGACGCGGGACGGGAAGGGCGAGACGGTGCTCGACCTGCTGCCGCCGGAGCTGTACCGGCGGGGCCTGTTCCCGGCGGGGCGGCTCGACAAGGACACGACGGGCCTGCTCATCCTCACGGACGACGGCGATCTCGCGCACCGGATGCTCGCGCCGAAGAGCCACGTCTACAAGCTCTACGAGGCGCGGCTGGACAAGCCCGCTTCCCCGGAGGACGCCGAGGCGTTCGCGCGCGGCCTTCAGGCGGGGGAGCTCGAGTGCCTCCCGGCGGAGCTGACCTTCACCGGCGATCCGCTCACCGTGCGGGTGCGCGTGCGGGAAGGAAAGTTTCACCAGATAAAGCGGATGTTTCACGCCGTCGGGAAGGAAGTGACGGCGTTGAAGCGGCTCTCCATCGGAGGGCTGCGGCTCGATCCGGCGCTCGCGCCGGGCGAAGCGAGGTTTCTGACGGCCGCGGAGGAGGCTTTGATCTTCGAGGAAGGCGGCTGTGCGCAAATTTTACGAATTTGAAAAACGCCGTTTGGCATTTGTCAGATTGTCATAATGATTATCCGTAAACTTTGGGTAAAAAAGGTCTTGTTCCATCGTCCCCGATTCTGGTATGATAAGTACACAAGTTCAGGCGGTCCGCTCGGGGCTGCGACAAAACGCTTTGATTCAGGAGGATTATTATGGCAAGCGTATCTTTGAAAAACGTTTACAAGATTTACGATGGCGGCGTAACGGCGGTTACGGACTTCAACCTGGAAATTGCTGACAAGGAGTTTATCATCCTCGTTGGTCCTTCTGGCTGCGGTAAGTCTACCACCCTGAGAATGATCGCCGGTCTGGAAGAGATCAGCAAGGGCGAGCTGTACATCGGCGAGACCCTGGCGAACGACGTCGCGCCGAAGGATCGCGACATCGCGATGGTGTTCCAGAACTACGCTCTGTATCCGCACATGACCGTGTTTGACAACATGGCGTTCGGCCTGAAGCTGCGCAAGACCCCGAAGGATGAGATCAAGCGCCGCGT
>CALWIH010000055.1 GCA_944380675.1 uncultured Clostridia bacterium | reverse complement strand
AGGATTTCTTGCTCCCGCCGTCACACTGATTGACAATTCTCCACTTTTTTGATATGCTTATCTGTACAAGCTTCAGATTCTCTTTTGTTCAGTTTGTCTGATCCTTGTGATTCCACAGAAAGGAGACTGATCCCATGACGCGCATTCAGACCTTGAATTCCAGAAACCTGAAGGATTCCCTGAAGGTTGGCGGCTGCGGCGAGTGCCAGACCTCCTGCCAGTCTGCCTGCAAGACGTCCTGCACGGTCGCGAACCAGCACTGCGAAAACAAGAAGAAGTAAGAGCAGTCTCTATGAGTATCGCTGCTCCGGCGAAGCACGGCGCGCCTCTGCGCGTGTCCGCGAGTCGGTGCGGCGATATTTATTGTGTGGAAATAAACGTTCACCGGACGGGAAAGGTTATGAAAAAGACAATGGTTCATCAGTATAAAAGCAACGGATATAACATCGTTCTCGACGTCAACAGCGGCTGCGTCCATGTGGTCGACGATCTCGCCTACGACGTGATTGCCCTCTGGGAGAAGAAGACCCCGGAGGAGATTGCGGACGAGATGCTCGCGAAATACGGCTCCGAGGAGGGCGTCGACAAGAAGGAGATTGCGCAGGTCATCGCGGACGTCCGCGCCCTGCAGGAGGACGGCTCGCTGTTCAGCGAGGACGTCTACCGCGACGCCGTGATTGACTTCAAGAAGCGCCACGCCGTCGTGAAGGCGCTGTGCCTGCACGTCGCGCACGACTGCAACCTCGGCTGCAAGTACTGCTTCGCCGACGAGGGCGAGTACATGGGCCGCCGCGCCCTCATGAGCTTCGAGGTCGGCAAGCAGGCGCTCGACTTCCTGATTCAGAATTCGGGCAGCCGCGTCAACCTCGAGGTCGACTTCTTCGGCGGCGAGCCGCTGATGAATTTCGACGTCGTCAAGCAGCTTGTGGCGTACGGCCGCAGCCAGGAGAAGGAGCACAACAAGAAATTCCGCTTCACCATCACGACGAACGGCGTCCTTCTCAACGACGAGATCCTCGATTTCGTCAATCGGGAGATGGGCAACATCGTCCTGAGCATCGACGGCCGCAGGGAGGTCAACGACAGGATGCGCCCGTTCCGCAACGGGAACGGCAGCAGCTACGACCTGATTCTCCCGAAGTTCAGGAAGGTCGCCGAGAGCCGCCATCAGGACAACTACTACGTCCGCGGCACCTACACGCACTTCAACAAGGATTTCGCGAGCGACGTGCTCCACCTCGCCGATCAGGGCTTCGAGCAGATCTCTGTCGAGCCCGTCGTCGCGCCGTCCACGGCGGACTACGCCATCCGCGAGGAGGACGTGCCGGAGCTCTGCGCCGAGTACGATCGCCTCGCGAAGGAAATCCTCGCGCGCCGCAAGGCGGGGAAGGGCTTCAACTTCTTCCACTTCATGATCGACCTCACGGGCGGCCCGTGCATCTATAAGCGCATCTCGGGCTGCGGTGCCGGCACCGAATATCTTGCCGTCACGCCGTGGGGCGATCTGTACCCGTGCCACCAGTTCGTCGGCAACACCGACTTCCTGCTCGGCAACGTGTACGAGGGCGTCAAGAACACGGAGCTGCAGGACAAATTCAAGCTCTGCAACGTCTACGCCCGCGAGAGCTGCAAGGACTGCTTCGCGAAGTTCTGGTGCAGCGGCGGCTGCTCCGCGAACGCGTACCATTTCAGCGGCGACATCAACGGCAATTACGAGATCGGCTGTGAGCTGCAGCGCAAGCGCATCGAGTGCGCCGTGATGATCAAGGCCGCCGAGGCCGCGATGGAAGCGGAGAGCGCGCAGGAGGAATAAACCGGCTTGAGACGGCGGGTTCCGGGCGGAACCCGCCGTTTTTGTATCGGAGAGGGGGAGGGAGCCGTGCGCCTGTTTTACGCCATACTGCTCTCGGAGGAGCTTCTTGACGCGCTCTGCACCGTGCAGGACGCCCTGCGCGCCGGGACGGCGCGGGCCAATTTCACACGCCGCGAGAACCTGCACCTGACGCTCGCCTTCCTCGGTGAGACGCAAAACCTTGACGGCGCGCGCCGCGCGGGGGAGGGACTTGCCGCCCGGCAATTCCCGCTTCGCCTTCGTGGAGCGGGAAGCTTCTCCCGCTGCGGGAAGGAGCTCTTCTGGGCCGGCGTCGAGGAGTCGCGGGCGCTCACCGCCCTGCGGGAGGAGCTCGCCGCCCGCCTGCGCGAGGAGGGCTTTCGCCTCGAGGAGAGGCCGTTTCTCCCGCACCTGACGCTCGCGCGCGATGCGGCGCCGGACGCGCCCTTCGATCGCGGCGCGTTTGTGCGGCTCGTCCCGCCCGTCTCCATGCGGGTGGAGGCCGTGAGCCTGATGCGGTCCGAGCGGCCCGGCGGCGTCCTGACGTACACCGAGCTTTTCCGCGCCGCCCTTCGCCCCTGAGCGCTGCGGGAAATGCCGTTGCTTTTCCGCCCGAAAATGCTATAATGAAAGCGGAAAGGCTTCGGCAGAGCCGCGCGGGAACCGGTCGTGCGCCGTCCGCGCGGGAGAATGGAGAGGAGGGAGGCCGATGGGATTTCCGGAAACCTTCAAGGCGCTCGCGGACCCGGTGCGCCGCGAAATTCTGCTCCTGCTGCGCGGCGGCAGGATGTCCGCCGGGCAGATCGCGGGCCGGTTCGACATGACGGGCGCGACGATCTCCTACCACCTCTCGCAGCTCAAAAAGGCGGAGCTGGTGCGCGAGACGCGCGAGAAGAATTTCATCTTCTACGAGCTGAATATGTCGGTCTTCGAGGAGCTGATTTTCTGGTTTTCCCAGTTTACCGAAACGGAGGGACGTCCCGATGACGAAGAAATGGAGCGCTAAGCGCTTTGCCCTGATCACCACGCTCGTCTGCTTGCTGCCGGTTCTTCCCGGCCTCCTGCTGCTCCCGTCGCTGCCGGAGCAGGTGGCGACGCATTTTGACGCGGCCGGAGAGCCGAACGGCTGGATGCCGAAGCTCCAGGCCGTCTTGATGATTCCCGGCTTCATGGCGCTCGTGAACCTGTTCTGCCACGCCGCGCTTCACCTTGACCCGAGAAAGCAGGGGCAGTCCGGGGCGCTGCGCCGCGTGGTCTTCTGGTTCTGCCCGGTGCTCTGCGTCGTCCTGCAGGCGGCCACGCTCGTCTACGCGCTCGGCGTGCCGGTGCCGATTGCGCTCGTCTGCTGCCTCACGGTCGGCATTCTGCTCGCCGTCATCGGCAATTATATGCCGAAGTGCCGGCTCAACTATACGATGGGCATCCGTACGCCGTGGACGCTCAGCAGCGAGGAGAACTGGAACAAGACCCACCGCCTCGGCGGCAAGATCTGGGTGGCCGCCGGAATTCTGATCGCCGCCTCCGGCTTTCTCGCGCTCGTCTCCGACGCTGCCGCCCAGGCCGCGTTCGTCATCATGATGGCGGTCGTGATCGCCGCCGCGCTGGTGCCGGTCGGGTATTCGCTCTATCTCTATCAGAAAAGCAAAAGGGAATGAGCGCGGACGGGGGAAAATTCACAATTAACCGGTAGATTTTTCCCCCGTTCCGTCGTATGATATTTCTTAACGTCTGTAAGGATTCAGCCGCCCCGCCGGACCGGCGCAGCCCCCCGGGGGCTGTTTTTGTTTTCGCCGCGGGGAGGCGCAGCAAGCAGAGGAAGGATGGAAAAGCGTGGAGGAACAGAACAAGGTCGAATTGTTTGAAAGGACGCCAATCCCAAGCGCCGTGATGAAGCTGGCAATCCCCACGATTCTCAGCTCGCTCGTCATGGTCATCTATAACCTTGCCGACACCTATTTCGTCGGGATGCTCAACAACTCCGTCGAGAACGCCGCCGTGACGCTGTCCGCCCCGGTGCTGCTCGCCTTCAACGCCGTCAACAACCTGTTCGGCGTCGGCAGCTCGAGTATGATGAGCCGCGCGCTCGGCCGCAAGGACTACGACGTCGTGTACAGGAGTTCCGCCTTCGGCTTTTACTGCGCGCTCATCAGCGGCGTGCTGTTCTCCATCCTCTGCTCGGTGTTTATGAACCCGCTGCTGTCGCTCCTCGGCGCGAGCGCGGAGACGTCCGGCGCGACGATGGCCTACATGAAGTGGACGGTGTCCTTCGGCGCGGCTCCGGCGATTCTGAACGTCGTCCTCGCGTATCTCGTGCGCTCGGAGGGCTCCGCGATGCACGCGAGCGTCGGCACGATGAGCGGCTGTCTCCTCAATATCCTGCTCGATCCCATCTTCATTCTCCCGTGGGGACTGAACATGGGCGCGGAGGGCGCCGGCCTCGCGACCTTTCTGTCCAACTGCGTCGCCTGCGCGTACTTCTTCGTGCTGCTCTTTGTCAAGCGCGGCCGCACCTTCGTCTGCATCAGCCCGAAGATGTTCCGTCCGAACCGGGCGATTGTCGGCGGCGTGTGCGCCGTGGGCATCCCCGCCGCGATTCAGAACCTCCTCAATGTGACGGGCATGACCGTCCTGAACAACTTCACCTCCGCCTTCGGCGCGGACGCCGTCGCCGCGATGGGCATCGCGCAGAAGGTCAACATGGTGCCGACGTACGTCGCGATGGGAATGTCGCAGGGCATCATGCCGCTCGTCAGCTATAACTACGCGAGCGGCAACGCGAAGCGCATGAAGGGCGTCACGATGTTCGCCCTGCGCGTCTCCCTGATTTTCACCGTCGCTGTGACGGTCTGCTACTTCTGCTTCTCCGACACGCTCATCCGTCTGTTCATGAACAACGAGGCGATCGTCGCGTACGGCTCGAGCTTCCTGCACGGCTTCTGCCTCGGCATCCCGTTCCTCACCGTCGATTTTCTCGCCGTGGGCGTCTTCCAGGCGACGGGCATGGGCAAGCACGCCTTTGTCTTTGCCGTGCTGCGGAAGGTCATCCTGGAAATCCCGGCCCTCATCATCCTGAACCTGATTTTCCCGCTGTACGGCCTCGCCTACGCGCAGTTCGTTGCGGAGGTTATCCTGGCGATTGCCGCCGTTGTCGTGCTGACGCGCCTGTTCCGAAGACTGCAGAAGCGTCAGGAGAACGCGCCCGCCGCCGAGGGATAATGTGGCAATAAGAAACCGGCTCCGGTCTGCACGAACCTGCAGACCGGAGCCGGTTTTTCTGCGCCTTACCCCGGGAAGAGCTTACGCCTCCCCGTCCTCGGGCGTGATGAAAATCTGGACGCCGTTGACCTCGACGCCCTCGTCGGCGCGGATCAGGATGTATTTCGCGCCGTTGATGACGCGCGTCTCGATGAGGTCGCCGCGCTTCGGGTTGACGCGGATGGTCACGTCCGGCGTGCGCACCTCGAACTGCTTCGGGTTGACGACGTTCTGCGGGGGCAGCTCCGTCTCCTTGCCGAAGGTCTCGTTGTAGCGCTCCTCGAAGGCCGCGACGTGCTCCTCCTCGACGCCGCACGAGGAGAGCACCTGCCGCACGGTCTCGCGCGAGATGGTCAGCGGCTCCTCCTCCTTGTTGGCCTTGTGGTCCTCGATCAGGCCGCTGAGCTTGTCGTGCACCGCCTGCAGGACGTCGAGGCTGCACTCCTTCTCGAGAGACTCCGCGAGCACCTCCTGAAAGCTCTCCCGCTGCTCGTCGGCGGGGGCGGGAGGCGCGACGCGGAACAGCGCGTCGATCAGCTCCGGATGGTTGTCCGACGCGCTTTTTGTGTAAAAGAGCGCGCCGTACAGATTCGCGCACCGCCCGTCGAAGGCGGGGAAGAGGAAGCCGGCCTCCGGCGCGGAGACGAGCCAGTCCTCGCGCAGATTGTGGAACTCGTTCTGCGTGACGAAATAGCTCAGCGCGGGTTTCGTCAGCTTGATGGGGCAGACGCTGCACAGGATGTAGGTGAACGTCTCCGTCGAGCCGTCCTCGAGCGTCTCGCCGTCCTTCGCGCGGTAGGGGACGTCGTACTTGTCGCACGCGAGCAGGATGAGGAACGTGCCCTCGATGCGGACGCTCGCCGCAATCCTCTCGTACAGCGCGTGGACGGCCTCCTCGTCCTCGAGCAGAGACGAGCGCAGCCTGCTGAGGAGGCGGTGCTCCTCGCTGCTGACGACCTGCTGCGTCTCAAAGGAGAGGTCGATCAGGTTCTTGCCCAGCGTGCCGGAGAGCGTCTTCTTGAGCGTGCCGAGGAACTTTTCGGCCTCCGCCTCCTCCATCAGCGCGAGGGACGGGCTGAACTCGGTGATGATTTCGCGCTTTTCGTTCACGCAGCAGCCGCGGATGCGGGTGATGTTTGATTTTTCAGGCCGGAACCGGCGGCGCAGCTCGGCGACTTCCTTCTCATTCATGCGGGAGACATCCTTTCTGGTTGGGATCGAAAAGGGCGGCGTTCGCGGACATGGAGCGCTGCCCGTTGTGGACAGGACCGGCCGCCGGAATATTTTCCGGCGGCCGGTTTTCAGTATAGCATATTTGGGGGGAGAAAACAAGCGAATCGGCGTCAGGAGGCTTCCTTCCGCCCGTCGTCCTCGTGCGGCATACTCTTGCCGAGGAGCGCCAAGATGATTGAGACGAGCGGGTTGATCCACCCGAAGAAGGTGAAGAAGCCGTACTGCCACGCGGAGACGCCGAGCGCCGCCTCCGTGAAGCCGGCCCCCGTGCTGTACGGCACGATGCCGCCGAAGACCGTGCCGGCGTCCTCGAGGGCGCGGCTGAGGTTCTGCGGCTTGAGGCGGCGCTCCTCGTAGAGCGGCCGGAACAGGCGGCCCGTGAGGATGATGGCCACATACTGCTGCCCCGTCCCGATGAGGACGCCCCAGGCCGTGAGGACGGTCGCGGCGACGAGGCCGCGGTCGCTCTTCACGCGGGAAATGATTTTCCTGAGCAGCGCCTCCGCCATGCCTGTGCGCTCGAAGATGCCCGCGAAGCTGAGCGCGAGCGTCATCAGCGCGACGGTCTTCATCATGCTCATGATGCCGCCGCGGTTGACGAGCGTATCCACCGCCGCGGCGCCCGTCTCCGCCCGGAAGCCGTCCATCAGGGCGGAGAGCAGCTCCTGCACGCTCACGCCCTGCACGAACAAAGCGGCAATTACGCCGAGCCCGGCGGCCCCCATCAGGCCGGGGAGGGCCGGAATTTTGAGCACCACCATGAGCAGGACGAGCAGCGGCGGCAGAAGCAGCAGCGGATGAATCAGAAAGCTCGTCTCGAGCGCTTGCAGCGTCTCCGCGACCTCTTTGCCGCTCCCGGCGTCCCCGCCGCCGTAAACCGCGCCGAGGACGGCGTAAATCACGATGCAGATGAGATACGTCGGCGCCGTCGTGACCGTCATGTGGCGGATATGGTCAAACAGCCCCGCCCCGGAGACGGACGGCGCGAGGTTCGTCGTGTCGGAGAGCGGCGACATCTTGTCGCCGAAATACGCTCCGGAGACGATCGCGCCCGCCGTCATCGCCGGCGGAATCCCGATGGCGGAGCCGATGCCGAACAGCGCCACGCCCACCGTCCCGATGGTCGAGAGCGAGCTGCCGATGGCGACGGACACGATCGAGCACAGCAGAAGCGCCGTGACGAGGAAGAACGACGGCGAGATGATCTGCAGGCCGTAGTATACCATCGTCGGAATCACGCCTCCCGCGACCCAGGCCGCGATCAGAATTCCGACGGAGAGAATGATGAGCAGCGCCGGAATCGCGGCGGAAATCGCCTGCGAGATGCCCTCGAGCATCTCCTTCCAGGTATACCGGTGAACAGCGCCGACGCACGCGGCCGCAATGCACGCGAGCAGCAGCGGGATATGGGGGCTGCTCCCGAGCCCCGCCGTCATCGAGACGACGAGAACGAGGAGCAGGACAAAGACGGCGGCCGCCGTCCGGAAGCCGACCGGCCGCGCTTGTCCCTCGCTTGTTTTTTTCAATCGTAACACCTCCCGGGCAAAGTAAAAAGAAAGCGGCCGCGTCCGCCTCGGGGAAAGCCGTCGGCAGCCGCGGCCGCGAGGGGGGAAGCCCTCTCAGGAGCCGAGCAGATCGATCACATGGCGCGGGCAGACCTCTGCGCACTTGCCGCAGCCGGTGCACTTCTCCGGGTCAACCTCCGCGTGGAAGTTCTTCACATGGATGGCGTCCGCCTCGCACGTCTTCTCGCACTTCATGCAGCCGATGCAGCCGATCTTGCAGACCTTGTTCGTCTGCGGGCCCTTGTCGCAGCTGCTGCAGCGCACGACGGCCTGCGGGCGGTAGGGGACGAGCTCGATCAGATGCTTCGGGCACGCCGCGACGCACATGGAGCAGCCCCTGCAGCGCGCCGGGTCGACGTGCGCGACGCCATTGCAGATCTCAATCGCGCCGTACTGGCACGCCTTCACGCAGTCGCCGAGGCCCATGCAGCCGTACTGGCAGCTCGCGGGGCCTCCCGCGAGGAGGACGGCGGCGGAGCACCCGGCAATGCCCGCGTACTCCATCTTGTTCTCCGTGTAGTCGGCGCTGCCGGAGCAGCGCACCACCGCGACCTTCTTCTCGACGCTGACGCCGCCGAGGCCGAGGAACTCGGAGATCTCCGCGGCGACGTCCGCGCCGCCGGGGGAGCACAGGCCGGGCTTCGCCTCGCCCTTCGCGAGGGCGGCGGCGTAGCCGGAGCAGCCCGAGAAGCCGCACGCGCCGCAGTTCGCGCCGGGCAGCATTTCCGTAATCTTTTCCGCCTTTTCGTCCTTCGGCACGGCCATCACCGCCGAGGCGACGGCGAGGCCGAGTCCGGCGAGCAGGCCGATTCCCGCCACAATCAGGACGGGAAACAGAATCTCATACATGGCGTTTCCTCCTCTCAGCCCAGCAGGCCGTCGACGAGACCCTGGAAGCCGAGGAAGGATACGGACACCAGGGAGGCGGCGATCAGCGTGATCGGCAGGCCGCGCAGGCACTTCGGAATGTCGCACGTCTCAAGACGCTCGCGCACGCCGGCGAACAGCACCATCGCGACGAGGAAGCCGATGCCGGAGCCGAAGGCGTTGACGATGGCCTGCAGGAAGCCGTACGTCTCCGGAGAGGCCGCGTGGTTGTCGATGACGAGCATCGTCACGCCGAGGACGGCGCAGTTCGTCGTGATGAGCGGCAGGTAAATGCCGAGGGCGTTGTACAGCGGCGGCATATAGCGCTTGAGGAAAATCTCAATGAGCTGCACAAGCGCCGCGATGATCAGGATGAAGACGATCGTCTCGAGATACTCGAGCTCGTTCGGGACGAGCAGACCGTAATAAATCGGCCAGGTGACGGCTGTCGCGATGACCATGACGAGCGTCACCGCCATGCTCATGCTCGCCGCCGTGTTCAGCTTTTTCGACACGCCGAGGAACGGGCAGATGCCGAGGAATTTGCTGAGAATGTAGTTTTCGGTCAGAATGGCCGCCAGAAAGATGGAGACCAGACCCTTGATGGTTTCGCCGTTCATTTCTCAGTGCCCTCCTTTGCCTGAAGCCTGGAGCAGCCGCCGGCCAGCGGGCAGCCCTTGCAGCCGATCTCCTCCGGCGCCTTGCCCTCGCCCGAGAGCTTGTTCGCGAGCGCGATGAGCAGGCCGAAGACGAAGAAGCCTCCGGGAGGCAGGATGAAGATCAGAACCGGGTCCATGAAATTTGCCGTGATGGCCACGCCGAAGATGGTCCCCGCGCCGAGCAGCTCGCGGATGATGCCCATGAGCAGGAGCGTCGCCGTGAAGCCCACGCCCATGCCGAGGCCGTCGATGATGGACGGCAGGACGGGATTCTTGTTCGCGAACATCTCCGCGCGGCCGAGAATGATGCAGTTGACGACGATCAGCGGCAGATAGATGCCGAGCGCCTTGTCAAGGTCGGGGGAGTAGGCCTTGATGAACATCTGGACAATCGTGACGAAGCCCGCGATGATTGTGATGTATGAGGGGATGCGCACCTTGTCGGGGATGACCCTGCGCAGCAGCGAGATGACCGCGTTGGAGCAGATGAGCACGAAGGTCGTCGCGAGTCCCATGCCGATCGCGTTGCTCGCCGCCGTGCTGACGGCCAGCGTCGCGCAGGTGCCGAGGACGAGGCGCAGAACGGGGTTTTCCTTGATGATGCCCTTCGTGAATTCCTGAAGGAGCGTCTTTTTCTGTTTCGCCATCGGTTACTGAGCCTCCTTTATCGCATAGTACTGCGCAATCGCGTCGTTGACGGCGTTCGTCACCGCGGTGGACGTGATCGTCGCGCCCGTCATGGCGCTGATCTCCGTGTCGCCCGGCGTGCCGTTCTTGATCACGGTGAAGCCGTCATACGGAGCCGCCTTCTTGTACTGGTCGCGGAAGCTCTCCTTCTCGGCGTTCATGCCGAGGCCGGGCGTGTCGGAGATGGAGAGCAGGGAGACGCCCGTCACCGTCCCGTCCGCGGAAATGCCCGTCATGACCTTGATTTCGCCGCCGTAGCTGCTCGCCGTGGTGGTGAAGACGTACCCGATGGTTTCCCCGTCCGCCTCGGCGATATAATAGGTACCGTCCTCGGAGGCGGTAAAGGCGTCCGCCCCGGGGCTGACCGTCATGCGCGAGGTCTCCTCGGCGATGCGCTCCTGCTCGGCGATCTTGTCCTTCGTCAGAAGATTCGTCCCGGCGAGCAGCGCCGTCACAATCAGGCAGAACAGGAACAGGGAGAGGGCGGGCTGCAGCACGCCCTTCGCCGTCAGCTTTTTCGTTTGCTCGCTCATTGCTTCACCGTCTCCTTTCCGAAGGGCTTCGGGCGCGAAATGCGCTCGATGAGAGGCACAAGGATGTTCAGGATGACGATGGAGAACGACACGCCCTCCGGAAGGGAGCCGAACACGCGGATCAGCATGGTCAGCACGCCGCAGCCGACGGCATAGATAATCTTCCCCTTGCGGGTGATGGGGCTCGTCGTGTAGTCGGTCGCCATGAAGATCGCGCCGAGCAGCAGGCCGCCGGCCATCAGGTCGAACAGCACGTCGCGCCCGAGCAGCAGCGACATCACCGCCGCCGTGCCGAGATAGCACACCGGGATGACGGGGGAGATGACGCGGCGGGCGATGAGGTAGACGCCGCCGAGCAGCAGCGCGAGGCCGCAGGTCTCGCCGAGGCAGCCGCCGCGCACGCCGAGGAACATCTCGAGATAGCCGGGCAGGGAGTCCGCCGCCCCCTGCGCCGAGAGCGCGAGAGGCGTGGCCGTGGTCGTCGCGTCCGCGCCGTGCAGATAGGCGAACGGGGCCGTCCACGTCGTCATCTTCGACGGGAACGACGTCATCAGGATGACGCGCGCCGTCAGCGCCGGGTTGACGAAATTCTGTCCGATGCCGCCGAACATCTGCTTCACGACGACGATGGCGACGACGCTGCCGAACGCCGCAATCAGCGGGCTGATGCTCACCGGCAGGTTGAACGCCAGCAAAAGGCCCGTGACCACGGCGCTCAGATCCATGATGGTGTTGTCGCGCTTCATCACGCGGCGGCAGATGTATTCGCACAGCACGCAGCACGCGATGCACACCGCGATAAGCAGCAGCGCGCGCGGCCCGAACAGGATGACGGACGCCACGGCCGCCGGGACGAGCGCGATGATCACGTCGAGCATGATCTTCTGGGTGGTGGCTCCGCTTCTCAGGTGGGGGGAAGCGGAGACGATGAGCTTGTTCTCCATTATTTTTTCCCTCCGTTTCGCACCAGCGCCTTGCCGAGCCGGATCGCGTGAACCAGCGGGCGGTGCGCCGGGCAGTTGTACGCGCAGGTGCCGCACTCCATGCAGCACATGACGCCGAGCCGGTCAAGCTCCTCCGCGTTCCCGAGCTCCGCGTACTTCTCGAGCTGGGTCGGGATGAGATTCATCGGGCAGCCGGAGACGCAGCGGCCGCAGCGGATGCACGCCGTCGGCTCCGGGAGGGCGGCGTCCTCCTCCGCGAACGCGAGGATGCCGTTGTTCTGCTTGAGGATGGGCTGCTCGTCCGTCGTCAGCGCGATGCCCATCATCGGGCCGCCCATGAGAAGCTTTCTCGGAGGCTTGCTGTAGCCGCCGCAGAAGGCGACGGCGTCGGCAATCTTCGTGCCGATCGGGACGATGACGTTCTGCGGGTTCGCGATGGCCGAGCCGTCGATCGTCACGCGCTTTTTGACAAGCGGCATACCCGTCTTGAGATAGTCCGCGAGGAAGGCGACCGACGTGATGTTCATCACGAGGCAGCCCACGTCCGCCGGCAGCTTGCCGAGCGGAATCACGCGGTTTGTGCACGACTGCACGAGCACCTTCTCCGCGCCCTGCGGGTATCTCGCGTGCAGCGGCAGAATGCGCACGCGGTTCTCCGGGTCGTGCGTCGGATTGTCGGCGATTTTGCGGAGCGTCTCGATGACCTCCGGCTTGTTGTCCTCGACCGCGATGATGACGCGGTCAAGCTTCAGGAGATCGCGCACCGCGTAGACGCCCGAGAGTACGGCCCAGGAGTTCTCGAGGGCCTCGCGGTTGTCCGCGGTGATGTACGGCTCGCACTCCGCCGCGTTGACGATCAGGGTGTCGAGATGCTTGTCCTTCGGCACGTTGAGCTTGACGTGCGCCGGGAAGCCCGCGCCGCCGAGGCCGACGAGGCCGGACTCGCGCACCGCCTTGAGGAAGTCCTCCTTCGTTTCGACGACGGGCGGCTTGACCTCCGGCGAGACGGTCATCTGCCCGTCCGACTGGATGACGACGGCGTCGGCCGTCTGGCCGCCCGGCAGCATCACCTTCGTGACGGCCGTCACCTTGCCGGACACGCTCGCGTGAATCGGCGCGCTGACGAACGCCTCCGCCTCGCCGATCTTCTGCCCGACCTGGACAAGGTCCCCGACCTTGACCAGCGGCTTGCAGGGCGCGCCGGCGTGCTGCTGCATCGGGATTGTCACCTGTTCCGGGCACGGGAGCACTTTCGACTCGAGCTTTGCCGTGTTCTTGTGGTGAGGAACCGCGGCGCCGCCGTGCGTGCGGAACGGCTTTTCAGGAAATGTCAGTCCCACTTTCATTACCTCCACTCTTTTTTCCCGTCCCGCGGCCTGCGCCGCTGCGGGAAATACTGCCCGCCCCGCGTTCCGCTTTCGCGATCTGCGGGGGGAGCAGCCGGTTAAGAACCGGCGTCGTCACGCGCAGGACAATGCCCGTGACAGCGCCGAATAACACGCCGAAACCAATCAGCCAGGGGGCGTACCACGCCGCCGCGAGCGACGTCAGCAGCGCCGCCGTGAGGAGCTGGCCGGTGTTGTGCGCGAGAGCCCCGGCAATGCCGAGACCCATCAGCCCGAAGCGGGGCCGCTTCAGGCGCGAGAGAAGAAACGTGACGCAGGTGCTCAAAAGTCCGCCGGAGAGGCTCATCAGGAAGGCCACCCCGCCGCGCGTGAGGCCCGCGAACACGCCCTTGACGAGCGCGACGCCGAGCGCCGGCAGCAGCCCGAGGCTCTGCACGGCGAACAGCACCGCGATATTGGATAAGCCGAGCTTCGCGCCGGGGGGAAGTACGGGCAGCGGCGGCAGAAGGCTCTCGAGAAAGGAGAGCGCGAGCGCCAGCGCGCCGAGCAGCCCCGTCACCGCCACGCGGCGGGCGGCGGACGGCTCAAACTGTTTTGCTGTCATCAAAAAACCTCCTAGCCCGTCATCGCGTCCGCGCCGGGGGAGCCTCCCTCGAGGCGCACCGAAACGCGCGCCGGGAGGCAGACGGCGGCCTGTCCGGCCTTCGTGAGCCTGCCGGAGCGCACGCACGTCTGGTCGGGGCAGTCGGAGCTGAGAAAGGAGATCTGCCCCGGCTCCGCGAGCAGCACGACGCGGTACGCGCCGCCGAGATCGATTTCCTCCGGCTCCGTTATCCTGCCGAGATCGACGCGCATCACCTCGGCGCCGTTTTTCTCAATCACCGCCACGCAGGAACCCGGGCTCTGGCTGTTCTGCCGGAGCAGCAGGCCGGCGGCGAGCGCCGCCGCGGCCAGCACGAGCACGAGGTCCGCCGGGCGGATCAGCCTTCGCTCCATCGCGTCACCCCGCGAGCTCGAAGGAATCGAGCGTGAGGGAGAAGGACGGGAAGCCGTCCGTCACGATGACGGCGCGACCCTCCGTGATGAAAATTCCCTCCGCGCCGTACGCTTCGAGCAGCGCCTGCCCGTCCTCGAGGCCGAGCAGGAAGGCGGCCGTCGCGAGCACGTCGCTCAGCGCGCCGCTGTCCTTCGAGTACACCGTCACCGACACAAGGCCGTTGTTCTCCGGCCAGCCGGTGTCGGCGTTGATCAGGTGGTGATAGGTGACGCCGTCCGCCTCCCGCGTCTTCTCGTAGGAGCCTGACGTCGAGACGAAGCCCTCCGCGATCTCCATCACGCCGAGGATCTCCTCGCCGTCCCCGGCGGAGTACGGGTTGCGCACGGTGATCGACCAAAGCGTCCCGTCCGGCTTCGTGCCGTACACGCCGACGCTTCCGCCTACGGCGGCAATTGCCGCGGAGACGCCGGACGCCGCGTAGGAGGCCACCGCCTCGTCGCAGCCCGCGCCCTTTCCCGCGGAGCCGAGGTCGACGCCCATGTAGTGGTATTTGAGGGACGCGGAGGGCTCCTCCTCCTTGACGCGCAGGTCCTCGTAATTCACATACGGCAGGAATTCGTCGATCGTCTCCTGCGTTGGCGGCGTGAAGACATCCTCATCGAAGTTCCACAGCTTCGAGATGGGCAGCACCGTCGGATCGAAGACGCCGCCGGACTTTTCGGCCACATCGAGGCAGAGCGCGAGCAGGGAGGAGGTCTTCTCGTCGACGGTGATCCACTCGCTGCCGGCTTCGTCGTTCATCCGCGCGACGTCGGAGTCCTCCACGCGCCAGGAGATCAGGTTCTCGAGCTCCGTCACGGCCTGCAGCGCCGCGTCGGACGCCTCCTGCCCGTTCGGGCCGTACACCGTCTGCTGCATGAGTGAGCCCATCGCGTAGCCGGTGGTTTCCAGACGGCTGTTCCGCTCGCTGATTCTGCTCCAAACCAGCACGATGGCGAGGAGCAAAACGGCGAGAACGACGGCGAGAATCAGCGATAGCCTCTTTTGCTGACGGAGCGTCAGCTTGCGGATAAAACTGCGCATAGGTACTCCTTCCGACAGGGTCAGACAAATGAACAACTCTGTTTATTATAGCATGGATTCCGAAAAAGTTAAGACAAAAATAGGGTGGGAATCCTGCAATTCGGCGAAACTGCGAAAACAGGGGTGACTTTGCCGCGGAAAAATGGTACAATAGGCGGCGGAAGACTGCGCGGACGTTTCCGCGCACAGAGAGGAAGGATTGGACAAGATGTCTTTGGAAACCGTTCAGGAATATCTGGGCGCGCGCGGCCTCGGCGACCGCGTGCAGACCTTTGACGTGAGCAGCGCGACGGTGGAGCTCGCCGCCGCGGCCCTCGGTACCGAGCCCGCCCGCATTGCCAAGACCATCTCGCTGCGCCTCGGCGACGGCTGCCTGCTGGTGCTCGCCGCGGGGGACGCGAAGATCGACAACTCCCGCTACAAGGCCGCGTTTCACACGAAGGCCGTCATGCTCCCGGCGGACGAGGTGCTCGAGAAGACCGGCCACCCGGTCGGCGGCGTCTGCCCGTTCGCGAATCCGGAGGGCGTGCGCGTCGTCTGCGACGAGTCCCTCCGCCGCTTCGACGTCGTCTATCCCGCGGCCGGCACGGCGAACTCCGCCGTGCGGCTGACGTGCGGCGAGCTGTTCAGCGCCTCCGGCGCGGAGGCGTGGGTCGACGTCTGCAAGGGCTGGCGCGAGGAGGAGCACGCGGGATGAGAATGCGCAGCAAGCCCTGGGCAAAGCCGGAGCTGGACGCCTGCCCCTTCTTCGTGCGCACGCCCGAGGAGCAGAAGGGACGCTGGCACGAGTGGTTCCCGGAAAAGCGGCCGGTTCATCTCGAGCTCGGCTGCGGGAAGGGGTATTTCATCGCCGGACTCGCCCCGGCGCATCCGGAGCTCAACTATATCGGCGTCGACCTCAAGGACGTCGTTCTCGCGCCCGCGAAGCGTATTGTGGAGGCCGCCTTTGACGGCAGGCCCGTCGCGAACGTCGCCCTGACGGGCCACGACATCGAGCGGCTGCGCGAGATCATGGACGAGCGCGACCGGGTCGAGCGGATTTACATCAACTTCTGCAATCCGTGGCCGAAGCCGCGCCACTGGAAGCGCCGTCTGACGTACCCGACCCGCCTCGACGATTACCGCCTGCTCCTCCCGGATAACGGCGAAATCTGGTTCAAGACGGACGACGATCCGCTATTCCGCGACACGCTCCGCTATTTTGAGGCTGCCGGCTATGAGGTTTACTGGATGACGCAGGATCTCCACGCAGACCCGATCGACGACGAAATCACCGTCATGACGGAGCACGAGCGGATGTTCTCCGAGCAGGGGATCCCCATCAAGGCCGCGAAGGCGAGAGTGCGCCCGCGCGGCGAAAAGAAGGCTTCCGAATAAATGAAAACAGCCCGCCCGGCGCTCTCTCTGCGAGAGTCCGGACGGGCTGTCTTGTTGTGTCAGCGAATTTCGATGCGGTGGGAAACGGGCTTCTGCGCCGACTTCTTCGGCAGGCGGACGGTCAGCACGCCGTTCTCATACGAAGCGCCGATGCCCTCCGCGGCGACGGCGGAGATGTCAAAGCTCCTGGCGCGCGGGCCGCAGCTGCGCTCGCGGCGCAGATAGGAGCCGCCCTGCCCGCCGCACTCGCCCTGGTGGGCGGCGGTGATGGTCAGGCGGTCGCCGTCGATGTCGAGATGAATCTCGTCCTTCGCAAAGCCCGGCAGCTCGGCGAGCAGCTCGAAGCGGTCGTCAAACTCGAGGATGTCCGTGCGGCACGGAGCGGCGCTTCCCTCATTGTGCGCGGCGTCGCGGTTCAGGTCGTCAAAATAGCGGAACAGGTCGCTGGTTCTGTGGTCGAACGGGGAAATCAGATCAAACATCATAACTTACCTCCAAAGCAGGCGCCGTGCGGCGCGTTTTTT
>CALWIH010000054.1 GCA_944380675.1 uncultured Clostridia bacterium | reverse complement strand
TGTTTGGCGGAGAAAGAGGGATTTGAACCCTCGCGCCGGTTACCCGACCTACTCCCTTAGCAGGGGAGCCCCTTCACCACTT
Source organism: uncultured Clostridia bacterium (assembly GCA_944380675.1). Lineage (GTDB taxonomy): Bacteria > Bacillota > Clostridia > Oscillospirales > Acutalibacteraceae > Caccousia. The sequence continues at coordinate 16,876 of CALWIH010000054.1, read as the reverse complement.
GGGTATTTCTCCAAAGGTAAAGTTTTCTCTATTTGATAAAGTTGTAAAACAGAACCATCGATTCAAAACACGGCGAACCATGTTTTGAAAATATGGCGGAGAGGAAGAGATTCGAACTCTTGGTCCCTTGCGAGATCACTGGTTTTCAAGACCAGCTCCATAAACCACTCGGACACCTCTCCACAACTTCCTCAGTGCAACGATAGTTATTATAGCGGATTCCTCCCGGATTGTCAACTCTAAATTTAACTTTTTTCCATTTTCCCCGCTTCCCGCGATTTTCCGCTTTCCCGCCGCGGCTTCGTCTGCTATCATGGAGAGGAAAGCCCATGGAGACGGGAGGGGCCGTCCCGCGGGGAAGGAGCTCGTCTGCCGGGAAAAGGGCCGCGGGAGACGGGCGGGGCCGTCGCACAAGCGAAAGAGCGCGTCTGCCGCGGGAAGGAAATGTAAGAAAGCTGTAAGGAAAACGTCGCGGTGTTTGTAAGATGCGTGCGGTAGGATAAGGGCACAGGGAGAAAGGGGAATGAGAACGATGCATGAATGCGTGCTGGTGGCGGACGACGACCGCGACATCGTCGCGGCGATTGCGATTCTGCTCGAGAAGGAGGGGTACGAGGCGGTGCGCGCGTACGACGGTCTCGAGGCGCTTGAGGCGGCGGCGGAGCGCCGGGTGCAGCTCATGATTGTCGACGTCATGATGCCGCGTCTCGACGGCCTCTCCGCGGTGATGAAGCTCCGCGAAAAGCGGAACATCCCCATCATCGTCCTCTCGGCGAAAAGCGAGGACACCGACAAAATCCTCGGCCTCTCCGTCGGGGCGGACGACTATGTGACGAAGCCGTTCAACCCGCAGGAGCTTCTCGCGCGCGTGCGGTCGCACCTGAGGCGGTACAACAGCCTCGGGGACGTCCACACCGAGCCGGGGGAGGCGGTCATCCGCACGGGGCGGCTCTCGTACCGCCCGGAGGAGCGCTGCCTCTATGCCGACGGCGAGCCGGTGCGCCTCACGGCGACGGAGACCGGCATCGTCGACCTGCTGATGCGCAACCTCGGCCGCATTTTCCCCGCGGAGGAAATCTACCGCCGCGTGTGGGACGGGGAGGCGTACGCCGCGGAGAACACCGTGATGGTGCACATCCGCCGCATTCGCGAGAAAATCGAACTCAATCCCAGAGAACCCGAGTATTTGAAGGTGGTGTGGGGAATTGGCTACAAAATTGAGAAAAAGTAGACCGCGCCTTTCGTTTCTGAGCCTCTTTCTGGGGCTTCACATTCTGTTCGGCTGCGCCGCGGCGGCGGTTGTCGCCGTTTCCGCGGCGGGGGGACTTCCCGCGTACGTTTCGCTGCTCACGGAGCAGGATTTCCGGGAGACGCCCATGTTCCGCCGCCTGACGGAGAGCGTCCTCTACACGGCATTGCAGGACGCGATTGCCTCCGGCGAAGGACGCGCGAACGCCGAGTCCTGGACGCCGGACTCTCCGAACCTGCTTTTTTACTCGTCCTACGACGGGAAGGAAACGGGCCGCAGCACGACGGAGCCGGTGACGGTGACGGACGGCGCGGTCTCCTTCCCGGACGGGTACGATTTCCTCCTCCGTTTCGACGGCGAGACCGTGACCATCACGCAGGACGGGGAGGACGTCCCGCTCTTTGAGGACGGCTACTACACGTCCGCCAGCCTGTGGGAGCTGCCCGGCTGCCGCAACCGCGAGGACACCTTCTTCGCCTCGTTCGCGGAGGACGAGCTCGCCCGCTGCGACGTCTGGCTCGCCGTCCGCACGGAGCCTCTGGCCGTCCCCGGGGACGCCGTGACCCACGTCTTCGAGGTGTGGGACGCGATTCGCACGGAGTTCGCGGTCTGGCTGGGGCTGCTTCTCCTCGGCGCGGGACTGCTCGTCCTGTACGGCGCGCGGCGGGAGTCGCGGGAACGCCTGTGGGCGTCGGCGGCGCAGGGGACGCGGCGCGTCTGGAGGGAGGGAAAGGTGCTCGTCCTTGCGCTGTCGGGCGCGGCGTTCCTGTTCTTCCTGTGTGTCTTCGTTCGGTATACCTGGGACACGACCGCGCTGCCGTATCTGGGCGTGACGGCCGACCTGTTCCTCTGGGTGCTCCTGTTTTTCTCCAACGACGCGCACAGAACGCCGAAGGACGAGCGCCGCAGCCTTATGGGGACGCTGCGTGCGTCCGCGGCAAGGCGGAGAGCGCGTCTGCCGTTCCAGAAAAAGCTCCTCGCCTACGGACCTTCCGTATGGATGGGGATTCTCGTCTTTCTCTTTCTCGTGCTGGTTTTCGCCCTCCTGTTCGGCGGGGGAAGCCTTCTCCTCGACGTGCCGCTCGCCGTGCCCGGCGCGGTGCTGTGGCTGCGCGCGAGGAGGCGCTTTGTCCGCGCGGTGGAGGACGCCGGCGCGCTCGTTGACCGCATCGGCGCGGTGAGCCGCGGCGAAACGCTTCCGCCGCCCGCGCTGCCGCCGGACTCCGACCTCGCGGAGGCGGAGCGCCAGCTCGGCAGCATCGACGGCGTCATCCGCACATCGGTGGAGCGGCAGATGAAAAGCGAGCGGATGAAAATCGAGCTGATTACGAACGTCTCCCACGACCTCAAGACGCCGCTGACGTCCATCCTGAGCTACGCCGGTCTCCTGCAGGAGGAGGAGCTTCCCGAGGCCGCGAAGGGCTACGCCGCCGTCCTCGCGGAGAAGGCGGAGCGACTTCGCCGGATGGTGCAGGACGTGTTCGAGGTCAGCAAGGCGGCGACGGGCAATCTCCCGCTCACGATGGAGCGCCTCGACCTCGCGAAGCTCATCCGCCAGACGATGGCCGACCTCTCGGAGCAGCTCGACGCTTCCGGCCTGCAGTTCCGCGTCTCTCTCAGCAGCGAGCCGGTCTATATCGTCGCCGACGGTCAGCGCCTCTACCGCGTCTTCCAGAACCTTCTCGAGAACATCGTGAAGTATTCCCTCGAGAACACGCGCGTCTACATCCGCCAGACCGTCACCTCCGGCCGCGTCCTGACCGTCCTCCAGAACGTCTCCCGCGACGAGCTCGGCGACGTCTCCGCCCTCACCGAGCGCTTCGTCCGCGGCGACGCCTCCCGCACCGACGGCGGCAGCGGGCTCGGATTGTCCATTGCGAAAAGCTTCACCGAGGCGTGCGGGGGAAAGTTTGCCGTCAGGACGGAGGGGGATCTGTTCACCGCGGAGGTGGAGTTTGGGGTGGTGACGGAGGAGGAAGCGCAGAAGTGAGGGGGGAGGAGGTTTAAACCTCCCTTGTTGGAAGTCCGGGGGTGTGCTCCGCCGCAGTGGCGGCGGAGCGTCTGAAATTCAATTTGCCGGGTAGCGTCCCGGCAAATTAAATTTCAGCGCCGGAGGGATGCTGCCCAAAGGTAGTTTTAAAGCGCGGCGCGGAGCGCCGTCTCGGCAGCGTACTCCTTTGTAAAGAAGTCATCTCGCAGCTTCAGCTCGCAGCGGTTCCCTCTGCCGCCTTCGGCGGCATCTCCCTCGAATCGAGGGAGACACGGGCGGCTATGCCGCCCTCCACTGTCAGCCCGCGGGGCTGACACGTTACACGCCTGTAGCTGTGGATTCAGCTAGATAAAGGAGATAAGTTGCGCCGTTAGTTTTGCGCGACTCCCTCTGTCGAAGGGGCGTCGTCTCCCGACGCCCAACGACTGAGGGAGTCACCCCCGAGCGGCAGACTCGAGATGACTACTTTACAAAGCAGAATCCCCTTTGCAGCATTTCGTTCTTTCTCATCGGTTTGCTCTCAACCAATAACACGCAGAGCACCGCAGCGATGTCTTGGCTTCCCCAAAATGGGGAAGCTGGCACGCCCCTAAGTAGGAAGCTGAGTGAGGAATTACGGAAAAGAAACTGTAGAAAAGCAAGCTCTACGGAAACACAGGCGTGACTGATGAGGTTCCCAGCTGCCGGGCGCTGAATATGAGACAGAGAGGGAAAGGGGGAAGGAGGAGGGAGTTACCTGCGCGTGAAGGAGAAAGCCTAACTTCTTTACAAAGCAGCATCCATAGACTTCGGAAGCAAAAAGCTTCTTTCCTCCTCCGTGCCTCTGCCAATAGGAATGACGGGACGCAACCGCCATTCCTATTGGCAGGGATGAGGGGGCAACGCAGCTGTCCGTCTGCTTTTGCCTAGATGGTTGCGGTCAGAAAGATTTCCTGCGCACTCATGAGACGTATCTGTCCGGCCGCGAACATAACTTTATGGAGAAGCACCGGGCGGCTTTTTGTTGCCGCCTCAACAAGGCGACAAAATACGCTTCCCTGGGGGACTGCGCGCTGGGAAAGGCGGACGTATACGTCGACCTACTCGGGGTCAAGGGGCGCAAGCCCCTGTCGTTTCTTTCCCCCTTTTCTTTTCGAGAAAAGAAAAGCGGGGGCCGGCCGCGGCCTGAGCGGCAAAGGAGAAAATAGATGAATTTACTGTTGGAGAGGGTGGCTTTTTATTTTCAAGAGGCCGATTGAAAACCAGTGCCAAAGTGCGCACGGCAGAAAAGAGCAAGAATGGCAGCTGCCGAGACGGCGTTTCACGCCGCCCTCTTAAATCACCCATCATCAGCATCCCTCCGTCGCGGCGTTGCGACGCCGCGCCACCTCCCTTCCACCAAGGGAGGTTTAAAGAACGTGCTTCCGTCAGCGGAGCGCTCTGAATTTTCCGCGCATCAGGAGGGCAGCGTCCCTCCCTCCGTCGCCTGCGGCGACACCTCCCTCGTTCTGAGGGAGGCTTCAAGAACATCCCCCACACACCCACCCCCCTCAAAAATACCCCCTTCTCTCCACCTCCCATTTGTGCTATAATACACATAGTATGACTGCACCAAACTATTGGGAGGGAATCGTATCATGCTGACTGATATTGAAATTGCCCAGCAGGCGAAGCTGCTGCCGATACGGGAAATCGCGGCGGGGCTTGGGATTTCGGAGGAGGAGCTCGAGCCGTACGGGAGGTACAAGGCAAAGCTCAACGAGGCGCTGTTCCGGCGTCTGCGGGACGCGAAGGACGGGAAGCTCATCCTCGTGACCGCCATCAACCCCACGCCCGCGGGCGAAGGGAAGACCACCACGACCGCCGGTCTCGGCGAGGCCATGGCGAAGATCGGGAAGAAGGCCGTCATCGCGCTGCGCGAGCCGTCCCTCGGGCCGGTGTTCGGCGTCAAGGGCGGAGCCGCGGGCGGCGGGTACGCGCAGGTCGTCCCGATGGAGGACATCAACCTCCACTTCACCGGCGATATGCACGCCATCACGTCCGCCAACAACCTGCTCTGCGCCATGCTCGACAACCACCTCCAGCAGGGCAACGAGCTTTCCATCGACCCGCGCCGCATTCTGCTCAAGCGCTGCCTCGACATGAACGACCGCGCGCTGCGGAACCTTGTCGTCGGCCTCGGCGGGAAGGTCAACGGCGTTCCCCGCGAGGACGGGTTCGTCATCACCGTCGCGACGGAGGTCATGGCGATTCTGTGCCTTGCCGCCGATCCGGCGGATTTGAAGCAGAGACTCGGCAATATTCTCGTCGCCTACACCTATGACGGGAAGCCCGTGTACGCGCGCGACCTCAAGGCCGAGGGCGCGATGGCGGCGTTGCTCAAGGACGCCATCCAGCCGAACCTCGTGCAGACGCTCGAGAACACCCCCGCCATCATGCACGGCGGGCCGTTCGCGAACATCGCGCACGGCTGCAACTCCGTGCGGGCTACGAAGCTCGCCCTCAAGCTCGCCGACTACTGCATCACCGAGGCGGGCTTCGGCTCCGACCTCGGCGCGGAGAAGTTCATGGACATCAAGTGCCGCCTCGCCGGTCTCGCGCCGGACTGCGTCGTCGTCGTCGCGACGGTGCGGGCGCTCAAGTACAACGGCGGCGTGCCGAAGGCCGAGCTGGCCGCGGAGAACGTCCCCGCGCTCGAGAAGGGGGCCGCGAATCTCGCCGCGCACGTCGAGAACATGAAGAAGTACGGCGTGCCGGTCGTCGTCGCCATCAACCGCTTCCACACCGACACGGACGCGGAGCTCAAGGTCATTGACGGCTGCTGCAAGTCCCTCGGCGTGCCGTACGCCCTGTCCGAGGTCTTCGGCAAGGGCGGCGAGGGCGGCGTCGCGCTCGCGGAGACGGTCGTCGCGGAGATTGCGCGCACCGAGGGGCAGCGCCGTTTCGCGCCCCTCTATAAGGACAACCTCACCATCGAGGAGAAGATCGAGACCATCGCGAAGGAGATCTACGGCGCGGACGGCGTGACGTACGGCCCCGCCGCGAAGAAGGCGCTGCCGGACATCCGCGCCCTCGGCGGGGACAAGCTGCCCGTCTGCATCGCGAAGACGCAGTATTCCCTCTCGGACAACGCCGCCCTCCTCGGACGGCCGAAGGGCTTCACCGTGACGATCCGCGACCTGCGGCTCTCGAACGGCGCGGGCTTCGTCGTCGCGTACGCGGGCGACATCATGACCATGCCGGGCCTGCCGAAGGCCCCCGCCGCCCAGCGCATCGACGTGGACGGCGAAGGCATGATTTCCGGCCTGTTCTGAGGCGCGCCATGCGGATTGTGACACACTCCGCCGCCGAGACGGAGCGCCTCGGCGAGCGCGTGGCGGGCGTGCTGCGCGGCGGCGAGGTGCTCGCGCTGTTCGGCCCCATGGGGATGGGGAAGACGGCCTTCACGAGAGGGCTGGCGCGCGGCCTCGGCGTGCGCGGCGAGGTCTCGAGCCCGACCTTCGCGCTGATTCACGAGCACGCGGGAAAAATCCCGCTTTACCACTTTGATATGTTCCGCGTCACGTCGTGGGACGACCTGTATTCGACGGGCTTCTTCGACTATCTCGAGACGGGCGGCGTGCTCGTCATCGAGTGGAGCGAGAACATCGAGGGCGCGCTGCCGGAGGACGCCGTGCGTATCTCCGTCTCGCGCGGGGCGTCGGAGGACGAGCGCGTCTTCGCGTTCGACGGCCTCGCGCTTCCCGGGGAAGCCCCGGCGGACGCGTAACTTCGCACAGGAAGGATTCTGCTATGAAAGTATTGGCGATAGATTCCACGGCGGTGGCGGGCTCCGCCGCGCTGATGGACGGCGAAAAGCTCCTCGCGGAGTTTTTCTGCAACACCCGCCTCACGCACAGCCAGACGCTGATGCCGATGGTCGAGCAGCTGCTGCGCTGCACGCAGTGCCCGCTCGAGGAGGTCGACCTCTTTGCCGTCACGGCGGGGCCGGGCTCGTTCACGGGCGTGCGCATCGGCGTCGCGAGCGTCAAGGGCATGGCCGCCGCGCTCGGAAAGCCGTGCGCGGGCGTCTCGACGCTCGAGGCGATGGCGCAGAACGCGTCGTTCCTCACGGGGACGGTCTGCGCTTTGATGGACGCGCGCTGCGGGCAGGTATATAACGCGCTGTTCGCCGTCGAAAACGGGAAGATTGCGCGTCTTACGGAAGACCGCGCCATCTCCGCCACAGAGGCGGCGGAGAGCTGCAAGGACGCGAAGGGGCCGGTCTACCTCGTCGGCGACGGGGCGGCCATGTGCGCCGGGCTGGACGCCTTCCGCGCGTTCTCGCCCGTCCTTTTGCCGGAGCCGCTTGGCTACCAGCGCGCGAGCGGCGCGGCGAAGGCGGCGCTCGAGGCGGCGGCGCGGGGGGAGACGGTCTCCGCCGACGCGCTCAGCCCGATTTATCTGCGTCTCCCGCAGGCGGAGCGCGAGCTCAAAAAGCGGCTGCAAAGCAAGGGGAACCCGTAAACTTTTTCATAAAAATTTTATTTTGGAAGGGAAGGATGTTTTGTGATAGCTTTGGGATGTGACCACGGAGGCTTCGCGCTCAAGAACGCCATCAAGGCGTATTTCGAGGAGAACAATATTCCGTACCGCGATTTCGGCACGATGACGGAGGAGTCCGTCAACTACGGCCCGATCGCCGCGGCGGTCGCGCACAGCGTGGCGGGCGGCGAGTGCGAGAAGGGCATTCTCTGCTGCGGCACCGGCATCGGGATGAGCATCGCGGCGAACAAGGTGAAGGGCATCCGCGCCTCCGTGTGCACGAACGAGTTCTGCACCGAGATGACGCGCCGCCACAACGATTCCAACATTCTCTGCCTCGGCGGACGCGTCATCGACGAGACGATGGCCGTGAAGCTCGCGGAGATCTATCTGAACACGCCGTTCGACGGCGGCCGCCACGCCGTGCGCGTCGGCCAGATTGCGCAGATCGAAAACGGCGAGCTGTGACGCGCCGCACCGGGAGAGGAGATCTTGCAAAATGGACAACCAGGTTTTCGTAATGGATCATCCGCTGATTCAGCATAAGCTGACGTTTCTGCGGAAGAAGGAGACGGGCTCGAAGGAGTTCCGCGAGCTCGTGAGCGAAATCGCCATGCTGATGTGCTACGAGGCGACGCGCGACCTCCCGCTCGAGGACACCGAGATCGAGACGCCGATGGGAAAGGCGGTCACGAAGGTCATCGCGGGCCGCAAGCTCGCGTTCGTGCCGATTCTGCGCGCCGGGCTCGGGATGGTCGAGGGCGTGCTGACGCTCGTCCCCGCCGCGAAGGTCGGCCACATCGGCCTCTACCGCGACCACCAGACGCTCCAGCCTGTGGAGTATTACCACAAGCTCCCGCAGGACATCGAGCAGCGCGACGTCATCGTCCTCGACCCGATGCTCGCGACGGGCGGCTCGGCGATCGATTCCGTTGAAATCATCAAGCGCAGCCACCCGAAGTCCATCAAGTTCATGTGCATCATCGCCGCGCCGGAGGGCATCGAAGCCTTCACGAAGGCGCACCCCGACGTGCAGCTCTACTGCGCCGCGATTGACGAGCGCCTCAACGACATCGGCTACATCGTCCCCGGCCTCGGCGACGCAGGCGACCGTATTTTCGGGACGCTGTGAGCCGTCCCCGACGGAAAGGACGTCCCGCATGAGGAGAAGCGACAGGGAAATCACGGACCGCGCCCGCATTGACGAAATCATCGCGTCGTGCGACTGCTGCCGCCTCGGCTTCTGCGACGGCGCGGAGGCGTACATCGTCCCGCTCAGCTTCGGCTACGACGCGGAGGAGGGGGCGTTCTACTTCCACAGCGCGAAGGCGGGAAGGAAGATTGATCTCATCCGCAGGCTCGGCCGCGCGAGCTTCGAGCTGGACACGGACCACGCCGTCAACGCGGGGGAAAGGGCGTGCGATTACTCGTACCGCTTCCTCTGCGTGATGGGGACGGGCTCCGTCGAGCTGCTCGCGGACGCCGCCGCGAAGGAGAAGGGGCTGCGCCTGCTGATGAACCATTACGCCGGAAGCCGCGGCTGGACGTTCTCCGCCGCGGAGCTCTCCGCCGTCGAGGTCATCCGCCTGACGGTCGAGACCGTGACGTGCAAGCGCCACGCCTGAGCCTCCCGCCGTCCCACGCGGACGGGAGGCGGCAAAAGACAAATCGGACAGACGAAAAAAGCGGAAAGGCCGAAGGGCTTTTTCCGCTTTTTTGTCTCTTTTTGCGCGAGAGGGACGCTTCCCTCGGACTTCCACCAAGGGGGGCTGCCAAACTCGCAGCAAGTCAGAAAGTATCCGCCTCAACCTTCCCCGACAAAAACCAAGCCCCCCGGCTTATCACCGAGGGGCTTGCTTTGCATTACGTTATTCTCTTACAAATTCTCCAGCTTGTCTTCCGACTTGCCGCTCTTACTTCCCGAGTCTCAGCTCGATTTCAAAATCGAATTCCTTCTCATCAAACCGGTACTGCTCGAGGAGCTGCGGGCCGCAGCTGTTGGAGCCGATGCCGGAGAGCTTGTAGTCCAGGCAGAGGACGGTGGAGCCGCAGGGGGTGAGCTCATAGTTGTGCGCTTTCGCGGTGAGCTCCTCCTCGGTGTACTCGGAGGCGTTGAAGGAGAAGCAGTCGCCGACGGCTTCGATGCAGCCGCCGGAGGGGTTCGCGAGGGCGACGTGCGAGCAGCCGTAATGGCTGCCGTTCTCCTGCGGACGGAGGTAGTCCTCGTGGAGGTCTGCGACGGCGGCGGTGTACTTGCCGAGCATCGAGGCGCGGCGCTTGTCGACGTAGCTCTCGAACGGGCCGTAGCCGAAGTACTCGACGGCGTCAAACGCGCGGGGGAGGAACAGGCGCAGGCCGAAGCGCGGCAGGAACGGGAACTCGTCCGCTCTGTCGCCGTGGACGCTGGCCGCAATCCGTCCGTCGGGGCGAATGGTCCAGACCGCCGTGAGCTTCATGCACGGCTGCAGGTAAATCGCGGCGAGGGAGAGCTTCGCCGTGAGGACGACGCCGTCGTCCGTGACCTCGGCGCTCGTCTCGTACACCTTCGGGGCGCTTCTGTCGTACCCGGCGCGCTCCCACTCGCGGCGGATGTTGCGGTCGTTGTCGGTCGGGGCGCGCCAGATGTTCCACTCCATCGGTTTCTCGAGGAAGGAGATCTGCTCGTTCACGAGGCTGTCGAACGTGCCCGTCAGGCGGTTGAAGACGTAGCGGAACGTCTCGCCCTCGACGGTGTAGCTGCGCTCCGTCTCCCGGACGCTCACGCTGCGGCTCTCGCCGGGCGTGAAGGCGGCCTTCTCCTCGCGCAGGACGAACTGGTCGAAGCCGAGCAGATGGCCGGCCTCGCGGAACTCGTCCTCGTCCTTGAGGCGGTAGTACAGGTTCAGGCAGCAGACGCCCGTCTCCGGCGTCGTGAACGGGACGGCGAGCGCGGCCTCCGCGTGAGGGGCAAGGTCGGGCGTCTCCACCGTGCCGGACTGGACGACCTCGCCGTCCTGCGTGACCTCATACTCGATGGTCATGTAGTCGAGGAGATTCGTGAAGTCCATGTAGTTGTGGAGCGTCACCTTGCCGTTCTCGAGCGAAGCGCGGGCGGGGCGGGCAACGTTCTTCCACTCGAGCAGGCCGGTGTGCGGCGTGCGGTCGGGGTAGACGAGGCCGTCCATGCAGAAGTTGCCGTCGTGCGGGAACTCGCCGAAGTCGCCGCCGTAGCCGTACATATCGCGGCCTTCGGGCGTGCGGCCCATCCAAATCGCGTGGTCGCACCACTCCCAGACGAAGCCGCCAGCGAATTTGTCGTACTTGTAGAGGCGCTCGAAGTAGTCCTCGATGTCTCCGGGGCCGTTGCCCATCGCGTGGATGAACTCGCACTGGATGAACGGCTTTTGGAGGCTGTCGTCGGTGCAGTACTGCTCGACGTCGAAGACGCCCGCGTACATCCGGCTGTAAACGTCGATGTTGCTCAGGTCGTTCTCGTAGCCCTCCATCTGATAGATGCTGCTCTCGTAGTGGACGAGGCGCTCGCTGTCGACGGTTTTGATCCACGCGGCGGCCTTCTCCATGTTCGGGCCGTAACCGGATTCGTTGCCGAGCGACCACATCAGGACGCAGGCGTTGTTCTTGTCGCGCTCGACGTTGCGCTGCACGCGGTCGACGACGGCGGCCTCGAAGCGCTTGTCATGGCAGAGCGAGCCGTAGACGCGGTCGGGAATGACGTAGTCGGAATACGCGTGACCGTGCGGCGGCTTGTTGGAATAGACGGACGTGGTGCCGTGCATCTCGATGTCGGACTCGTCAATCACATAGAAGCCGAAGCGGGAGTAGAGCTGCGCCGCCCACGGAGCGTTCGGGTAATGGCTCGTGCGGATGGCGTTCATGTTGTGCTGCTTCATCAGCGTGAGGTCGCGGATGAGCTTCTCCTCCGTGACGGCGTAGCCGACGAAGGGATCGCTGTCGTGGCGGTTCGTGCCTCTGAGCTTGATGGCGACGCCGTTAAAATAGAGCACGGCGTTTTTGACCTCAATGCGGCGCACGCCGACGTCCTGGCAGATGACCTCGCCCGCGGCGCGGATGACGAGCTCATAGAGGCTCGGGGACTCCGCGTTCCAGAGGACGGCGTCGGTGAGCGGGAAGGAGACGCAGCCGTTCTCGGCGTCGGCCTTTCCGACGAGCGCGCCGTCGGGGCTGTAGAGCTCGCAGGAGACCTTCCCGGCCTCGCCCGTCCAGTCGAAGGAGACGTCGACGCGCGCGGTGCGGTAGTCGTCCTCGACGGGGGTGCGGACGGTGAAGTCGCGGATGTGGTTCTCCGGGCGGCTGAGCAGGTACACGTCGCGGAAGATGCCGCTCATGCGCAGCTTGTCCTGGTCCTCGAGGTAGCTGCCGTCGCACCACTTCATGACGAGGACGGCGAGGGTGTTCTCCCCGGGGCGGACATAGCTCGTCAGCTCGAACTCGCTCGTGCTGTGCGAAACCTGGCTGTAGCCGACGAACGCGCCGTTGACCCAGACATAGAAGCACGAGTCGACGCCCTCAAAGTGCAGGTAGGTGCGGCGGGCGCACTCGTCCTCGGAGAGCTCGAAGGCGGTGCGGTACGCGCCGCAGGGGTTCTCGTCGGGAACATAGGGCGGATCGTAGGGGAAGGGGAAGTTGACGTTCGTATACTGGTGCCTGTCGTAGCCGAGCGTCTGCCAGCAGCTCGGCACCGGAATCACGTCAAAGCCGGAATCGTCGAAATCGCCGTCCGGGAAATGCTCCGGAACCTCAAAGCGGTTCGGATAATAGCGGAAGCTCCATTCGCCGCTCAGCAGCGTGAGACGGTCGGAGAGCTGGCGGTCTCCGAGACGCGCGACGTTCTCGTCCCCAAACGGGATGAAGTACGCGTGATTCGGCTCGGTTCCCACATGGAGGGTCGAGGGATCCTCGAAATAACGGGGCAGTTTCATGAAAGATACTCCTCCTGTCGATTTGAAAATAGAATAGCTGAAAAGCTCCTTCCGTTTCCTAATATACCTTGATTTTGGAGAGAAAGCAATGGGTTTTTTCATGCATTTGCGCAAAAAAAAGACAAAAAAGCGCAGCGTCGCCGAAACCGGTTTCCTTCGCGCCGGTTCGGAGAACGAGAATGCCCGCGCCGGGGAAAAGCCTTCCGCGCGGACTTGCGCGCCGCCCTGTTTTTCGCTATAATACATTTAAACCCTCAAGTCATATTGACCATCTCTCTCCCGCCGGGTCGGGAGAGGGGCATCACACCCGGACAGGAGGAAACAACGATGCTGCACGAGGAATTTTTCACCGGCGCGAGCTTTGACGCGCACGCGTATTTCGGCGCGCATCCCGCGGCGGGAGGCGGCTTTCAGTTCCGCGTCTTCGCGCCCGGCGCGCGGAGCGTGGAGGTCATCGGCGAATGGAACGCGTGGGAAGGCGAGGCGATGACGCGCGACACGGCGGGCATCTGGAGCGCCGTCTGTCCGACGGCGGAGGCGGGGCAGCTCTACAAATTCCGCGTCGCGCAGCCGGACGGGCGCGTTCTCGACAAGGCGGACCCGTACGCGTTTTCGTCGGAGATGCGGCCGCAGACGGCGTCGCGGCTCGTGGGGACGAGCGAATTTCGCTTCACGGACGGCGAGTGGATCCGGAAGCGCAGCCTCGGGTACGACGAGCCGGTGAGCATCTACGAGCTGCATCTCGGCTCGTGGCGCAGGACGCCGGACGGGGACTTTCTCACCTACGAGGAGCTCGCGGAGCTGCTGCCCGCTTATCTGCGGGAGAACCACTTCACGCACGCGGAGCTGCTGCCGGTGATGGAGCACCCGCTGGACGCGTCGTGGGGCTACCAGCTGAGCGGCTATTTCAGCGTGACCTCGCGGTACGGCACGCCGGACGGGCTGAGAAAGCTCGTCAACGCGCTGCACGAGGCGGGGATTGGGGTCATCTTCGACTTTGTCCCGGCGCATTTCGTGGGGAACGACTACGCGCTCGCGAACTTTGACGGCACGCAGCTCTACGAATACCCGGCGAGCGACGTGACGTACAGCGAATGGGGCTCGTGCAACTTCAACTTCTACCGCGGCGAGGTGCGGAGCTTTCTGCAGTCGTCGGCGGCGTACTGGATCGGGGAATTCCACGCGGACGGGCTGCGCGTCGACGCGGTGCCGAACGTGCTGTACTGGCAGGGCCAGCCGGAGCGCGGGGTGAACATCGGGGCGGTGGACTTCCTCAAGAAGATGAACGCGGGACTCAAGCGTCTTTTCGGCAACGTGCTGCTGATAGCGGAGGACTCGAGCAATTTCCCGAAGGTGACGGCTCCGGTCGAGTACGGGGGCCTCGGGTTCGACTACAAATGGGACATGGGCTGGATGCACGACACGCTGGACTTTCTGTCGCAGCCGTTCGAGGCGCGGCGCGGACAGTACCACAAAATCACGTTCTCGATGGACTACTTTTACCGGGAGCTGTATGTGCTGGCGCTCTCGCACGACGAGAACGTCCACGGGAAGAAGACGATTCTCGACAAGCTCTACGGCTCGTACGAGGAGAAATTCGCGCAGTGCAGGGCGCTGTACGCGTATATGTTCACGCATCCGGGGAAGAAGCTGAACTTCATGGGGAACGAGCTCGGGCACTTCCGCGAATGGGACGAGGGCCGCGAGCTCGACTGGGAGCTGCTGCGCTATCCGGCGCACGACAGCTTCCGCGCGCTGTTCCGCGAGCTCGGGAGACTGTACCGCGAATCCCCGGCGCTCTCGCAGAAGGAATACGACGCGGCGTGCTTCCGCTGGATGACGACGGGCGTCGGGGAGAAGGAGAACGCGGGGGTGTACGCCTACCGGAGGACGGCGGGCGGGCAGAGTCTCGTGACGGTGCTGAACTTCACGCCGGAATCGCACGAGGGGCTGCTGCTCGGGTGCGAGGAGCGCGTCGTGCTGCGGGAAATCCTGAACACGGACGACTTCCGCTGGGGCGGCTGCGGCACGGTGAACGCGGCGCCGCTCTCGTCGTTTCCGATTCCGTGCAGAGGAAGCCCGGCGAGCGTGCGCATCCGGCTCGCGCCGTTTTCGGCGGCGGTGTTTACACTCGAGAAATCGCCCGTCTCCGAGGAGACGAAGGCGTGGGCGATAGCGGGGCGCAAGATGATGACCGTCTGAGGACGGAAGACAGTTTTTGAGGAGGAGAAAGCATGAACCCACTGAAGCTGACAGCGCCGCTCAAGGATTACCTGTGGGGCGGCCGCCGTTTAAAAGAGGAATACGGCAAAAAGACGAGCCTCGAGAAGGTCGCGGAGAGCTGGGAGCTCTCCTGCCACAAGGACGGGCCGAGCGTGATAGAGGACGGCGAATATGCCGGCCTGACGCTCCGGGAATACGCCGAAAAGGCAGGCGGGGACGTCTTCGGGACGGACTGCGCGTCGTTTGAGGACTTCCCGCTGCTCATCAAGCTGATTGACGCGGAGCAGAACCTCTCGGTGCAGGTGCACCCGAGCAACGAGTACGCGCTGCGGGTCGAGGGGGAATACGGGAAGACGGAAATGTGGTACATTGTCGACGCGAAGGAAGGCTCGTCCCTGATTTACGGGTTGAACCGGGAGATCGGGAAGGACGAGTTCGCGCGGCGGATAGAGGACAATACGCTGCTCGAGGTGTGCCGGTACGTTCCGGTGAAGAAGGGAGACGTGTTCTTCATCGAGGCGGGGACGCTGCACGCGATAGGGGCGGGCATCCTGATAGCGGAGATTCAGCAGAACTCGAACTCGACGTACCGGGTGTACGACTATGGCCGCGTCGGGGCGGACGGCAAGCCGCGCCAGCTGCACATTGAGAAAGCGCTCGACGTGACAAGGCTCGGCCCTGCCGCGCGGGAGCCGGGCGCGGTGGGGACGCCGGAGCGCGTCGGCGGCGCGGAGAGCGTGCTGCTCGGGACGTGCGACTACTTCACCGCGACGCGCATCTGCCTGGACGGGGAAGCGGCGTTCACGGTGACGGGCGCGTCGTTCCACTCGCTGCTGGTGCTCGAGGGCGAGGGCGAGCTGCGGTGGAAGGACGGAAGCCGCCGCCTGAGAAAGGGCGACAGCTATTTTCTCCCGGCAGGGTTCGGGGACTACAGTCTTTGCGGGACAATGGACTGCATCAGGAGCGAGGTGTAAGAGATGGACTGGGCGGAGGAATTCTGCGGGATTTACACGTCGAAAATCAGCAGGGAAGGAAGCGCGGCGCTGCTGGAATGGCTGAAAAAGACGGACTTTTTCCGGGCTCCGGCGAGTACGAAATACCACTGCGCGTTCCCCGGCGGGCTGGTGTACCACAGCTTGAGCGTGTACCGGACGATGATGGAGCGGCACTTCGAGAGCGGAAAGGACAATGAAGAAAGCTTTGCGATCTGTGCGCTGCTGCACGATGTGTGTAAAGCGCAGTTCTATAAAGAAGGCGTGCGGAACGTGAAGAACGAGGAGACGGGGGCATGGGAGAAAAAGAGCTTCTATATGGTAGAGGACAGCTTCCCGTACGGACACGGGGAGAAATCGGTGTTTCTGATTGAGCGGTTTTTGAGACTGAAGACGAGCGAGGCGGTCGCGATACGGTGGCACATGGGGGGATTTGACGACGCGGTGAGAGGGGGAAGCTTCGCGCTGAGCGGAGCGTTTGAGAAATATCCGCTGGCGGTGAAATTGCATTTGGCGGATATGGAGAGTACATATTTGAGGGAAGAGAAGTAGGTAAGGATTTCGCGCCGCAGGCGAGTGAAGTTTTCGCCGGCCTTTTTCAAAAGGGTGCCGTGTGCCAGTGGCACACAATCAAGGCACCGACCGGAGCGGGAGCGGAGAACGCGTACTCCCAATAGGGCGAAGCCCGCAAAAAAAGGGAGGGGGAAGAGCGGAGCGAGTTTCCCCGGAGGATTCGCACAAATCCCGAATCATGCGGAAGGCGTGAGCGGAGAGAAGCCGCGCAGCGAGGGGAAAGAGCGCAAGCGAGTTTCCCCGGATTTTCCTCGCAGCAGTACTGTAGAATGGTTATTTGATTTTCTGGAGGCAGGGAGCTTGCGAAAGCTCTCTGCTTCATTATTTATCGCTTTGAAGCGGATGTGGAATTTTCCGAAGGCACCCGCTCTTTTGGACTTCGCTTTTATGAAAACGAAGAGACCAG
>CALWIH010000053.1 GCA_944380675.1 uncultured Clostridia bacterium | reverse complement strand
AGTCGCTGCTGAAGGGCAGCAGGGCAAGATGACGGGCGCGCTTGATGGCGACGGTCAGCTCGCGCTGATGGCGGGCGCAGGTGCCGGTCACACGGCGGGGCAGAATCTTCGCGCGCTCGGAAATGTAGCGGCGGAGCTTCGCAACGTCCTTGTAATCGATGGTCTCGATCTTATCAACGCAGAAACCGCAAACCTTCTTGCGGCCTTTGCGACCGCCGGAGCGGCGCTCGGGTCTGTCATTTCTTTCAGCCATGACAAAAGCCTCCTTTTCACAAATATGGGGGATGCGCGGTACGGATCAGAACGGCAGATCGTCGTCTGTAAGAACCTCCTCAAAATCGCCGGTGTCGCCGCTCGAGTAAGCCGGGGCGGCCTGTTCCATCGCAGGAGCCGGGCGCTGATAGCTCTGAGCGGGGGAGGGAGCGGCGCCGGAATTGTCGCGCTTGGGCTCGGCAAAGTGCGCGTTGTCGGCGACAATCTCAAAAGCCTTTCTCTTGTTGCCGTCCTTGTCGGTGTAGGTGCGGGTCTGGATCGAGCCCTGCACGGCGATCATCTGCCCCTTGCGGAAATATCTGCTGATAAATTCCGCGGTGCCGCGCCATGCCACGACGTCAATGAAATCGGTCTGCCTTTCGGAGCCGGTTTTGACGTAGGAGCGATCGACAGCCACCGTGAAGCTCGTCACGGCAATGTCGTTCGGCGTGTGCCGAAGCTCGGGATCGGCGACCAGACGGCCCATCAGAACTGCAACGTTGAGCATTCAAACCACTCTCTTTCCGTACTTACGCGTCCTTCTTCACAATCAGGGAACGCAGGACGCCGTCGGTAATCTTGTACACGCGGTCCAGCTCAGCCGTGAAGGAAGCGGGACTGGTGAAGTTGATCAGGGCGTAATAGCCCTCGGTCTCCTTGTTGATCTCGTAGGCGAGACGACGCTTGCCCCACTCGTCAACGCTGTCGACCGTACCGTTTGCCGCGATGAGGTTCTTGAACTTCTCAACGAGCGCGGCAATGCCGTCGTCACCCAGCTTTGTGGAAAGGATGAACACAGTTTCATAGGAATGTTTCACATCAGGCATTGTTTGCACCTCCTTTTGGACTTTGGCCCCGGCTCAGTGTCCGGAGCAAGGATACCATCGCGGATACGCGATGAACAGAGTAATTATATCAGCCTTGTCCCCGAAAGTCAAGAACGAAAAACGCGTCCGGGGACACGGTGATTTACAGCGTTTTCGCCAATTCCTTGAGATACCTGCGGAAATCCGCGCCGACCTCGGGATGGCGCAGCGCGACCTCGCAGGTGGCCTGCAGGATGCCGAGCTTGTTGCCCATGTCGTACCGCGTGCCGGTAAAGTCGACGGCGATCATGCCCGCGCGGCGGGCGAGGGTGCACATCGCGTCCGTCAGCTGGATTTCTCCGCCCGCGCCGGGAGGCGTCTGGTCGATGATGTCGAAGATGTCCGGTGTGAGCACGCAGCGCCCGAGAATGGAAAAGAGCGACATGATTTTGTCGGGGGTGGGCTTCTCGATCATGTCGGTGCACTTGTAGTAATTGCCGCGGATCGGCTCCACCTTGAGGGAGCTGTACTTCTGGATGGCCTCCTCCGAGACCTCCTTGACGCCGAGCACGCCGACGCCGAACTCCTCGTAGGCGCGCATGAGCTGCCCGCAGACGGGGTCGTCGCCGATGATGACGTCGTCGCCGTACAGCACGGCGAACGGCTCGTTCCCCACAAAGGAGCGCGCGCAGCTCACCGCGTGACCGAGGCCCTTCGTCTCCTTCTGGCGGACGAAATAGAAGTTGGCCAGATGGGAAATGTCCACGACCTCGCGCAGGATGGCCTCCTTCTGCGGGCCGCCGCTCGTCAGGCGCGCCTCGAGCTCCGGCACGCGGTCGAAGTGATCCTCGATGAGGCCCTTGCCGCGGTTGGTAATGATGAGAATGTCGGTGATGCCGGAGGCCACGGCCTCCTCCACAATGTACTGAATCGCGGGCTTGTCAACGATGGGGAGCATTTCCTTGGGCATGGATTTGGTGGCGGGCAGCACGCGCGTGCCGAGACCTGCCGCAGGGATCACTGCTTTCGTAATCTTCATGTCTGGCAACCCTTTCTTCTTTTATCTCTTTTCAAAACAGGGAAAACTGCCGCACCTCAGACCAGGAAGAAGAGGCGGGGCATATAGACGGCCATCATATAGGCGATGACAAGGCACACCGCGAGAGGCGTATTGATGCCGCCGCGCGCGCGGAACTGCAGCTCGCGGTCGGACTGCTCGGGAAATTCCTCATAGATCGTCTTAACCTTCGAGGTACAAAACTTCATATAAATGGTGTTGGCCTTGAGACCCACGACGATCATGATGACGAGCCGCACCACGTCGAGCACGCGGGGCAGAAAGATCAAAAGGCGCTGGCTGAAGGGAAGCGCGAAAATCATGGAGCCGAGCTCCATGAGCTGAGAGGACGTCGGCATTCCCACGTTCAGATCGATGCCGATCTGGCTCATCAGGCGGAGTATCAGATCCTCCGAGGCGTAGGAGCAGTAGAGCGAGACGAAATAAATGCCCGCCATCACGGCGGTGAGAATCGCGCCGAGCTTGTACTGCTTGCGGTACAGCATCCAGCCGCCCGTGCAGATGAACGCGCAGAAGTTGAAGCGCCCGCGGCCGAATTTTTTCCTGTTGGTGAAGACCGGCAGGTAATACTGCGTGTTGGCCTGCACGAATTTCCCGAGGTCGGAGGCCGGCACGCCGTCGAAATCCTCATCCGGACTCACGCCGCCGAGCGGATCGAAGAAAAACATTGTGGGGCCGTGCGGAGGAACGGGACCGCTGTTTCCCCTTGCCTCCTGATTCCCGCCGTCCTGATCGTACTGCCCCCAGAAGGAGCCGCCCTGCGGCCCGTTTTGCGGAAAATCCGTGGGGGAGGGGGGAGCGCCGTACCGGCTGTTGAACTGGCCGTAATTGTTCTGCGGCCCCATCGGCGGCTCTCCCGTGAGGGACATTCCGCAGTGATCGCAGAACAGCGCGCCGTCGGGGTTCGCTTTGCCGCAGCGGGGGCAGCGCTTTTCCGAGCCGTTCTCCGCGGCGCGGGGCGGCTGCCAGGCCTGCGCCGTCCCGTGCTTGTCCTGATAGACACAGTGCCCTTCCAGGCGGTAGCATTCCCTGTGATAAGGCGCGCCGCACTCCGGGCAGACGACGATATCGTCCTCCCGGGTAAAGGCTTTGCCGCAGACAGGGCATCCTATACCGGTATAGTCAATCATACACAGTCCTCCTAAAAGAAAACGGCCTCGCCGTCGTGGGTTCCTGAGAAACTGGATCTATTGTATATTTTTTTTTGAAAAACTGCAACTTCAAATTTGCGAAGTTTTCACGTTATTCACAATTTTTCGGCCCTTGAAGGGAAAAAGGGGAGCCCGTCTTTACATTTTCCGGAAAATCCCGTATAATAATATAGCCTGTTGGCTTGGGAAAAACAGCGTTCGGGAAGGGCCGGGCGCTTTGCGAAGCGGCCGCGGCGGACTGTGCCGCCGCAATCCGCCTTTGGGGCGTGACCCGGGATTTCCGCTTCCCTGTTTTATATCATATTATTGTTGATTCCGCTTCGGGCGGAAGACGGAAAGGCTTGTGTGACCGGATATGCTGCAATTTGACGAGGTGCGACTCGCACTGGAAGGGCTTGAACCCGAAATCAGGGATCTGGCGGAGGCGCTTGGTCTCGAGTCGATGGCGAAGGAGGCGGAGGAGCTCGATATGAAGGCTTCCGAGCCCGGCTTCTGGGACGATACCCAGCGCTCCCAGAAGATTCTCCAGCGCTCGAGCTATCTGAAAAACAAGATCGGGGCCTACGAGAAGCTGAAGTCCACCTACGAGGACGCGCTCGCCCTCGTGGAGCTCGCGAACGAGGAGGGCGATCTCTCGCTCCTTCCCGAGGCGCAGTCCGAGCTGGAGAAGGTTCGCGCCGATCTCGAGCAGCAGCGCCTCTCGACGCTCCTCACGGGCGAATACGATCAGAAGAACGCGATTCTCACCTTCCATGCCGGCGCGGGCGGCACCGAGGCGCAGGACTGGGCCGAGATGCTGTTCAGGATGTATAACCGCTGGGCGGAGCGCCACGGCTACAAGGTGACGACGCTCGACTACCTCGACGGCGAGGAGGCCGGCCTCAAGAGCGCCAGCATCCTGATCGAGGGCGAGAACGCGTACGGCTTCCTCAAGAGCGAGAACGGCGTGCACCGTCTCGTGCGCGTGTCCCCGTTCGACGCGTCGGGACGCCGCCACACCTCCTTCGCCTCCCTCGAGGTGATGCCCGAGATCGATGACACCGTCGAGGTCGAGATCAACCCCGAGGATATCAAGATGGAGGTCTACCGCGCGAGCGGCGCGGGCGGCCAGAAGGTCAACAAGACCTCGTCCGCCGTCCGCCTCATCCATATCCCGACGGGCATCGTCGTCTCCTGCCAGGTGGAGCGCAGCCAGTACCAGAACAGGGACGTCGCGATGCGGATGCTCAAGTCGAAGCTCCTCGAGATCAAGGAGCGCGAGCACCTCGAGAAGATCGAGGACATCAAGGGCGACCAGAAGGAGATCGCGTGGGGCAGCCAGATTCGCTCCTACGTCTTCATGCCCTACACCCTCGCGAAGGATCACCGTACCGGCTTTGAGAACGGCAACATCAACGCCGTGATGGACGGCGAGCTGGACGGCTTCATCAACGCCTATCTCAAGGCGCAGAGCCTTGGGACGCTCGGCAATTACGGCGACGACTAATCCCGGTTTTTCGCCGGAACCGGCCGAAGCGAGACAGTCAGAGGATTCCTGCGCGCCGCGGGCGAGAGCTCCGCGGCGCGTTTTGTCGCGCGGCTTTTCCGGCGTGCGGGAAGGGCCGCGGGTATTTTCCTGCTTTCCGGGGTATGTTAGGGGAAAGGCGGGAGAGAGCGATCAAGCGTTTTCTATGGAATTCAGAGAATAACCGGCGGATGGTTTTGTGTTAAGTTGTCAATAATAGACAATATCGGCCGCCTGCCGGGAAAGGAAAGCCCGTCGTACTCTTGACAGTGTCCGGGAATCCATGTATTATGGAATTAACGTTTGTGTCCGGAAGGGTTCCCCGTGTCTGCTCCAGCCGAGGCGTGCGAGCGAATGGGGCGGGGATGGCCGGGAGAGCGGAAGGCTGTTCCGGTATATGTGAGACGGGAAGATACATCAGAAAAAATACCTGCGGGGATAGGGTTGTCCGGCGTATCGACAGAAGGCCGGGCTCTTTTTCCTGTTGCCCTGCGGAATTGGAGGTTGTTTTTTTGTCAGACGAAAATGCAGTAGGATTGTACGGAAAGATTGAACCGGCGAGAAAGCCGGCGGATCAGGAAATCGGCGGAAACGCAGTCTCGCTCGAGCAGGCGCAGGGCGCCGGCGAGCAGGAGAAGAAGGAGGCGCGCCAGAAGAAGCCGCGCCGCCGCGCGCCGCAGAAGGCGGAGGAGAAGGCGCCCCGCCGCGCCGACGCGGCAGCCCTGCAGGAGGGGAAAAAGACCCGCGGCCGCAGAAAGAAGGAGGAGTCCGCGCCCGAGGCGAAGCCGGTGCGCGCGGAGGAGCCGAAGACCCGCCCGCAGCGCGGAAAGCGCGGCCGTCAGGCGTCCGCGAAGCCGCCCGTGCGCGTTTACTTCCTCGGCGGCCTCAATGAGATCGGCAAGAACTTTACGCTCTACGAGTGCGGCGAGGACATGGTCATCGTCGACTGCGGCATGGCGTTCCCCGACGGCGATATGCTCGGCGTCGACCTCGTCCTGCCCGATTTCACGTTCGTCGAGCGCAACGCGGACCGCATCCGCGGCATCGTCATCACGCACGGCCACGAGGACCACATCGGCGCGCTGCCGTACCTGCTCAAGCGCGTGAACCTTCCGGTCTACGCCACGCGCCTGACGGTCGGCCTCATCGAGGGCAAGCTGCGCGAGCACGGCCTGCTCGGCAAGGCGCGGCTGAACGTCGCGAAGCCGGGCGACACGGTCCGCCTCGGCTGCTTCGACGTGGAGTTTATCCATGTGAACCACTCGATTCCCGACGCCGTCGCGTTCGCGCTTCACTGCCCGGCGGGCGTTCTCGTCCACACGGGCGACTTCAAGATCGACTGCACGCCCGCCCAGGGCGAGATGATTGACCTCGGCCGCCTCGCGCAGCTCGGCAAGGAGGGCGTTCTCGCGCTGCTCGCCGACTCGACGAACGCGGAGCGCCCCGGCTTCACCGCCACGGAGCAGAAGGTCGACAATTCCTTCGAGACGCTGTTCCGCCGCGCGGAGAACAAGCGCCTCATCATCGCGACGTTCGCGTCGAATATCAGCCGCGTGCAGCAGATCGTCAACTGCGCCGTGCGCTACGGCAGAAAGGTCGCGCTTTCAGGCCGCTCGATGCTCAACGTGATGGGCATCGCGATGGAGATGGGCTATCTCGATGTGCCGGACGGCGTCCTCATCGACATCGACATGATCACCCGTTATCCGAAGGAGCAGATTGTTCTCGTGACGACGGGCAGCCAGGGCGAACCGATGAGCGCTCTGGCCCGCATGGCGTTCGCCGACCACCGCAAGGTGGAGGTCGGCCCCGGCGACTTCATTATCATCTCCGCCCGCCCGATTCCCGGCAACGAGAAGACGGTCGGCAACGTCGTCGACGAGCTGCTCAAGCGAGGCTGCGAGGTGGTCTACGAGTCCATGTACGAGGTGCACGTCTCCGGCCACGCCTGCCAGGATGAGCTCAAGATCATGCAGGGCATCGTGCGCCCGAAGTATTTCATTCCGGTGCACGGCGAGCAGAAGATGCTCCAGAAGCACGCCGGCCTGGCCCGCCAGATGGGTCTGCCGGATTCCAATATCTACATCGGCGACGTCGGCGACGTCGTCGAGCTCAGCGAGAGCGGCATGAAGCATATCGGCTCGGTGCCGGCGGGCCGCGTCCTGGTCGACGGCCTCGGCGTCGGCGACGTCGGCAGCGTCGTCCTCCGCGATCGCAAGCATCTCGGCGAGGACGGCCTCATCGTCGTCGTCTGCACCATCTCCCGGGAAACCGGCCATGTGGTCGCCGGCCCCGACGTTGTGTCGCGCGGCTTTGTCTACGTCCGCGAATCCGAGCCTCTGCTCGACGACGCGCGCGCGCTCGTGAACCGCGTGCTCAACGAATGCGCGGACAACGGAATCCGCGAATGGGGCATCCTCAAGACAAGGATGAAGGACGGACTCTCCCGCCTGCTGTATGACAGAACGCGGCGCAGTCCGATGATTCTCCCCATCATCATGGAGGTCTGAGGGGGAACTATCCCGACCGCGCTGGCCGCGGGTCTCGCAAAGGAGTGGGCTGCATCATGAAGAAGAAAAGGGTATGGGCTGCGTCCCCGGCGTTCTACCTGCTGGCCGCGCTGACGTTTGTCATGGCGGGAATCAGCTGGTATCAGGGGAACCATGTCCTGTTTTATGTGGAAGCGGCGGCTGCTATTCTCTCTGTGGGCGCCGTGTTCCTCTCGACGGAGCATTTCAAGGCGTACGTCGCCTCCGCCGTCAAGAGCGCGAAATCCGTGCTCGGGGCGGAGGAGTACGACAATCTCCGGGATTTCACCATGCCGGTCGCCGTCATCGGCGAGGCGGAGGATATCCTCTGGGTCAACGATGCCTTCCTGTCCTCCGTCAGTCCCTCGCGCGAATTCCGCGGCGAGAGCGTGATGCGGCTGATCTACCCGAAGACGATGCAGCAGCTCTATGAGGCCGGAGGCACCGATATCACCGTCGACGACCGCCAGTTCACCGTGTTCGCCGCGAAGACCGAGAGCGGCGCGATCCTGTATTTTGTCGACGATACATATTATAAGGAGATCAACCGCGAATTCGAGGAGACGCGTCCCGTCGTCGCTCTCGCGTATTTCGACAACCGCGAGGAGCTCGCCCGCGACTCCAGCGGGATGGAGGACGCGCGGATCGCCTCCGAGGTGGAGTCGTGCGTCAACGCGTGGGCCGTCTCGATGGGCGGCTTCTGCAAGCGCCTCTCAGGAGGCCGGTATCTGATTCTAACCGACGAGGGTCATCTCCGTCAGGCGATGGAGAAGCGCTTCGAGGTGCTCGACGCCGTTCGCCGCGTCAAGGGCGGGGAGAACCGCAGCGCGACCATCTCCATGGGCGTCGCGCGCGGCGCGGCGAGCCTGCAGGAGGCCGAGCAGTGGGCGAGAGCCGCGCTCGACATGGCGCTCGGCCGCGGCGGCGATCAGGTCGCCGTCAAGCAGAAGGGCGGCGCGTACTCGTTCTTCGGCGGCCTCTCGAAGGGCGTGGAGAAGCGCGATAAGGTGCGCACCCGCGTCATCGCGGCGACGCTCGCCGACCACGCGAGGAACAGCGACTGCGTCTTCCTGATGGGCCACAAGTTCTCCGATCTCGACGCCGTCGGCTCCGCCGTCGGATTGTGGAGCGCCATGACGAAGGCGCTCGGGATGCCGGCGTACGTCGTCGTCAACCGGCAGCAGACGCTGGCCGGTCCGCTCATTGAAAATATCGAGAATCAGGGGCCTGATACGCCCCATGTCTTCATCACCCCGGCGGAGGCCGGCACGATGGCGACGCCGAAAAGCCTGCTCATCGTGGTCGACACGCACTCGCAGGATTTCGTGGAGAGCCCCGAGCTGCTCGACGTGTGCCAGCGCGTCGTGGTGATCGATCACCACCGCATGATGGTGCGCCACATCGAGAACGCGCTCGTGTTCTACCATGAGCCGTACGCGAGCTCCGCGAGCGAGATGGTCGCCGAGCTCGTGCAGTACCTCGGCGAGAACTGCCTCAACCGCCGCGAGGCGGAGGCGCTGCTCTCCGGCATCACGCTCGACACGAAGAATTTCGTCCTCAAGACGGGCGTGCGCACCTTCGAGGCCGCCGCCTATCTGCGCCGCCGCGGCGCGGACACCGTCGAGGTCAAGCGGATGTTCTCCGACTCCATCGAGGCGTATAAGCGAAAGTACGAGATCGTCTCGAACGCGGAGATCTCCGACAGCTGCGCCATCGCCTCCGCGCGGGAGGAGTTCCCCGATATCCGCGTCACCGCCGCGCAGGCGGCCGACGAGCTTTTGTCCATCCAGGGCGTGAAGGCGTCCTTTGTGATATTCCCGAGCAACGGCCAGATCAACGTCTCGGCCCGCAGTCTCGGAGAGGTTAACGTCCAGCTGATTATGGAGGCGCTCGGCGGCGGCGGCCATCTCACGATGGCGGCCACCCAGCTGACAGGCGTCGGCATCGAGGAGAGCCGGCGGCTGCTCAAGGGCGCTATCCGCAACGTGATGGAGCGCGCGCTTCCCTCCCGGGATTCGTGACGCGAGACACCCTAAAAACAGGAGGATTTTTACCATGAAGGTTGTATTATTGACTGACGTCAAGGGAAGCGGCAAAAAGGGAGAGCTTGTCAACGTATCGGACGGGTACGCCCGCAATTTCCTGCTCCCCCGCAAACTGGCCAAGGAGGCCAACGCCCAGGCCATGAACGAGCTCAAAAACGCGCAGGCCGCCGCGGAGCACAAGATTCAGGTCGAGAAGGACAACGCCAACGCCGCGAAGGAAAAGCTCGACGGCAAGAGCGTGAAGATCACCGCGAAGGCGGGCCAGGGCGGCAAGCTGTTCGGCTCCGTCACCTCCAAGGAGATCGCGGAGGCCGTCAAGGCGCAGTATCAGGTCGCGATCGACAAGCGCCGCATCGAATCCGCCGACATCAAGGCGTTCGGTACGTTCGAGGCGGAAATCAAGCTCTACACCGGCATCAGCGCGAAGCTTTACGTCGTGGTGGGCGAGGAAGCGTAAGAAGGAGAGCGTTCCATGGCGGATTATTCTGCGGATGCATACGGGGCGCTGAACCTGCCCTTCGCCCCCGAGGCGGAGCAGTCGGTGCTCGGCGCGGTTCTGCTGGATTCCTCCTGTCTGGACACGGTCGCCGAGATTCTGCCCCGGCCGGAGTATTTTTATCAGTCGAACAACAGCCTCATTTACTCGGTCATGCTCGAGATGTTCACGCTCGGGCAGCCCGTGGATTTCGTCACGGTGCTGGAAAAGCTCAAGGAGCAGGACGGCTTCGAGGAGTCCGGCGCGAAGACGTATCTGCTGCAGCTCGCGCAGCTCGTCCCGTCCATCGCGAACGTGGAGACGTACGCCAAAATTGTCCGCGACAAATACGACGTCCGCACGCTGATTCTCACCGCGCGGGAGATCGTGGAGGAGGCGTCCGCGGGCGGCGCGGAGGCGTCCACGCTGCTTGACGCCGCGGAGCAGCGCATCTTTGATATCCGCCGCGGCAAGAATATGCAGGGCCTGCAGAGGCTCAACGAGGTCATCATCAAGACCTTCGACCGTCTCGACCTGCTCAATTCGGAGGACAGCGACAAGTACCGCGGCATCCCGACGGGCATCTCTGAGCTCGACGAGACCATCACCGGCCTGAACAGGACGGACTTTATTCTGCTTGGCGCGCGTCCCGGCATGGGCAAGACCAGCTTCGCGCTGAACATTGCCCGCAACGCCGCCGTCAAGGCGGGGAAGACGGTCGCGTTTTTCTCGCTCGAAATGGGCAAGGAGCAGCTCTGCTCCAGACTCCTCTCGACGGAAGCCCTCGTGGGCGGCACGAAGCTGCGCACGGGCAAGCTGGAGAACGACGAATGGGTGCGCCTTGTCGAGGCGGGAGACGTCCTTTCCCGCGCGAACCTTTACCTCGACGACACGCCGTCCATCACCGTTCCGGAGATGAAGGCGAAGCTGCGCCGCCTGCGGAACGTCGACCTCGTGATCATCGACTACCTGCAGCTGATGACGAGCGCCTCCAAAAGGGGAGACGGCAACCGCGTGCAGGAGATCTCCGAGATCACGCGAAGCCTGAAAATCATGGCGAAGGAGCTCAACATTCCCGTGCTGACGCTCTCCCAGCTTGCCCGCGACAGCGAAAAGCGGACGAACCACCGCCCGGTGCTCTCCGACCTGCGCGACTCCGGCTCCATCGAGCAGGACGCCGATATTGTGCTCTTCCTGTATCGCGAGGACTACTACGCGGGGGAGAACGAGCCGGGGCAGGAGCGGGATCGCGGCAGCGGCGAGTGTATCGTCGCGAAAAACCGCCACGGCGAGGCCAAGACGGTTCCGCTGCGCTGGCAGGGCGAGTTCATGCGCTTCACCGCGGAGGAGGTTGTGCATCATGCCCCGTGACGCGAAGGCAGGCCCCGCCGAAGAAATTGAACAGAAAATCAAAGGGGTAATCGCCCGGTATTCGATGCTCCCGCCCGGCTGCGCCGTCGTGGCCGGCTTTTCGGGAGGAGCGGATTCCGCGGCGCTTACCCATTTCCTTTTTACGCACCGGGAGGAATACGGCATCCGTGTCGCCGCGGCGCACGTCAATCACTGTCTGCGGGAGACCGCGGACAGGGATGAGGAGGCGGCGCGGCGCTTCTGCGCGGAGCGGGGCATCCCGTTTTTCGTCCGGCGGGCCGACGTCGCCGCCCTGGCGCGGCGGGAGGGTCTTTGCGCCGAGGACTGCGGCAGGCGCGTGCGGTACGCGTTTTTCCGCGAGCTGGCCGGAGACGGGAACGCCCGCATCGCGACGGCCCACACCGCCTCCGACAACGCGGAGACCATGCTGATGAACCTCGTCCGCGGCGCGGGGACGCATGGCCTCTCCGGCATTCCGCCGGTGCGCGGCAGCATCATCCGTCCGCTGCTCGGCCTGACGCGCGCGGAGACGGAGGCGTACTGCGCGCACTACCGCCTCCCGTTCGTGCAGGACGAGACGAATTTCGAGGAGGACTACGCGAGAAACCGCGTCCGCCTCGGCGCGGTTCCCGTCCTGCGCACGCTGAACCCCGCGCTCGAGAACGCCATGCTCCGCGCCGCCGATCTTCTGCGGGAGGACGACGCGCTGCTGACGGCGCAGGCGGCGGAAGCTCTTGCGCGCGCCCGGCGCGGCGGAGGCTGGGAGCTTGCCGCCCTGCGCGCCCTGCCCGGCCCGCTGCTCTCCCGCGCGCTGATGCTCGCGGCGGCGGAGGCCGGCCCTTCGCGGCTGACGCGCGCAAACGTCGAGGCGATGCGGGAGGCCGTCCTGCGCGGCGGCGGAACCGTCGTCGCGGGAGGAATACAAATCCTCGCAAAGGGCAATACTCTTTTTGCGCAGCGGCCCGACGCCGCGATTTCCGGCTTCTGCGTCCCTGTAAGCCCCGAAGGGACGGCTCTTCCCGACGGAAGAACGCTCCGGATTCGCCCGCTGACGGAGCGCGAAGCAGAAAATCCACAGAAATTTTATAAATTTGTGTTTCATAATCCCCGCAACTATGATACAATACAAAATAACGTGGTCGCGCGAAGCCGCAGGCCGGGAGATTCCTTCCGCCCCGAGGGACGCGGCCTGTCAAAGCCTCTGCGAAAGCTTTTCTCGGAGGAAAGAGTGCCTCCGCTGGAGCGGGATCGCCGTCTCGTGCTCGAATGGAAGCCGGACGGAGAGCTCATCTGGGTCGAGGGGCTCGGCGCGTCTCAGGCGTGGAGCGCGGGCGGGCAGACCGCCGGCGTCTACCTCGTGGAAATAGAGAATGAAGGAGCAGAAAACTAATGGAGCAGGATATTCAGGAAGTCTTATACAGCAGGGAGTACCTGGCGGGTGTTGTCAGCGAGCTTGGCCGCCGGATCAGCGAGGACTATAAGGATAAGAATCTTCTGATGGTCAGCGTGCTCAAGGGCAGCGTCGTCTTCATGGCCGACCTGATGCGCGCCGTCACGATTCCGTGCGCCATCGACTTCATGTCGGTCAGCAGCTACGGCTCCGGCACGAAGACGAGCGGCGTCGTCAAGATCATCAAGGATCTCGACGTCAACCTCGAGGGGAAGGATCTCCTCCTCGTCGAGGACATTCTCGACAGCGGCATGACGCTGCACTACATACGCGATATGCTGCGCCAGCGCAACCCCAGCAGCATTAAGCTGTGCACGCTCTTCGACAAGCCGGAGCGCAGGCAGGCGGACGTCACCGCCGATTATTTCGGCGCTGTCGTGCCGGACGCCTTCATCGTCGGCTACGGTCTCGACTATGACGAGAAATACAGAAATCTCCCCTATGTGGGAATTCTGAAGCCCTCGGTGTACGAGAAATAATTTCCCCTTCCCGAAAGGAGAGTGAGCCTGTTTGGAGAATAAATACAGATGGAAAAGCCTGCTGCTTCCCGCAGCCGTCGTGCTGGTATTCCTGTTTCTGATTTACTCTCTGCTGGGCGGGAATTCCCGTCCGAGCATTGCGTACTCGGAAATCATCGGATATTTTGAGGATCAGAAGGTTACGGGATATTCGCTGGACTTCGGCACAGGGCAGCTGCAGATGACGCTCAGCGACCCCGCCGGGGCAGTCGTCACCTACGAGGTGCCGAGCATTGAGCTCTTCATCAATGAGACGGCGCCCTATGTAGAGGAGTACAACGACGCCCATCCCGGCGCGGAGCTGGTGCGCAACTGGATTCCGCCGTCGGAGGCCAATTCGTGGATTGCGACCCTCCTGCCGATGGTCGTCGTCCTTCTGCTCGGCGTGCTGCTGTGGTGGTTCATGATGAAGCGGATGAACTCCGTGATGGGGGATTCCGGCAAGCAGATGAACTTCGGCAAGGCGAAGGTCAAGCAGATGGCCGACGAGAAGCGCAAGACGACGTTTGCCGACGTCGCCGGCGCGGACGAGGAGAAGGAGGAGCTGCGCGAGATTGTCGAGTTCCTCAAGAACCCGAAGAAATATAACGAGCTCGGCGCGAGAATTCCGAAGGGCGTCCTGCTCGTAGGCCCTCCCGGCACCGGCAAGACGCTTCTCGCGCGCGCCGTGGCGGGCGAGGCGGGCGTCCCGTTCTTCTCGATCTCCGGCTCGGACTTCGTCGAGATGTTCGTCGGCGTCGGCGCGTCCCGCGTGCGCGACCTGTTTGAGCAGGCGAAGAAGAATTCGCCCTGCATCATCTTCATCGACGAGATCGACGCGGTCGGACGCCAGCGCGGCGCCGGCCTCGGCGGCGGCCACGACGAGCGCGAGCAGACGCTCAACCAGCTGCTTGTCGAGATGGACGGCTTCGGCGCGAACGAGGGTGTCATCATGATCGCCGCGACGAACCGCCCCGACATTCTCGACCCCGCCCTGATGCGCCCGGGCCGCTTTGACCGCCAGGTCACCGTCGGCTATCCGGACGTCAAGGGACGCGAGGAGATTCTGAAGGTACACGCGCGCGGCAAGCCGATCGCGCCCGATGTGGAGCTCAAGACGATCGCGAAGTCGACCGCCGGCTTCACCGGCGCGGACCTCGAGAATCTGCTCAACGAGGCGGCGCTCCTCGCCGCCCGCCGCAGCCTCAAGGCCATCACGATGACCGAGATTGAGGAGGCGACCATCAAGGTCGTCGTCGGTACGGAGAAGAAGAGCCACGTCATGACCGATCGCGAGAAGAAGCTGACGGCCTACCATGAGGGCGGCCACGCCGTCGTGACGTATTTCTGCAGAACGCAGGATCCCGTCCATCAGATTTCGATTATCCCGCGCGGCATGGCCGGCGGCTATACGATGCAGCTTCCGGCTGAGGATCGCTCCTACCGCACGCGGACGGAGATGGAGGAATCGCTGATTGTTCTGCTCGGCGGCCGCGTCGCCGAGGCGCTGACGCTTGACGACATTTCCACCGGCGCGTCGAACGACATCGAGCGCGCGACGAAGACGGCCCGCGCCATGGTCACGAAATACGGCATGAGCGACAAGCTCGGCACCATCACCTATGGCCGCGACGACAGCGAGCCCTTCCTCGGCCGTGATATGGGACATATCCGCGACTATTCCGAGGCCACCGCCTCGGCGATCGACGCCGAGATTAAGCGCATCGTCAACACGGCGTATGAGCGCACCGAAGTGCTTCTTCGGGAGCATATGGATAAGCTCCAGAAGGTGGCGCAGTTCCTGTTCCTGCATGAAAAGATGAACGCGGAGGAGTTCCGCTCCGTCATGGAGGGGAGCATGGCCGCCTTCGAGCAGAGAGAGGAAGCCGGCGGCAATCCGGCTCCTGCCGCAGAATAAGCGCAAAGAGGGAAATGCCTTACATTTCCCTCTTTTTTCTGTCCCGGCAGGGGAACAAACAAACGAGTGATTCAGGGATACACGGGTAGAAGGAGAAGAAGAAAGCAATATGGCGGGGAAGAAACCTGTTTACGATAACGAAAGCATATCCATGCTCAAGGGAGCCGACCGCGTCCGCCTGCGCCCGGCCGTCATCTTCGGTTCCGACGGCATCGAGGGCTGCGAGCACTCCGTGTTCGAGATTCTCTCGAACTCCATCGACGAGGCGCGCGAGGGCTACGGCCGGGAGATCACCGTGACGCGGTTCGAGGACCTGTCGGTCGAGGTGGAGGACCACGGCCGCGGCATCCCGGTGGACTTCAACAACCGCGAGCAGCGGTACAACTGGGAGCTCGTCTTCTGCGAGATGTACGCGGGCGGCAAATACAACAACGCCGCGAACGGCAGCTACGAGTATTCCCTCGGCCTCAACGGCCTCGGCCTGTGCGCCACGCAGTATGCCTCCGAGTACATGGACGTCGACGTCCGCACGGGAGACACGCGCTACACGCTCCACTTCGAGAAGGGCGAGAACGTCGGCGGTCTGCACAAGGAGCCGTACAAGGGCAAGTCCGGCACGAAAATCCGCTGGAAGCCGGATCTCTCCGTCTTCACGGACATCAATATTCCGCTCGAATACTACATCGACACCATCAAGCGGCAGGCGATTGTCAACGAGGGCATCCGTTTCGTCCTGCGCAATCAGGCGGGCGGCAAATTCGAGACGACCGAGTTCCTCTACGAGAACGGCATCGTCGACCACGTCCGCGAGCTCGCCGGGGAGGACGCCATGACGGGCGTCCAGTTCTGGCAGGCGGAGCGTACCGTCCGCGATCGCGCCGACAAGCCGGAGTACAAGACGAAGATCAACGTCGCCCTCGCGTTCTCCAACCGCAGCCATCAGGTTGAATACTATCACAACTCGAGCTGGCTCGAGCACGGCGGCGCGCCGGACAAGGCCGTCCGCAGCGCGTTCGTCAGCCAGATTGACGCCTATCTGAAGCAGACGGGCAAGTACAACAAAAACGAGAGCAAGATCACCTTCGCCGACGTCGAGGACTGCCTGCTCCTCGTGATCTCCTCCTTCTCCAACCAGACCTCTTACGAGAACCAGACGAAGAAGGCCATCACAAACAAGGGCATTCAGGAGGCCATGACGGAGATGCTCCGCCATCAGCTCGAGATTTATTTTATCGAGAATCCCGTTGAGGCGGAGCGCGTCGGCGCGCAGGTGCTCGTCAACAAGCGCAGCCGCGAGGACGCGGAGAAGACGCGCCTGAACATCAAGAAGAAGCTGACGAGCAACATGGACGTCACGAGCCGCGTCGCGAAGTTCGTCGACTGCCGCAGCCGCGACGTCAGCGAGCGCGAGATCTTCATCGTGGAGGGCGACTCGGCTCTCGGCGCGTGCAAGCAGGCGCGCGACCCGGATTTTCAGGCCATCATGCCGATCCGCGGCAAGATCCTCAACTGCCTCAAGGCGGACTACGACAAAATCTTCAAGAGCGACATCATCACCGACCTCATCAAGGTGCTCGGCTGCGGCGTGCAGGTCAAGTCGAAGGCGAACAAGGATCTTTCCTCCTTCGACATGAACCTCCTGCGCTGGAGCAAGGTTATCCTGTGTACCGATGCCGATTACGACGGCTTCCAGATCCGCACCCTGCTCCTCACGATGCTGTACCGCCTCACGCCCGCCCTCATCGAAGCGGGCAAGGTGTTCATCGCGGAGTCCCCGCTCTTCGAGATCACGACGAAGGGGGAGACGTACTTCGCCTATACGGAGCAGGAGAAGACGGAGATTCTGCGCGGCCTCGAGGGGAAAAAGTACACGCTGCAGCGCAGCAAGGGCCTCGGCGAGAACGAGCCCGACATGATGAACCTCACGACCATGAATCCCAAAACGCGCCGCCTCATCAAGGTGATGCCCGCCGACGCGCAGCAGACGGCCGAGGTCTTCGACCTGCTGCTTGGCGACAATCTCAGCGGCCGCAAGGATCACATCGCCCAGTTCGGGTATCTGTACATCGATGAAGCCGACGTGAGCTGAGGGAGGGGAAAGCATGGCCAGAAAACGCAGCGAGAGCGGGGAGCGCCCCGCCGGAAACGTACACGGCGTGATTCAGCACGCCGGCGAGGTGATGGAGCAGCCCATCACCGACACGCTTGAAAAAAACTATATGCCCTACGCGATGAGCGTCATCTTGTCGCGCGCCATCCCGGAGATCGACGGCTTCAAGCCGTCACACAGAAAGCTCCTCTATACGATGTACAAAATGGGCCTGCTCGGCCAGACGCGCACCAAAAGCGCCAACATCGTCGGCCAGACGATGAAGCTCAAC
>CALWIH010000052.1 GCA_944380675.1 uncultured Clostridia bacterium | reverse complement strand
TACTTCGTCTGGACATAATTACTCCCCCTATAGAAGACTTTTCTGTTTCTTTGTCTTCTATAGGGGGAGCATATCAGCATCCGGGATTTATTTATTCCTCCGCCGCTCCCGCGAGATACTCGGAAAGGGGAAGGTACTCGTAAGTGGTATTGAGCGTGACGTCCTTCATTTTGCATACGTTTCCGTACGCGTCGTACTCGTACTGATAATGCTCGAGCTTTCCGCCGTGCTCCACGCCCTGGCGGACCTCCTCGATAACGCGGCCCTGCTCGTCGTACTCATAGACCCACACGCAGTCCTCGGACACCAGCATTTCGTTGCCCTCGGCGTCGCACTGGCGCTCGCCGATCATCTTTCCGTTCTCGTCGTTCGTGTAATAGTACACGCGGTTGACCGAGCCGTCCTTCTCGTAATATGTCTCGGCGATCAGAAAGCCGTTTTCATCGTAGGTAAACGTGCGGCTCATCGCCTGGCCGAGGGAGGAGGAGCGATCCCGCTGCTCGCTCGTCATGTTGCCGTTCTCGTCATACTCATAGAGCACCTCGCCGTCGGGCTCGCCGTCGAGGAAGGCCGCGCGGCGCACCAGAAGGCCGTCCGCGTTGTAGGTGTTCTCGTAGGTGGAGGGGCTGATCACTTCGCCCGTGGATTCCAGAATCTGCTGCGACTCCGTCTCGACCCTGGAGCCGTCCTCGTTCATCTGCGTCGTGAACGTCGTCACGACCGTATCGCCCGGATTGCTCGGATCGCCGCGCGACTCCTTCGTCTTGTTCCCGTTCTCGTCATACTCGTAGGTGGTGACGATATTCGACTTCGTGTACGTCATTTTCACAAGGACGTACGTCTCGCCGGAAACGGCGGAGGCGCTCTCCTGCTCCCCGGCGGAGGATTCCTCCCGCTCGGCGTCCGCGGAGGACTGCGCGTCCCCGCTCTCCGCCGCGGAGGCCGCGGAAACGGCTCCCACGGCGCTCTGCGCGGCCGTCCCGCCCGATTCGCAGCCGCAGAGCGCGGCGGTGAGAAGTACGGCGGCAAGCGCCAGACAAAGCTTTTTCATTGGACAACTTCCTTTCTGTCATGCTGCTGCGGGATTTCACTGCCGGGAAACGCCCCGGCGTCCGCTACTCTCCTCTTTTCCAAACGGAATTCGGCGGGGACATCCGCGCGCTCTCCTCCTGCAGCGCCTCCTCGAGAAAACGCTGCAGCTTCTTCAGCGCCCGCTGGGCGCGCTTTTTGACGCGCTCATAGTCGAGGTCGAGGACGGCGGCGATCTCGCGGACGGTGCGCCCCTCGAAATACCGCAGAAGAAGGATTTGCCTGTCCGGCTCGGGGAGACGGTCGAGCGAGCCGCGCAGGGCGTCGCGCGTCTCCCAGTCGCCGAGCGTCGGGACGTCCGGGACGGAGAGCTGCTCCGCCAGCTGCTGCCGGCGGTTCTCCCGCCATCGCCGGATGGCCTTGCGCTCGGCGATCGCCGTCAGATACGCGCGCAGGCTGCCCTTCTCCGGGTCAAAGCGCTCCCGGTGCAGATAAAAGTCGGAGAAGGCGTCCTGGACGCACTGGCGCACGTCGTCCGCGCTGTCAAGCCGCTGCGCCGCCGCATAGCGCACCGGTCCTCCGTATTGCTTTTCCAATACGGCCATCCCGCAGTCGGGGTCGGTTTCCAGAAGCTCCAGAATTTCCTTCTCCTCCAACTTCCCCTCCTCCTTCCATAAACTAATTTGCGTTTCCGGAGGGGAAAGGGGACAAAGGAAGAAAATTTTTCCTGAGAGGAAAAGCGGCCTTCCGGCCGGCTCAGATCTAAAAAAAATAAAATATTTTTATGAAATTATAAAATTCTATTGAAAAACGGCCGGGATTTTTCTATAATAAGCAGGGATGGTGGTGATGAAGTGAAGATCAATATCAAGACAATCAGCGACAGAACAGGGTTCTCCCAGGCAACGGTTTCCAATGTGTTGAACAGAAAAAAGGGCGTCAAGGCGTCCACGGCGGAGGAAATTCTCAGGGTGGCCCGCGAGGTGGGCTACATTTCCTCCGAAAGCGGCGTGGAGGACATCCGCCTCGTCATGTACAAAAAATCCGGCGAGATTCTGACGGAAACGCCTTTGATCAACGCGCTGCTTGAGGGCGTCGAGAGCGAGGCGAAGCGTAACGGCCTCTCCACAATCATCTCCAATCTCAGTGAAGGAGAGCCGGATTTTGAATCGAAGCTCTCCGGCATTCTCAGCCTGCAGAACTCCGGTATTCTGCTGCTCGCCACGGAAATGGAGTGGGAGGATATGCGGCAGTTTGAAGGGCTCCGCAACCGCCTCGTCGTGGTTGACGCGTGGTTCCGGGAGGGCAATTTTGACACCGTGCTGATGAACAATACCGACTCCTTCTACTCGCTCGTGGAATATCTCCACGCGAACGGCCACCGCCGGATCGGGCTTGTGGAAAGCTCCACGGAGATTCGGAATTTCCGCTACCGCAAGCGCGGATTTTTCAACGCCATGCAGGATTTCGGCCTGCCGTGCGAGGAGCCCGTCAGGGTTGGGCCTACCATGGTGGACGCGTACAAGGATATGAAGGCGTATCTCGAGACGGGGCCCGCGCTGCCCACGGCCTTTTGCGCCATCAACGACATTGTGGCCTTCGGCGTGATGAAGGCGCTCAAGGAATGCAAATACCGGATTCCGGAGGACGTCTCCGTCGTCGGCTTCGACAATATGCCGTTCTGCGACATTACCTCCCCGCCCCTGACGACCATCAACGTACAGAAAAGGGAAATGGGCGAGGCGGCCGTGCGCCGCGTGCTGGAGAAGATGGAAAACCGCGCCGATTCTCCGATGAAGCTGCAGCTTCTCACCTCCTTCTGCGAGCGCAGCAGCGTGAGGAAGCTTATCTGAAAAAAATAAAACTGCTCTGATAAGAGAAGACCGCCGGGCGCGGTCTTCTCTTTTTTCTTGTCTTATTTTTCCAAGGAAGAAATAGGAAAATAAAAGTAATTTAATTTATTTTCAATTTTTATTATATTATTTTTTAAGATCCTATTGATTTTTTCAGAGAATGATGCTATAAATAAGGTAATTCAACCGAAAATACACAACAGATTCTGTATTCTGTTGGCTATCACAGCAGCAGAGCAGGAATCAGCGAAAATCAAATTAGTAAATTATGTAAAATAAATTTTATAAATACTGCGGACAAATACTGCGGACAAAGCATTTGAAAAAGCTAAAAAGCAGAGCAAAATTCATTCCGGCGGCCGCCAGGATTTCCTCTCTGCACCGCTTTCTCCGATGCCCGTCCGATCGTATTACATTTACATCCTGACACTAAAGGAGGTCCCAAGCAATGAAAAGAATCCTTTCCTTCCTTCTGGCCGCGGCTCTGGCGGTTTCGATGACCGCCTGCTCCTCCGGCGACGGCGCATCCGCGGGCAATTCCGCCGCGGACGGCGGCGCGTCCGCGGGCGAGACAGCCGGCAGCGAGCCGGTGCCCATTCGGGTCGCCCTGTTTACAGACGGCAACGATATGTCCGCCACTCAGAAGGCCGTGTTTGATTCCTTTACCGAGGAGTACCCGAACATCAAGCCCCAGTTCGAGTACATCACCTCCGATTCCTACGGCTCCAACTGGAACGGCTATCTGATGAAGATCCAGACCATGATTGCGGGCAACGACGCGCCGGATGTAATCGCTCTCGGCCTCGAGGGCGTCGCGATGATGGCGATGAACGACATGGCCCTGCCGCTCAACGATTTCATCGACAGCCATCAGGAGGAGCTCGCTCCGATTCTGGATGCGCAGAACGAGGATCTGATGAAGATCTTCGAGATTGACGGCAACATCTACAGCATTCCCTATGAGGCCAACTGCGTTGTCACCCACATCAACAAGGACATTTTCGAGCAGGCCAACATCGAGCTGCCCGACTATGACTGGACGTGGGATGAATTCGTGGAAATCTGCGAGCAGATCAAGAATTCCGGGCTTGACGTCTATCCCTTCGCCTGCACAAGCAACTTCTTCTGCTATCAGGCGCTGATGTACTGCAACGGCGCTTCCCCGCTCAACGAGGACTGGACGGCTTCCACCATCAGTTCTCCCGAGAGCATCAAGGTCGGGCAGTTCTTCCAGGACGCCATCTTCAAGAACGGCTACGCCCCGGAGCCGAGCGAGACCATCACCGACACCGAGCTCATGATTCAGGAGCGCGTCGCCATGACGTGGACGGGCCGCTGGGTTTCCGACGACTACAACTCCTCTGAATTCTACGACAAGGTGTATGTGACCACGCTTCCCAACGGCGGCGGCGGAAACACCTCCTGCGCGGGCGACGCCGGCTTTGTGGTGCTCAAGGGCACGGAGCATCCCGAGGAAGCCATGACGGTCGCCACCTGGTGCGCGGGCGAGACCTATGCCCGCACCTTCATGTCCACCGGCTCTCTGCCCGCCAACTTTGAGGCCGGCGCGGAGATCTGCGCGGCGGACAAGACGATCGACAACTGGGAGGTCATGTACGAGATCTACGAGAACGGCGATTGGAAGCGCTCCTGCGACCCGCCGGAGTACACCGAGCTGGCGGACATCTACTCCGATATGCTGAGCGTCATCTACTCCAACCAGGCGACGGCCGAGGAAGCCCTCAGCGACGCCGACAAGCAGATCAACGAGGTATTCGCGGACAGCGATTACCGCGACACCGACGAGGAGCTCGCGTTTATCGATTCCATCTACAAGAGATAACGCGGGCCGGCTGAAAGACTGAGATCGAGGGGGGCGCACCCGGCGCGCCGCCCTGCTGACGGAAGCGGGAGAGAAAAGGAGTTTTCCTTTCTCTCCCCTTCTAAAGAGAAGGGGGGAGTTTCCATGCGAAAAACCAGGCAAAGAAAACTGGTCTCTGCTTGGCGGCAAAACTTAACCGGGTACGCCTTTGTCGCTCCGGCCGTATTGTTTTTTACCATCTTTGTAGGAATTCCGATCATTGTCAACGTCGCCGCGCTGAGCTTCGCGGATTTCAGCCTGATGGGCAATTTCGAGTGGGTCGGCCTTGAGAACTTTATCGATGTATTCGAGGACGACGCCACCTACACCATTCTGTTCAACACGCTCAAGCTTTTCGCCGTGCTGGTGCCGACGCATATCATCGGCGGCCTGATCATCGCCTCGCTCATCAATTCGGTGCGCAACCGCTTTTTCCACACCGTGTTCCGCATCTCCCTGTACTTCCCCATGGTCGTGACGACGGCCTCCGTCGCCATCGTGTGGGGGTACCTGTTTGACACGGACTTCGGCGTGTTCAACTGGGTGCTCGAGCAGATGGGCTTCGAGGGCATCCGCTGGCTGGGCGACGAGCACTGGGCGCTGCTTTCCATCACGATCTTCAGCGCGTGGAAGTTCATCGGCAACGCGTTCCTTTACTATTACATCGGCCTGCGCAACGTGCCGGAATCCTACATGGAGGCCGCGGCCATCGACGGGGCGAGCCGGCTCCGGGCGTTTTTCTTCATCAAGATCCCGCTGCTGACTCCCACCATCTTCTTCGTGGTGACGACGACGCTCATCAACTGCTTCCAGGTGTTTGACGAGCCGTACTTCCTCACAAACGGCGGGCCGGGCGTCTCCTCGCAGACGCTGGCGATGCAGATCTACCGCAAGGGCTTCGGCCAGTACCACTTCGGCTATGCCTCGGCGCTGGGCGTCGTACTGTTTATTCTCGTCATCGCGGTCACCATCATCATGTTCAGCACCCAGAAAAAATGGGTCAATTACGACACGGAATGAGGGAGGGAACAAAGAATGCGCGAAAAAATACTCACGAAATACCGCAACGCGAACAAGGCCTCCTTCTGGTGGCAGGTGGTGCTGGTGGTTGTCCTGTGCTTCATCAGCTTTCTGATGCTGCTGCCCTTCCTGTGGGCGTTCTCCACCTCGCTGCGCCTGCCGGCCGAGTCGTTTGACCTTCCGCCGTCGTTCTTCCCGACCTCCTGGCGGTGGGATAACTACGCCTACGTCTTTACGGCGTTCCCCTTCCTCCGCTTTTTCCGCAACAGCATTATCGTCACCTTCTGCATTTCCGTTTTTCAGATTCTGTTTTCGACCATGGCGGCGTTCGCGTTCGCGAAGCTGCGGTTCCGCGGAAAAAATCTTCTGTTCGTCTACATTCTCTCCGGCCTGATGCTGCCGTATCAGTCCTATGTGATTGCCCAGTTCTTCATCATCAACAAGATGGGCATCTACAACACGCTCATCGCGCTGATTCTGCCGTATCTGGCCAATCCCTTCGGCATTTTCCTTCTGCGCCAGCATATGTCCAGCATTCCCGATTCCTATATGGAGGCGGCGATCATTGACGGCTGCTCCAAGTGGCGCATTTACTGGAACATCATCGTTCCGATGTCGACGTCGAGCATCGCCGTCGTCGTCTTCATGAAATTCATTGAGCAGTGGAACAATTTCTTTGCGGCGCTCATCTACATCAACAGCGAAAATTATTACACGCTGCCGATGGGCATGAAGACGCTGCAGGGCTTCCGCTCCGCCGGAAATCTGGCGCACATTCTCGCCGGCGTCATGATTTCCCTCATCGTTCCGACGCTCGTCTACGCGTGGGGACAGAAATATCTGCTCAAGAGCATCGCGCTGTCCGGCCTCAAGAGCTGAGAGGGCGCCAATTATCAGGGGAGGTATCTTCAGGATGCATAAAGGGTTGTATTTTATGGGCTGGTATCGCGATATGTGGAACTATCACCCCAGCCTGCCGATGAAAAATATGCAGATGGTGGAGGATATTACGGATATCCACGCCAATATGCTCATCTGGTCCTGTCTGGGCAGCGGCGCCATCGGCCTGCCGTACCTCGACAAGGAGGCCAACGGCGACACGCCGCCGAGAATGCGGCTGTACGGCTTCATGAACGACAGGGAATTCTGCGAGGAATGCCGCAGGCGCGGCGTCAAGGTGTTCGCCGTGCTGTGGAAGGCGCAGCTCTGGGAATTCCCGGCGGAATTCAACGACGACGAGAGCGAGCTGCTCTCCCTCAACATTCTGCGCGGCGCGTCCGAGCACAAGGGCTTTATCGGCATGAGCGAGCTCTCCACGAACCGCTATCCGAAGCTGTTCGATCCCATTGAAAAATATTTCCCCGACGGCCTTTTCAACTATTTCGGCGAAAAGGTGGGGGATTTCCTGCAGGAGTTCAAATCCGTCTCCCTCGAGGGGCGGAACATCCTCTCCAACTGGCTGATGGCGCCGGGGCATGAGCACAAGTGCTATTCCCCCTGCTGCAACAAGGACTCGTTCCTCGCCTATATGAAGCGGAACGTGGAGATGATGATCGACGCCGGGGCGGGCGGCCTGCACATTGACGAATACGACACGCCCAAGCACGTCACCAGCAATGCGGGCTGCTTCTGCCGCGAGTGCGTCGCGAAGTTCCGCGTTTACCTCAGGGAGCACGGGATCGCCCTGCCCGAGGACGCCGGCCCGCCGGAGACCTTCGATTACCGCGCGTACCTGCTCTCGAAGGGCTATACGGACGAGAACCTGCTCGCCTTCAACGGCAACGAGCGCTGGAAGATCCCGCTGTACCGCGACTACTACAATATGCAGATGGACTCGATCGAGTGGGTGGTGCGCGAGGTTTCCCGGCACGCGAAGCAGTACTGCGAAAAGACGAGAGGCGAGGCCTTCCCCGTGACGGCCAACCTCTTCCAGTGCTTCCCCGTGGGCGACAGCTGCAAAAAATACCTCGACATCCTCGCCGGCGAAAAGACGGACATCCGCCTGCGGCAGGACGGCTGGTACCGCTTCGCGAGCGGCTGGCTGAACGGGAAGGACTGCTGCTTCGTGGAGGATCCGAACGAGTATGTCCGCTCCATCAACGAGGATATCAAGAACGGCATCAATGACCGCTTCATCCTCTTCGCCCTCGAGCCGATCGCGCACGGCTTCCATGTGGCCTTCCCGTACGGATCGTGGCTGCAGAACCAGGTCAAGGACGCGTTCTGGCCCGATCTGCGCCTGCTGCGCCGTCTCGGCCCGTGGCTGGATGAGAAGGAGGCGCTGTTCGGCAAGGAGCATCTCGCGCGGATCGGCGTCGTGTACGACTCCGCCTCCGCGTATGAGAACAGCGTATCCGAGCCGGCCACCGGCGGCACGATGACGTACAACCGCGTGGAAAAAATCAGCCTCGACGGCGTCGAGGAGCTGGGCCGCCAGGGCGCGTTCTCGAATCAGGGGAATTTCGGGCATTTCTTTACGCTCGTGCAGGAGCTCTCGAACCGCCACGTCCTGTACAACGTGCTCTTTGAGAGCAAGGACGAGCCGCTCACGCCCGAAAGACTCGCGGGCTACACGACCATCGTCGTGCCGGACGCCTTCCTGCTCAGCGGGGAGACGGCCGCGGTGCTCAGGAGCTTCGCGGAAAACGGCGGAACGGTGCTCACCTACGAGAGAGCCGCCGCGCCGCTCGCCTCGTTCGCGCATTACGGCAGCGCCGAGCTCGGCAGCCTGATCGACCGCCTCGAGAAGGCGGACGATCTGATGACCGCCCCGCCGTCCCCGGATTACAGCATGGATCTGCGCAAGACGGAAAAGGGCTGCGCGCTGCATCTTGTCAACTATCATTACAACAGCGACACCCATAAAATCGATCCGCTCGGCACGCTCGCCTTCCGCCCCGGCTTCGCGGTATCCTCCGTGAAGACGCACGCTTTCCCGGAGAATCCGGAGCTGACGGCGGAGCTCAAGGACGGCGAGCTGATCGTGAAGAACGCCGGAATTTATACTGTTATTGAGATGGAGTGAGGCGCGCATTATGAAACGTTCGGAACTGAACCAGGTTATCCGCGAGGCGATTGCCTTCGTGGAGGGGAAGGGTCTGTGCTTCCCCGCGTTCGCAAAATGGGGCCCCGAGGATTGGGCCAAAATCGGCGAGGACGAGCGGGAGCTTGTCGACAATATGCTCGGCTGGGACGTGAGCGATTTCGGCGGCAATTTCGCCAAAACCGGGCTTTTGATTTTCACCTTCCGCAACGGAAACTTCAACGACAAGGCGACGTACCCGAAGCCGTACGCGGAAAAGCTTCTTCTCGTCGGCGACGGGCAGGAACTGCCGTATCACTTCCACTGGAGCAAGATGGAGGACATCATCAACCGCGGCGGCGGCGACCTGAAGATTACGCTTTACAACTCCGACGAGAACGAGGACTTCGCGGATACGGACGTCCATGTGACGATCGACGGCAGGCGGGTCACGGTCCCCGCGGGCGGGAGCGTCATCCTGCGCCCGGGTCAGAGCATCACGCTGACGCCCGGCCAGTACCACAACTGGGTGGGCGTGCCCGGAACCGGCCCCGTGATGCTGTTTGAGGTTTCCTCCACGAACGACGACACGGTGGACAACCGCTTCCACTCCGCCCGCAGCCGCATCCCCGAGATCGAGGAGGACGAGCCCGCGCAGTACCTGATTTTCTCGGATTACAAAAACGCGGTCAAAATCTCCTGAGCGGATTTCCCGCTGCGCCCCGCGCCCCCCCGGCGCGGGGCGTTTTCCATACCGCGCACCATCAGATTGAAGGAGGAGAGAAATCCATGCAATTTCCAGCCGATCTCTACGAGCAGGGCAATTTCCCTGTCTACACCGAAAAACACACGCAGGCCGCCATGCTGATGGGCGGCATCGGGACGGGCTGCTTCTCTCTCGGAAGCCGCGGGCAGCTTCAGGATTTCGAGCTGTTCAACCGCCCCTCGAAGGGCCTCAACTTCCCCTTTACCTTCTTTGCCGTACACGGAAGCGGCAGGGAGGGCTCCTTCTGCCGGGTGCTCGAGTCGAGGCTGCAGCCTCCCTTCGCGGCGGCGCAGGGCCTTCTTCCCGGCACGACGGCGGGCCTCCCCCGCTTTGTCCGTTCCGAGATGCGGGGACGCTTTCCGTTTGCCGAGATCTCTCTCATTGACGACTCTCTCCCCATCGCCGTCACGCTCGAGGCCTTCAACCCCTTCATTCCGCTCAACACGGACGACTCGTCCATCCCGGGCGCCTTTCTGCGGTACACGATAGAAAACCGCTCGTCCGCGCCGCTCGCCGTTTCCGTCGCGGGCTCCCTGTACAACGCTTCCGGCTATGACGGAGTCGAAATGTGGGGGAACTTCAAAAACCGCGGCCGCCCCGTGAGCGCCGCCGTCTCCGGGGAGGCGTTCTCCGGCGTGTTCTTCGGCAACGACGGCATCCCGCACACCGATCCCCTCTACGGCACGCTCTCCCTCACGGGCCGCGGCGGCACGCCGAGCCTCAAGCCCGCGTGGAGCATGGGCCAGCGCATCGACGGCATCCACGACTTCTGGGACGATTTTTCCTCCGACGGCGTTCTGGAGCGGGAACCGGCGGCGATGGGCATTCCCGGAAAGCTCGACAGCTTCGTCTCCATTCAGATCGGCTCCCTCGCGCTCACGCAGACGCTGGCTCCCGGCGAAAAGGGGACGTTCTCCTTCTGCCTCTCCTGGTGCTTCCCAAACCGGCGCAAGGCCTGGCCGGGCGTGCAGGGAATCTGCGGGGACGGAAGCGGCGA
This sequence comes from uncultured Clostridia bacterium, assembly GCA_944380675.1. Lineage (GTDB taxonomy): Bacteria > Bacillota > Clostridia > Oscillospirales > Acutalibacteraceae > Caccousia. The sequence goes on along the minus strand of CALWIH010000052.1, from coordinate 7,028 downwards.
GCTCACGCGGAACTACTACGCCCTGCGCTTTCCCGACGCGCTGTGCGCCGCCCGGTACCTCTGGGAAAACGAGGAACGGCTCGAGCGGGAGACCCGCCTGTTCACCGACGCGCTCTTCTCGAGCACGCTGCCCTCGTGCGTGATCGACGCGGCCGCGGCCAACCTCTCGGTGCTCAAGAGCACCACCTGCTTCCGCGTGGAAAACGGCCATTTCTTCGGCTTCGAGGGAAGCCTCGAGCAGGTGGGAAGCTGTCCGGGCAACTGCACGCACGTCTGGTATTACGCGCAGGCAATGGCCTACCTCTTCCCCGACCTTGAGCGCAATATGCGGGAGACGGATTTCCTGCGCGAGACGGACGAAAACGGCGTGATGCAGTTCCGCGCCCTGCGCGAGCTCAACGGCAGGAGCTGGGATTTTCTGCCCGCCGTGGACGGTCAGATGGGAACGATCGCACGCCTGTACCGCGAGTGGAAGCTCAGCGGGGACGACGATTTCCTGCGCGCCCTCTGGCCGAAAGCCGTGCTCGCCCTCGAATGCGGCCTCCGCCTCTGGGACACCGACGGCGACTGCGTCCTCGACGGGTGTATGCACGTCGACTACGACGTGGAGTTTTACGGCGTCAACCCGCTCAGCAACTTCTGCTGGCTCGCCGCCCTGCGCGCGGCGGAGGAGATGGCCCGTTACCTCGGAGACGGCGCGCGCGAGGCGCGGTACCGCGCGCTGTTTGAGAAGGCGTCTCCCCGCGCGGACGAGCTGATGTGGAACGGCGAATACTACGAGCAGCTCCTCGCGGATGTGGACGAATACAAATACCAGCACGGCAAGGGCGTCCTCACCGATCAGCTCATGGGGCAGTTTTACGCGCATCTGCTCGGCCTCGGCTATCTCGCGCCTGAGGAGCACGTCCGCGCGGCGGCGAGGAACATCTTCCGCTATAATTTCCGGGAGAATTTTTACGACCACCCCAATATGCAGCGCGTCTACGCGCTCTGCGACGATCAGGGGCTGCTGATGACGACGTGGCCGCACGGCGGGAGGCCGAAATTCCCCTTCTTCTACTCGGAGGAGGTCTGGTCGCGCTCGGAGTACCCGCTCGCCGCCATTCTGCTGTATCAGGGCGATCTCGACGAGGGTCTGACCATCGTGAAGGCCGCGCGCGCCCGGTACGACGGCGTCAAGCGCAACCCGTGGAACGAATTTGAGTGCGGCAACCACTACGCCGGCATGATGGGAAGCTGGGCGCTCCTCGTGGCGCTCAGCGGTTTCCAGACTACCCTCTCGACGGGCGAGCTCTCCTTCGACCCGAAGCTCTGCCGCGACCGCTTCCGGTGCTTCTTCAGCTGCGGCAAGGGGTGGGGCGTCTACCGGCGCAGCGAAAAGGACGGCAAAACGGAGGAATCGGTGGAATACCTGTATACGCCCGAACAGGGCGCGCGGGGGTAGGACGCACCGTTCAGGTATACAGCCGAAAAAAGAGTCATGAAAAGCGGGTTTGCTGCAATTCCCCATTTTGCAGCAAACCCGCTTTCCCTGCCTGTTCTTCCGGTCACGGCAGCTCTTTTAAAATGCGGCCGTATTCGAGCATCGGGGCTTCGCCGTAGTCGCGGGCGTAGGCGGCGTTGAGGCCGCAGCCGAACGACGTGACGCTCTCGAACCCGCGCGAGGCGTAGAACGCGGCGTCGCGGCGCAGCACGCCCTGATAGAACGGCAGCTCCCCGAACGGATGACGCCAGCCGTAAAACCGCGAGTTGTCCATCCAGTACTCGAGCACCTGCGCGTCCTTTGTGCCGAAGACCTCCAGAAGCTCCCGGAGCGGGGCGGTCTGGCAGACGTTCTTCCAGCAGCTCGAATCGTCGAGCGCGAAGGCGGAGTCCCGGTCGATCGGCGCGTACTCGAGGAAGATTCCCTCCTCCGGCCTGATTTTCCGCGGCGCCTGCAGGGTGTTCTGGTACGCCAGGAAGGAGTGCGTCGCCTGCGGATCCACCCGGCGGATGCCCCGCAGGATCCGGTGATACAGGATCAGCGCCTGATCGGACGGGGACAGCTCCCGGCATTTCTCGCAGCGGCAGAATTTTCCGGAATCGCTCGTCCAGAACGAATAGCGGTGGCTCGTGGTGTACGGCGCGAGCTGCTCTGCCAGCGCCTCGGCCTTCCGCTCGATGTGGTCGAGCGCCTCCCCGCAGGAGGGGCAGCAGTTGAGGTCATTGCTGCGCACGCCGCACTCGTCCATGCGGTACCAGTCGGGGTGCTCCCGAAACCCGTCCCGCGGCAGGAGCAGGTGCATCGCGTGCACCTCGAGCGAGCGCGGATCCTCCGCCGGGATATCCGGGATTGGGTGCAGTCCCAAAACCGTCAGCCCCATCCGCGCGGCGAGATCGATCCAGTACTCGCCGAAATCAAACGACCAAATCAGCATCCCTCTTCGCTTCATCCAAACTCTCTCCTATTCTTCTCAAATGAACCGCTTCCGGTCCGTGTACGCTTCGTCGGCGTGCAGCATCGCAGCGGCGATCGCCCCGCAGACGCCGGCCTTCTCGGCGAGCGCGGTGCAGCGGATCTCCGGGGGAAACGGCACGCTCGCGCGGATTTGCGCGTCGATCCGCTCCCGGAAGGCGCCGTACAGCGCGCAGCCGAGCCGCCCCGCGATCACCAGCAGCTCCGGGTCGACGACGGCGATCGCGTTGACGAGCGCCATGGCGAAATAGTCCGGCACGTCCGCGGCTCCCGGGCACGCTCCGCTCTCCTCCAGCCGGCGGAGGACGCCGCCAAGCCCGTCCTCCGACTCTCCGCCGGCGATCTGTTCTCCGATGAGCCGGCTGGGAAGCAGCCTTTCGAGCGCGCCCTCCTCGGTGAACGCCCGGGGGAGCCTGTCCTTTTCCAGCGTCATGTACGCGATCTCCCCGAACGCGCCGTGCCGGCCTCGGATCAGCGTGCCGTCGATGATGGCCGCCGCGCCGAGTCCGACGCCGAGATCCACATACAGGACGCTGTCGAAGCCTCTGGCCGCGCCCTTCCACCGCTCCCCGACGGCTCCCAGATTGACGCTGTTTTCGAGCACGATGTCCATGGAGAACTCGTCCCTCAGCTTCCGCATGAGATCCTTGCTCCACGCCTCCGCGAAGGGGGCGTGGCGCAGACTGTCCGTCTCCCGATCGTAGATGCCCGGCGTCCCGACGCCGAGACAGGCGACGTCGGAAAGCGGCGCGCCGGCGTCCTCCGCCGCCCGGCGGATCTCCTCCGCCGCCTGCCGGACGACGTCCTCCCCCTGCCGGATCTGCCTCTGCCGGAAGGACAGGATCTCCCCGCCCATGTCGGCGCACATCACCCGGATCCGGTCTCGCCCGATGTCCGCGCCCGCGAGATAGGAGAAGCGCGCGTTGAACGCCAGCAGCGTCCCCTTCCGCCCGAGCGCGTTGTCCGCCGCGCCGAGCTCGCAGATCCGCTTCTCCTCCAGCAGCCTTCCCACGTTGTACGACACCGCCGGAAAGCTCAGGCCCAGCGCCCGCGCGAGGTCCGCCTTCGACATCGGCCCCTTCTCGCGCAGGAGAGTCAGAATCGCGTTTTTATTGATCGCCGACGCAATCTCGGAGCTTCGTTTCATCGCTCGTCCGCCTTTCTCAGAATTTGTCCACCAGATACCAGAAGACGGGCAGCGGGAACCAGTCGCGCGGGACGGGCAGGTTCAGGAAGCGGGCCCGCTCGGTGAGCAGCAGCGCCTGCGCCCGCATATGATCGAGCGCCGGCGCGCCGGGATCCGCCCGCCGCTCCGCGAACGCGATGCGCGACCGGTTCAGCCGCTCGGCGAAGTCCGCCGCCCCGTCCGCCTCGAAGAACGGGCAGAATGAAATCCCCGCGTCGGAGACCTCCCGCAGGCCGTGGCGGACGTTCGCCTCCTCCACGAAGAAGCGCCTGCGCAGCCCGCCGCCCGTGAAGCCGAAATACTCGTACCGCTGGCGCTGGCCGTACAGCGCGAGCATATCGTATTGACCGCGCGCCTCCTCGATCCACAGGTTCATCAGCTTCTTCATGTGGCCCTGCCCGCGAAATTTCGGATGGACGGACACCATCCCCAGAAAGCCGACCCGCAGCTCCCTTCCCGCCACCGTCAGCTCCTGCGGCAGCACCGCCACCTCCGCGCACAGCTTCCCGCTCTCGTTCGCCGCGACCTTGTGAAAGGGCGACGGGTCGAAGGGGGCGGCGTATGCCTTCGGCAGCAGCGTCTCCGCGTCAAAGCCGAAGGCGTAGTTCGCGAGCTCGATGTAGGCGTCCCGCTCCTCCGGCCTTGCCGTTCTGTATGCAACCATTGCGTTTTCCTCCCGATTATCCATATTATTTAGTAAGGCTAACTTAGTTACAGCATCCGGCTTTGCGAAAGTCAACGCGGAATTTGGAAATCGGGGGGACTTTTTCCCGACGGGGAACCTTTTGCGCGCAGGGCGGAAAAGAAAATCCGGCGGAGCCGCGCAGCAGGTGGACAAGGGAGCGGGAGCCCGCTATAATAAGGATCAAAAGCGCCCGAAAAACAGGAAATCACGTCACAGGAAAAGGGGAAAGAGTATGGATTACGCCGAGCTGAGAAGACAGACGAACACAGGCTGGAACACCTGGGACACGAGCAGCGTGCTCTCGCACGTCCTGCTGCCCTACGGATTCGCGATCCGGCTGTGCCTCAAGGATCACGCCGTGGAGCACGTTCTGCGCGACGCGCTGATCGGGCGGCGGCGCGCGTCGAAGGAGGCGAAGGAGCCGGAGATCATCACGCCGCTGCTGCGCTCCTGGGACGGGGCGTACACCTCGCTGCGCGTGGAGTACGGCGAGACCGTCTTCCTGCTCGAGAGCGCCGCGCGCGGCGGGGAGCAGCTTCTTCTGGCGACGCCGGAGCGCTTCGGGACGCCCGCCCCGGCGCTGATCGCGGAGGCGTGCCTGCTGTGGGGACGCGAGGGCAGCGTCTCGAAGGAAAACGGGCGCCTCCTCGGCCGCTTCCCGGACGGGAAGGAGCTCGAGGTCTTCGTGAGCGGGGAGAGCGTCTCCATGCCGTACGCCTATTCGCTTTCGCCGAGCCTCGCCGTGACGCTCGACCGGCCCGTCGCCGTGTCGACGTTCCCCTGCACGGCGGAACAGGCGCGCGCCCTGCTCGACGAGGCGCGGGACGCTCTCGCGGCGCAGGCCGGCGCGTTCGGCGGGAACGCCGAGGCCTACACGGCGATGAAGTCGTGCCTCGCGTGGAACTCCGTCTATGACCCGGAGCACGACCGCGTCATCTCGCCGGTGAGCCGCCTGTGGAACATCGACTGGGGCGGGTATGTGCTGTTTCACTGGGACACCTTCTTCGCGGGGCTGATGGCGTCCGTCGACGCGCCGGAGCTCGCGTGGCTCAACTGCATCGCGATTGTAAACGAGCGCACGGAGGAGGGCTTCCTGCCGAACTTCGGGGCGAGCTTCGACTACAAGACGCGCGACCGCTCGCAGCCGCCCGTCGGCTCGATGGCGGCGATGAAGATCTACCGCCGCTGGGGCGGGACGTGGTTCCTCGCGGAGCTGTTCGACACGCTGCTCGCGCAGAACGTGTGGTTCTTCGAGCACCGCCGCGCGCCCGGCGGCTGCCTGTGCTGGGGCAGCCGCAGCGCCGCTCCGCCCGGCCCGCGCCGGTTTGAGCGGGGCTCGTGGGGCTGCCGTCAGGGAGCGGCGTTCGAGAGCGGACTCGACAACTCCCCGATGTACGACGACGCCGTCTACAACCCCGAAACCGGCCTGCTCGAGCTCGCCGACGTGGGGCTCACGGGCCTGTTCATCCACGACTGCCGCTGCCTCGAGGAGATGGCGCAGGAGCTCGGCCGCGCGGACGCGATCGAGGGGCTGTGCCGCCGCCGCGCGCTGGCGGAGGAGGCGCTCGCGACGCTCTGGTGTCCCGAGGAGGGGATGTTCCTCAACCGGGACCTCACGACGGGCGCGTTCAGCCGCCGCGTCTCCCCGACGAACTTCTACGCGCTTTTCAGCTCCCGCGTGACGGACGAACAGAAGCGGCAGATGACGGAGCGTTGGTTTTACGCGCCGGAAAAATTCTGGGGCGAGTTTATCCTGCCGTCCATCACGCGCGACGACCCGGCGTACCGCGATCAGGACTACTGGCGCGGGCGCATCTGGGCGCCGATGAACCTGCTCGTCTACGAGGCGCTGCGCCGCGCCGGGCTTCATCGCGAGGCGGACGTCCTCGCGGAGAAGTCGAAGGCGCTCCTGCTCGGGGAGTGGCGGTCGCGCGGGCACGTCCACGAGAACTACAACGGCGGCACGGGAGAGGGCTGCGACGTGGAGAACAGCGATCCGTTCTACCACTGGGGCGGCCTGCTCGCCTGGATCGCGATCGACGCCGGCGTCTGAGCGGCGGCGTTTCCTCTTTTTTCTGCCGAAGCCGCGGACAATTTACATGATTTTCACTTCTTTCCCCTTGCCGGGAGAACCGCGGCGGGGTATACTTAATATGGTTAAGAAGAGGCTCCGCCGGGCGGCGTCCGTCCGGCGGCATACAGAAAGAAGGGTTTCATTGTCCGCAACAAGAAAGAGGTACTGGTTCCGCCTCGCCGGACGGTGCGTCGTTTTCATCGTGTGCGCCGCGCTGTCGGTCGTCTGGCCGGAATGCCATTCGGTGCTCGCCATTCTGGCCTGGCTCGTGTGGGAGCTGTGCTTCATGATGTACCCGGAGCGCTTCTGGGACCACTCGAACACCGCGCTGCAGTGCTCGGCGTGCACCGACAAGCTCTGCACGCAGTACTGCCGCAAGCTCCGCACGGAGGAGCGCAAGGGATAAGAGGGAAAGCGCTTTCCCGCGCTTCGGAGCGGCTGCGATCCATGTTCCTGCTTTGGGATGGGGAGAATGCCTGTGACACTTGATTATACAGCGCTTGGGAAAAGAATACAGCGCGTGCGCAAAGAGCGCGGCCTGCCGCAGGCGGAGGCCGTATTCTGCGACGATCTGGCCAAGCTGACCGCCAACGCCACGGACACGGAGATCCGCGCGATTGTGCGGATC
>CALWIH010000051.1 GCA_944380675.1 uncultured Clostridia bacterium | reverse complement strand
TTGAGAAATCAAAAAAGCGTTCTTTGGAAGGTTTGCCCATTTACAATAAGAAAGAATGCATATATAATATTTCTGTAGCAAAATATGCGAAAAATCAGGTGAGCGCTGTAAAATATGCGCAATATTCAGAGAATAGACCTCCAATTTGACAAGCAGAGACAACAGAAGAGAACGAAAACCGAAAATCAGAGAAAAAGTACCCTCTCGAATCATGTGAACGTACACCTTCCTTGAAATTGAATGAGAATTCATATCGTGCCAGTGTGAAGACGCGAAGTCCTCTGTCGGCTGATACGCTGTTGGAAATCTGTCATCCTATTCTGAACGACGAGGAGAGTGTCCATTGTTTGGTAATATCCTTTTCAGTACGGCTATGTTGAACATCCAGGCTGTCCTTGTTGCGAACGGTATCGGCGTCTGCCTGATGTCGGCGATCCTTTTCCATCCGCACAGGAGAACCTGGGTAACGTTTCTTGACGGAAAGCTCTTTTACTGGATGTGCCGGATTTGCTTTGCGCTCTGCATCTGCGAGACGGCGGGCTTTCTGCTTGACGGGCAGCAGTTCCCCGGCGCGAGGGAGCTGCTCATCCTTTCCAATTCCGCGCTGTTTCTTCTGGCCGCGGCTCTGTCGTGCGTGTGGCTGTTTTATATGAACTACAAGCTGTTCGAGAGCCCGGCGCGTCTGAAGAAAATGCTGCCCGCGGCGATTCCGGCGGCCGCGGCGGCCGTCTTGGCGGTGGCGAACTTTTTCACCTCGATTTATTTCGGGCTGTCTGACAGCAACGAGTATTACCGCACGCCGCTTTTTGCCGTTTTCTCCGCCGTCATTTACCTGTATCTGACGGCGGGCGCCGCGATGGCCTACCGCCGCCGCAGCCAGGCGGGGAAATATGTGTATCTGCCTGCCATTTCCTTCCTGATCCCCATCTATATCGGCAGCCTCATCCAGGTGCTGTGCTACGGCGTCGCCCTGATTTGGGTGTCTGTGGCCATCGGACTGACCTTCCTTTACATCAACCTGCAGAACCGGGAAACCTTTCTCGACTCTGTAACCGGGCTGTACAACCGCAATTTTCTGACGCACTATATGCATCAGATCAAAAAGGGAACTGAGATTACGGGCGTGCTGCTCGACATCAACGATTTCAAGCTGATCAACGACACCTGCGGCCATCTGGAGGGCGATCGCGTCCTGCGCGACGTGGGCGAGATGCTCGTGCGCTGCGCCGGGGACAACGCGGTGGTCATCCGCTACGGCGGCGACGAGTTCGTCGTCCTGCTGGAAAGCGGGGAGGAGGCCGGTCTCAGGAAAATGCAGGAGGAGCTGGACGCGTTCCTGCTCCGCTACAACGAAGCCGACTCCTTTCCCGTTCCCATTTCTCTCTCCGGGGGCGTAGCACGCTTCGACACGGATCATGTCGAGCAGTTCTTCCGGGAGATGGATCGGAATATGTATCGGGAGAAACGAGTCTTCTACGAGAGAAAGAGGGAATACATCGGCCGCGACGATGCAGGCAGAGAGGCAGGAGTATCGCGGAAGGATAACCATGATAGTTAGAAAATTCCGAAGAATATCCAATATTGTCCTGAACGGCGTGCTGCTGTTCGCTGTCGCGGGGCTGCTTTTCATCACCGTGAGTCTGGTGAGGACGAAGCTGCTTGAGAACGCGCAGAGCCTGGGAATGTCCCTTGTCATGAGCTATGCGGTGGAGGAGGAGATGACGCTCTCCTCCCTCGAGACGAATCTGCTCATCGCGAGCCAGTACGTCGACGAGATCCTTGCCGAGGGCGGAAGCCGGGAGGATATCCAGAGCTGGCTTTTGAGCTATTTCAATAAGCTCACCGACGCGATCGGCGCGGACTTCGTGGACGTTTACGCCGTCGTGGACGGGGAGATTGTGGCGGCGAACCCGTGGGAGGGAGACGACACCTATCACTACGAGGAGACGGACTGGTATCTTCAGGCGACGGAGGCCGGCGGGGAGATTGTCTGCGGAGACGTTTCCGTCGACGCCGTCACCGGGCAGTCCGTCTTTACGCTGTCGAAGGAGATGTCCCGCTCCGGAGACGTCTTCGCGATGGACGTGTACATCCAGAACCCGCTTCTGCACAACTCGTCCAACTCGCTTCCCGAGGATTGCTCCTACTATCTGTGCGACCAGAACGGAAACCTTCTGTATTCCGTCATGAAATGGGATCATCCCGCCGAGCAGATCCAGAGCTACGCCGATTTTCTGCTGGCCGGCATTGAGGACGGCTCCCTGATTGCGTACGACGCGTCCTTTCAGGATATGGACGGCGTCAGCCGCGGCGTCTACTACTATCGGATGGCCAACGGCTGGACGGTGATGATGACCATCCCCATCAGCTCCATTCTGATGGGGGAGGAGAACACGCTGATCTTCGTCGTGGCGGGCGTCGCGCTGCTCCTGTTTCTGGCTCTCACCCTGGTGACGGTGCAGGATTTTTTCCGGAGCCGCCGCATGAAAATGGCGGACGACACGGCGCATATGCTGGGCGACTCCTTCTATTCGATTTACCGGGTGAATTTCCGGACGGGCTCCTATACGGCGATCAAAAATCACGAGTCCATCGAGGACAGGGTTTCCGCGACGGGCGACTACGCGAAGCTGCTGGAAACGGTGAGCGAGGTCGTGCGCCCGGACACCTTCCGTGCGTTTGAAAACAGCTTTTCTCTCGAGAGCATTCGCTCGCGCATCGAGCAGGGAATCGTGGAGCACGGGGGCGACTACCAGCGCCGCTTCCGCGAGGGCTACCGGTGGGTGAACATCCGCACGCTGTATAATCCCGAGGTGTCCCGGGACGAGGTGATACTCTGCTTCCGCGACGTGGACGAGGAGAAGCGCAGGGAGCTTCAGCACACCATTCTGCTGCAGGACGCCCTCGACGCCGCCCGGCGCAGCACGAAATCCAAGTCCGAGTTTTTCAGCCGGATGTCCCACGATATGCGCACGCCGCTCAACGCCGTGCTTGGCTGCAGCGACCTGGCCAGACGGAGCCTTTCGGAGGGCGACCTCGCGAAAACGGATCAGTACCTCGGTCAGGTTTCCTTTGCCGGTCGGCAGCTGCTCGCCCTCATCAACGATATTCTCGAGCTTTCCCGGCTTGAGGCGGGAAAAAACGATCTCGAGCTGCGGGAAACGGATCTGCGCGAGCTGTTCGCCGGAACCGCGGCGCTCTTTCGCGTGCGCGCGCAGGAGGAGGGCAAGCAGCTCGAGGTGGAGCTCGACCTCGAGGACGGCGCCGTCATGGCGGACGAGAAGAAGGTCATCCAGATCGTCAACAATCTGCTGTCCAACGCCGTCAAATACACGAATCGGGGAGACGTTATCCGCTTCCAGGCAAAGCAGTTCAGCTTTGAGCGCATGAGCAAATACCAGATCATTGTGGAGGATACGGGCATCGGCATGACGCCGGAGTTCCTCGACCATCTGTTTGACCCGTATTCCCGCGAGACCGCCTTTACCTCGCAGTCTGTCTCAGGCACCGGGCTCGGGATGCCGATTGTCAAGAGCCTCGTGCAGCAGATGAGCGGCGAGATCTCTGTCGAGAGCACGCTCGGCAAGGGGACGCGCTTCACGGTGACGCTCCCGTTCGCGCGCGCGGACGGGGAGAAAAAGGAGCCGGCGCTGCCGGACGCCGGCACGGCTGCCGCCTTCTCCTGGGAGGGCAGGCGCGTGCTTGTCGCGGAGGACAACGATCTCAACCGTGAGATCATCTGCGCCGTGCTCGAGGAGTTCGGAGCCCGGGTGCTTTCCGCCGAAAACGGCGCAGAGGCGCTGCGCCTCTTCTCCGCCGAGCCGCCGTTCTCCGTCGACGCGGTGCTGATGGATATGCATATGCCGGAGATGGACGGCTGTCAGGCGGCTGCCGCCATCCGCGGGCTGGAGCGTCCCGACGCGAAGGACGTGCCGATCCTCGCCGTGACGGCGAACGTCTTCGCGGAGGATATCGCCGCGACCACAAAGGCCGGGATGAACGGCCACATCTCAAAGCCGATTGACGGCGCTGTGCTGCGGCAGACCATGGAAAAGCTGATCCTCGAGCGGGAAGCCGCTCGCGGACGTGGCCGCAACGGAAACGGGGGTGGAGGCGCTTGAGTCAGGTAGAGCGTGAAACGCTGCTGATTGTGGATGACGACGCAATCAACCGGGCGATTCTGGCCAATATCTTTGAATCGGAGTATCGGATTCTGGAGGCTGAGGACGGCCTCTCCGGGCTGCAGGCGGTGCGGGAAAATGCCGACTCCCTCAGCGCGGTCCTGCTGGATATCGTCATGCCGCGCCTCAACGGCCTCGAGGCGCTCCGCGAGCTTCGCGGCGAAGGGCTCACCGCTCGGATTCCCGTCTTCCTCATCACCGCCGATCTGACGGGCGCGTGGATGAAGGAGGCGTACGACCTCGGCGTCATGGACGTTATTTTCAAGCCCGTGGTGCCGTACATCGTCCGGCGGCGGGTGAACTCCGTCGTGGAGCTGTTCCGCGCGCGGCGGAGGCTCGGCGCGGAGGTGGAGCGGCAGCGCGATCAGCTCCTCCTGCAGGCGCAGCAGCTCGCGGAGATGAGCACCGGCATGGTGGAGGCGCTCTCCACCGCGATTGAATTCCGCAGCGACGAATCCGGCGAGCACGTCCGGCGCATCCACGACGTGACCTGCCATCTGCTGCGCGCGACGCCGCTCGGCGAGGGGCTCTCGGAGAGCGAGATCGTCCTCATCGGCGTCGGGGCCATCACGCACGACGTCGGAAAAATCTCCATCCCGGATGCGGTGCTCAACAAGCGGGGCCGCCTGACCCCGGAGGAATACGAGCTGATGAAGACGCACACCGTCAAGGGCGCGGAGCTTCTCTCGAAGATTCCGCAGATGCGCGAGCTGCCCGCCTACCGGTACGCGTACGACATCGCGCTCCATCACCACGAGCGGTGGGACGGCCGCGGCTACCCGGACGGCCTCGTCGGCGACGAGACGCCCGTCTGGACGCAGGTGGTCGCCCTCGCGGACGTCTACGACGCCCTCGTCAGCCGCCGCTGCTACAAAGAGGCTTACCCCGCGAAGGAAGCGATGAACATGATTCTCGAGGGGCAGTGCGGCGCGTTCAATCCGCGGCTGCTCGAGTGCTTTCAGAAGGCGGAGCCTGTGCTTCGCCGGTTTTACCAGTGAACGGAAGGGGAGAACGCCATGGATCCGCTTGATATGGAGCGCCTGACAGCCGCCGGGATTGACGTCGCCGACGCGCTGGCTCGCTTCATGAACAATGAATCGCTGCTGCTGCGCTTTCTCACGCGGTTTCCGGAGGATCGGAATTACGCGGAGCTGGTGCGCGCGCTCGGGGACGGCGACGCGGAGCGCGCCTTCACGGCGGCGCACACGCTCAAGGGCGTGGCGGGCAATCTCGCGCTGCGCGGCCTGTATCAGACGGTGAGCGAGCTGGTCGAGCGGCTGCGCGCCTCCGACATGGAGGGCGCGAGGCTTCTGCTCGGGGAGCTTGAGAGCCGCTACGAGCAGGTGACGCGGGCGCTGGCCGGGATGCGGTGAAGCGCCGCCGGCAGCATAAAAGGGCAAACCCGCCGAAAGGCGGGGACGCAAAGCTTTGAGTCTACGGCATGAGTGCTACGATTGTCAGGCTGCAAAAAATCGAAGGGGGCTTTCCCTGTCGGCTTTTTGCAGCTTTTTTTGTTGGAGGTGCCGCTTTGAATGAGGTATACCGGCAGGAGAAGAAATACCTTCTGAACCTGCTTGATATGGAGAGACTGTCCTCCCGGTTCGCGCAGGTGATGCTCTCCGACCCGCACAACGGCGCGCTGGGCTACAGTATCCGCTCGCTGTACTTTGACACGGTCGGCGAGCGCGACTACGCCGAAAAGCTCGACGGCGTCGAGCTGCGGCGAAAGCTCCGCCTGCGCGTCTACTCGCCCGACTCCGATTTCGCGATGCTGGAAATGAAGCAGAAACAGGGCGCCTGCCAGAAGAAGCGCTCGCTGCGCGTCTCCCGCGCGGACGCCGAGGCGCTCGCGGCCGGGCGGTACGAGCCCCTTCTCCGCTACGAGGAGCCCTTCGCGGCGGAGTGCTACGGCATGATGCGGACGCGCTGCTATCTGCCGAAGACGATCGTCGAGTACCGCCGCAAGGCGTACATCGCGAAGGAGAACAAGATCCGCGTGACGTTCGACCACGAGATCCGCGCGACGGAGGCGTCCTTCGCGCTCTTTTCCCGGGAGCTGAATCTGTATCCCGTCCTCGACCCGTTCCACGCGATTCTCGAGGTCAAGTACAACGGTTTTCTGCTCAGCTACCTGAAAAACCTGGTCAGCGCCGCTGACCGCTCGGAGCTCTCGGTCAGCAAATACTGCCTGGCCCGGTCGGCCGGGCTGAAATTCAGCCTGTGACGCGCGGCGCGCGGGCGGCTAATCTGTTTGGGAGGCAACGCACATGAGAGAAATTTTGATGGATTTACTGGAAAGCTCGGGGCAGCTGACCCCGGAGACCATCGTCCTGCGGCTGCTCGCCGGTACGGTGATAGCCTTTTTCATCTTCCTGTCGTACGCGATTTCCCATGAGGGAAGCATCTACAGCAAGAAGTTCAACGTCTCGCTGATGGCGCTCACGACGGTGACGACGGCGGTGATGATCGTCATCGGCAACAACATCGCGCTCTCCCTCGGCATGGTGGGCGCGCTGTCCATCGTGCGCTTCCGCACGGCCATCAAGGATTCGCGCGACACCGTCTATATCTTCTGGGCGATTGTCGTGGGCATCTGCTGCGGCGCGGGCGATTTCCTCGTCGCGGGAGCCGGCAGCGCGTTCACCTTCCTCGTCCTGCTCGTGATGGGCCGCATCAAGAACGACGACAGGCTTCTCCTCATCATCCGCGCGTCGCGCGTGAGCGAGGAACGGCTCGAGGCGCTCATTTTCCAGTATTACGCCCACAAGGCGAACCTGCGCGTCAAGAACACGACGGAGACGACCGTCGAGCTGATCTATGAGCTCGGCAGGAGGACCGTGCGCCGCGCCGGAGGCAGGAAGGCCGCGGGGAGAAAGAGCATCACCGACGCCGTCTACGAGATTGACGGCGTGGAGTACTGCAACCTTGTGACGCAGAATGACGAGATCAGCAGCTGAGCCGCGGCGCGGCGGAAAAGGAGGGGAAGGCACATGAAATACCGTCTCGCGGGGGTGCTGGCGGCAGCCGCCATGCTGGGCTCCGTCCTGCTGCTCTCCGCGATGCTGCCGGAAAACGCGGAGACGCGCGTTCACCAGCACCTGACGTCCCGCGGCCCCGACGCCGGCTGTGACTGCGACGGCGGCGAGCTGTGCACGCATCTGCCGCTCGTCCTCATCGACACGCAGGGGCAGGAGATCCCCGGCGAGCCGATCGGCGGGCCGTCCGGCGGGACGGACCTCGGCTTCACCCTGACGGAGGACGGGGAGGCGATGCTCTCGGCGCACATCTCCGTCATCTGGGGAGACGACTCGAACCATCACCCCTCCGACGAACCGGATCTCGAGAGCGAGATGCTCATCCGCGTACGCGGCAATTCGTCGCGCTATTTCGACAAGAAGGGCTACCTCATCCGCCTCACGGATGGGGACGGCGCGTACCGGAATGAGGAGATGATGGGGATGGACACCCATTACGAGTGGGCGCTCCACGGCCCGTACCTCGACAAGACTCTCATCCGCAACTATATGTGGTACAACATTGCCGGCGAAATCATGGACTACGCCCCGAACGTCCGCTTCTGCGAGGTGATGGTCAACGGGGAATACAAGGGCGTCTATGTGATGACGGAAACCATCACGAACGGCGAGGACGCGCGGCTCAATATCTCCGAGCCGATCGACGGCACGACGAAGACGGGCTATGTGGTGCGCCTCGACCGCGGCAGCAGCAATGAACTCAAAAACATCACGACGTTCACAAATTTTTCGCTGCGCAGCCTGATGCAGATGAACATCGTCTACCCCCGCTCCGGCTCCCTGACGGAGGAGCTCGCCGGAGCCATCGAGCAGGATTTCTCCGACTTTGAGAAGGCACTCTATTCCTACGACTACGACACGGACGATTACGGCTTCGACCAGTGGATCGACGCCGGTTCCTTCGCCGACTATTTCATCCTCAACGAGTTCACGACGAATTATGACGCGGGCTGGCTCTCGACGTACCTGTACAAGGACATCGGCGGCAAGTACAAGATGGTCGTCTGGGACTTCAACTCCGCGTGCGACAACTACACCCAGTCCACCATGACCCCGCAGCATTTCGAGATGCAGAACTGCGTGTGGTACTATATGCTTCTCAAGGACGAGAATTTTGTCGCCCGCATCATCGACCGCTACCGCGAGCTGCGCGAGACGATTCTGAGCGACGACGCCCTCGCCGCGTACATCGACGAGACGATCGACTATCTCGGCCCCGCCGTCGGCCGCAACTTCGAGGTGTGGGGCTACACCTTCAGCGAGTACCGCCCGCTCCGGCCGGAGGACCGCAACCCGGAGGACCACGAGGAAGCGGTCAAACAGCTCAAGGAATCCGTCTACAATCGCGGCGCGTGGATGGACGAGTACATCGACGCACTGCAGCAGTACTGCCACGAGTCCAAGGTCAAGAAGTTCAACCACTGAGAAAGGAGCGCCATGAAGAAGTTTATCATCATTGCCTGCGCCGTGGCGCTGGTTGTCTTTCTTGTTCAGTACGCGATATACGACCTCGGCGTGTATGTGGATTTTAATCCCGACGCGCCCGTCTCGACCTTTATGTCAACGGATGAGGACACCATCTACATGGAGCGCGGCGGGGAGAAGGAGCCCTTCGAGATCCGCGGCGTCAACATGGGCGTCGGCCTGCCGGGCAAGTGGGCGACGGACTACGCCATCGACGAGGAGACGTACCTGCGCTGGTTCGGCTGGATTCAGGAGCTCGGCGCGAACACCATCCGCGTCTATACCATCCTGCACGACGACTTCTACAACGCCTTCTACGCGTACAACACCCAGCGGGAGGCGGAGGGGAAGGAGCCGCTCTGGCTGATTCACGGCGTGTGGGTGAACGACTACGTCCAGAACTCCCACCGCGACGCGTACGACGAGGAGTTCCTCGACGCGCTGATTCGCGACAGCCGCACCCTCGTCGACATCCTGCACGGGCAGAAGAACTTTTCTCTCGGCTACGGCCTCGGCTCCGGCAGCTACCGGAAGGACGTCTCGCCGTGGGTCATCGGGTACATCCTCGGCGTCGAGTGGGAGGACGTCACCGTCGTCTACACCGACGAGAAGTACCCGGAGCGCACTTCCTATCAGGGAAAATACCTCTGCACGACAGAGGACGCCTCCCCGTTCGAGGCGATGCTGTGCGAGGCGGGCGACAAGCTGATCGAGTACGAGACTTCGAAGTACAAGGAGCAGCGCCTGCTGGCCTTTTCCAACTGGCCGACGACGGATCCCTTCGCCTACCCGGAGGACATCACCGTCTACTTCATGAAGTGCGCGACGGTCGACGTCGAGCACATCCGGGCGACGGACGCCTTCCTGCCCGGCTGCTTTGCCTCGTACCACGTCTACCCGTACTATCCGGATTACCTCAACTATATACTGCGCGCGACGCCGATGGTCGAGGGGGATTCCCGTTGGGAGGACCAAACGGTGGCCGTCAGCGAATTTGACGCCGGCGCGCCGATCGAGGACTATCTCCCCGGCGGGGAGGACGCCGATTACCGCGACCCTTCCGGGCGGGAGAACACCTACTACGCCTATCTCAAGGCGCTCACGAATTACCACACCGTTCCCGTCGTCATCTCGGAGTACGGCGTCTCGACGGGCCGCGGCATGGCCCAGCGGGACTACAACACGGGCCGCAACCAGGGCCATATGACGGAGCAGGAGCAGGGGGAAGCCATCGTGAGCTGCTATGAGGACATCATGGCCGCAGGATGCGCGGGGAGCTGCGTCTTTTCCTGGCAGGACGAGTGGTTCAAGCGCACCTGGAACACGATGCACGCCGTCGACCTGCTGAACACCCCGTACTGGAGCGACTACCAGACGAACGAGCAGTATTTCGGCCTGCTCGCGTTCGACCCGGGCGAAACGGAGAGCGTCTGCTATGTCGACGGCGACCTCTCCGACTGGGAGGGCGTGGAGCCTGTCTGCGTCTATGAGGGGACGTCCGTCTCGATGCAGTACGACGAGAAATTTCTCTACTTCCTCATCGAGAAGGAGAACTTTGACCCGGAGAGCGACACGCTCTACCTGCCCATAGACACCACGCAGAAGACGGGAAGCACCTATTGCCTGCAATACGATCTCTCCTTCGAGCGCGCCTGCGATTTTCTGCTCGTCATTGACGGCGAGGACAACAGCCGCCTTCTCGTGCAGGAGCGGTACGAGGTGCTGCGCGCGATGTTCCTGCACGAGACGGACGATCTCGACCCGTACATGGATCCCGTCGACGCCGACACGCCCGTCTTCAAGTCGATTTCCCTGCTGCTGCAGACGGCGACGCCGCTGCTCACCGGCAACTGGCAGGCCAGCGCGGAGACGTACGAGACGGGAAAGCTCCTTTACGGCAACGCGAACCCCGAGGACGAGTCGTTCAACTCCCTCGCGGATTTCATCTTCACCGAGGACGCCGTGGAGGTGCGCCTGCCGTGGCAGCTGCTCAACTTCTCGAACCCCTCCGAGATGCAGATCCACGACGATTACTACGAGCACTACGGCGTGGAGAACCTCTCCATCGACAGAATGTATGTGGGCGTGTGCAGCGGCGCGTACACCGAATGGCGCATCCCGCTCGGGGAGTTCCCGCTGCAGGGCTGGGGGAGAGACGTGACGAGCCACGAGCGGCTCAAGGAATCGTATTACATTTTGCAGGACTACTGGGCAGGCGCCGCGTAATCCGGAAGGAAGGGAGGAACCCGCGTTGGGCGTGGAAGTGATGATTTATCTTTACGGAGCGGTGTGCGCGAGCATGATTGTCTTCAACATCGTGTACGCCGTCCTGATACGCGGCAGCGAGCCGCGGCTCGCGAAGCGGCAGCAGCGCTTTCTCCGCCTGGTCTCGGCGCAGACGGACCGCCTCTCGCGCGGCGAGCCGGTGGAGCGCAGGCACCTTGACCTGCTGCAGAGAGAGCTCAGGCGCGTGCGGAATCTGGCCGCGTTCGAGCCGGTGCTCCGCGCCCTGACGGCGGAGGACGCGCCGGGCGGCAGGGCGTATCTCGAGGAGATTCAGCCGACGGTTCTCCATCTTTCCCTCGTCTACCTGCACCGCGACAGCGAGCAGACGGCGTACTTCTCCTATTTCCTCTCGCACTATATGCTGCACCGGCATCTTCCCGTGCATTCGGTGCAGGAGGTGCTGCTCGAGTACATGGGCAA
This sequence comes from uncultured Clostridia bacterium, assembly GCA_944380675.1. Taxonomy (GTDB): domain Bacteria; phylum Bacillota; class Clostridia; order Oscillospirales; family Acutalibacteraceae; genus Caccousia. The sequence continues at coordinate 6,329 of CALWIH010000051.1, read as the reverse complement.
GGAAAACCTCTACTGCCGCGTGAACGCGCTGCAGGCGCTCTGCTCGTTCGGCAGCCCGGAGCACGTCGTCGAGGGGCTGCGGATTCAGGACAGAGGCTCCGTGTTCGTCCACGACAAAATCCTGACGGAGACGCTCCTCGGCTACACGGGGAACCATGAGACGCTCATCGACCCGCTCTGGAAGGAGCTGCATTCCTTCTCCGAGCGCACGCAGCTGGCCGTTCTCAACTACATCCGGTTCAGCTCGGGGGCGTACCGGCGGGAGATGCTCTCGCTGCTGCGGGACGCCTCGGCCGCCAAGGAGCTGCGCCTCTCCGCCGTCCGCTATTTCGGGCGGTATCCGTACGATCCGGCGCTCGAGCCCCTGCTCGCGTTCGCGTCGGAGAGCGATCCGCTGCGCTGGGAATACGCCACGGTCAGCGTCTCGTCCCTCGCGCGGTATCCCGGCGAGCGCGTCGTCGCGGCGCTCAAGGAGGCGCTGCACAGCCCGAACTGGTACATCCGCTACGCGGCGGCTTCCAGTCTGGAAGCGCACAATGTCGGCTACGAGGACGTCGCCGACATTGTCACCGGCAGCGACCGGTACGCGCGCGAGATGCTGCTGTACCGTCTGGAAACCCACACGCTGCACAGGAAGGGAGGCTGAACGCCCGTGATGGACGCGTTCAAGACATTTTTCAACTGGGTCGGCGTCTTTTTCGTCGCCTACATGATTGGGTACGCGAGCTTTCTGTTCCTGTCGGTGCTCGTCGGCTCGTCGACGCTGTACCAGGTCAAGCGCAGGAATTTCCTCAAGAACGAGCTGCACCAGAACTACTATGTGCCGGTGAGCATCGTCGTCCCGGCGTACAACGAGGAGGTCACGATCGTCTCGACGGTCCGCTCGCTGCTCAGCCTCGACTATAAGCTCTACGAGATCATCGTCGTCGACGACGGCTCCCGCGACAACACGGCGCAGACCCTTCTCGACGCCTTCCGGATGCGGCAGGTGACGCGGCCGATTCACCGCATGATTGCCTGCCAGCCGGAGCTGGCCGTCTACGAATCGCTCGACGAGAAGGTGCCGATCACCCTCATCTGCAAGAAAAACGGCGGCAAGGCCGACGCGCTCAACATGGGCATCAACGCGTCGAAGTACCCGTACTTCGTCTGCATGGACGCCGATTCCGTGCTGCAGTACGATTCCCTCGAGAAAATCGTCCGCCCCGTCGTCGAGGACGGCAGCGTCGTCGCCGTGGGCGGCGCGGTGCGCCCCTGCAACGGCGCGAAGCTGGAGAACGGGCGCGTTCTCTCGTACCGGATGCCGGACAAGGTGCTTCCCTGTATGCAGGTGCTCGAGTACGACCGTTCCTTCCTCGCCGCGCGGATTCTCTTCGACAAATTCAACGGCAGCATCATCATCTCCGGCGCGTTCGGCCTGTTTAAGAAGAGCACGGTCGTCGACGCGGGCGGCTACGACTCGACGACGATGGGCGAGGACATGGAGCTCGTCGTGAAGCTTCACGTCTTCTGCCGCGAGCACAACATCCCGTACCGCATCCGCTACGCGACGGACGCCATCTGCTGGACGCAGGCCCCCGAAAAGCTCGGCGACCTGCGCAAGCAGCGGCGCAGGTGGCACATCGGCCTGTTCGAGTCGATGTTCCGCCACCGCAAAATTCTCGCGAATCCGCGCTTCGGCCTCGTCGGCTTTCTCTCGTATGTGTATTTCCTCATCTACGAGCTGTTTTCGCCGTACATCGAGATTTTCGGCGTCGTCACGATGGTGATGGCCTTCTTCCTCGACCTCATCAACATCCCGTTCATGGTGCTGTTTTTCGCCGTCTATGTGGTGTACTCGGCGATATTGTCGCTCACGGCCTTCTTTGCGCGCATCCACACCATCGACCTGAAGCTGCGCGTCTCGGATGTGTTCAAGGCGATCGGCCTGTGCGCGCTCGAGGTGTCGTGCCTGCGGTTTATCCTTGCCTGGGTGCGGGCGACCTCTCTCATCGGCTACCGCAAAAAGCGGCGCTCCTGGGGCAGGATTGAGCGCAAAAAAATCGAATTCAAATAGGGGGAAGCTATGAAGATCAGCGAATTGAGAACGAGTCTCTGGGGCTACCGAAAGGGCGACGTCTGCGAATATGTGGCGGAGCTCGACGAGCAGTTTTCCGCCCGCCTGACGGAGCGGGAGACCCTTCTCCGGGAGACGGCGGACAGCCTGCGGAGCGAGCTTGCGAAAAAGGAGGAGGAGCTCGCTCAGCTCAGAGAGACCTGCGAGCGGCTCCGCCGGGAAAACGGCCGCCTCGCCCGGGCAGCGGCGGCGGAGCTGCCGCGCGCGCGGACGCAGGCCGGAGCGGACGCGCCGCGGGAGGCGCGGCCCGTCAGACAGGCCGCGCCCGGCAGCGAGGGCAACCTGTCTCTGTTTGAGGCCGGGGACGACGCGGAGAGGGGATTCGCATGGAAGAAGGCAGATTGATTTACGTCGCCGGGAATCCGGACGCCGGGCCGATTGAGCGCTACAGCGCCGAAACCGGCACATACGAGGGCGTCCTCCCCGAGCTGCTGCGGCGCTTCGCGGAGCAGGAGGGGTACGAGCTCGTCTACTATGACGACGGCGGGGAGGATATGCGCGAGCACCTCGCCGGAAATTATCAGGTGGATATCGTGTCCGGCTACACGCAGGACGAGAAGGCTCCCCGGTCGAGGGAGAGCGTGACGCTGTTCCGCACCACCTACGGCGGGGAGGAGACGGCGTACGTCGTCTACCTCACGAAGGCCGCGCCCGCCGGTCTCTCCGCGGAGCTGGAGCGGTATTTCGGCTCCGTCACCGCCGAGGAGGTCGGCGGCGTCCTGATTGAAACTGCGCCGCAGCCGGACGGCAGCGCCGTTTCCCCGCTGCTCGCCGCGAGCCTTGCCCTCGCCGTCTTCGTGCTTCTGTGCGCGCTCGGCGGCGTCATCCGCCATTACCGCCGGCGGCTTCTGACGGAGCGGAAGGAATACGAGACCGACGCCGTCACGGGGCTGTGCGGGGTGGAGTATCTGCGGCGGAGCGCTTCCAAAATGCTGCATGACAGGAACCGCGTCCTCTACAGCATGGTCGTCTTCACCGTGGACGCCGACCGCCTGCACCGCTTCGCGGGCGGGCAGGAGACGGACGACGCGCTCCGGTACTGCGCCCTGACGCTGCGGGAGCTCTGCTCCGTGACGGACATCCTCTCCCGCAGCTCGGAGAACGCGTTTGCCCTTCTCAAGCTCTCGGGAAGCGAGGAGAGGCTCGGGCAATGGGTCGAAGCCGCGGTCGAGCGCCTCCGCTCGTATCCGGAGACGCACGGCAAGCCGTTTGACGTCAGAGTCAGCGCCGGCGTCTGCCCGCTGCACAGGGAGGACAGGGACCTCAGCGAGGCGCTTTTCAACGCGGAGCAGGCGTCGCAGGACGCGCTGCACAGCGGCGAGCCCTGGCGGATGTTTACCGACGAGACGCTCAAAAAGCTCGAGCTGGAAAAGCGGCTGCGCGCCACGATAAACCGCGCGGTCAGCGGCCGTGAGTTTCAGCTTTTCGTTCAGTTTTACGTCGACGCGCACACGGGGCGGATTGTCGGCGGCGAGGCGCTGTCCCGGTGGATGCATCCCGAGAAGGGGCTTTTGATGCCGAACGTGTTCGTTCCCCTGCTCGAGCGGGAGGGGATTGTCAGCCTGCTGGACTACGCCTGTCTGCGTTCTGCGTGCGAGTTTCTGCAGGAGCTCGCCTCCCGCGGCGTTCGCACCTTTTTCCTCTCGTGCAATTTTTCCCGCGAGACCTTCGCCGCGGCGGACTTCGTGGAGAAGTGCAGGGAGATCATGGACGGCTTTACGTTCCCGCGCTGGCTGCTCATCTTCGAGCTGACCGAGAGCGCCCCCGTCTCCCACCTGTCGCAGCTGACGAAAAACATGGCGGCGATGCGCGAATACGGCGTGCGCATCGCGCTCGACGATTTCGGCGAGGGCTTCACCTCCTTCTTCGACCTGCAGCAGTACCCCATCGACGGCATCAAGCTCGACAAGGCGCTCGTGGACAATTATGCCACGAAAAACGGCAGGGCCATCCTGCGCGGGATGATTCAGGTCGGGCATGAGTTCGGCGTGACCATTCTCGCCGAGGGCATCGAGACGCAGCGGCAGGCCGACGCGCTCCGGGAGCTTCACTGCGACGTGCTGCAGGGCTTTTTGTATTCCAAGCCGCTCCCGGCTCCCGAAGCGCAGATGAAAATTCTCGCCGCCGGCAGTCCGGACGAGGCGCATTCCTGAACGAGAAACGCATCCGTCCGCCCCGGGAGCCTCCCGGGGGCGGACGGCTTTTTTTCAGCGGTATGCCTCGCCCGTTTCCTCCGATGTGGGGGAAAATGACCGAAAAAGAGCGGGAAATGCCCGGGAAGTGTCGGGATGGTTGCATAAAAACCGCGAATATGGTATGATATAAAATCGATAGGCCGAACGGCACGGGACGCTTGTCTCGCAAACAGCCGGCGGAGAAGGCCGCCGCGGAGGGGAGGTGCAGCGCCGAGATGGTGTTTTTTATCATAGCGGAATTTGTCTCGGCGCTCCTCGTCTTCGCGGTGGGCTTCCTTAACGGAGCGATTACGCGCATCGGGGATTTCGCCCCGTGGATTCTCTCCGGAATGGGGATGGGGCTGATTCTCACGGGAATGCATTCGCTCATCCGCGTGTTCCGTGAGAAGACCGGCAGCGTCTTCTTCCTGTTCGCGGAGGCCGTCATGCTCCTCGGCATTTTCCCCGGCGTCGTGTTCGCCGCGGAGCTCGTCTCGCTCGACCGCTGCGGCGTGTGGATGGCGTGGCTCGGCTCGTCCGCGCCCGCGCGGATATTCACCGCGCTGGCCGTCCTTTCCGCGGCGTGCATGGCGGTGATGCTCCTCGCGTTCGCGATTCCGCTCGCCCCGGTGCGCATTCCTGTGCTGCTGCTCACCGCCGCCGTTCCGATCTGCCTGTATTTCCGGGGGCTTTCCGTCTGCACGGAGAGCTACAGCGCGTACATGGCGTCGAACTTCGCCCTCGCGGAGCCGTTTGAGGAGTACGAGGTCACAGAGGACACGGAGCTTTACTATCCCTCCTTCGAGGAGCCGAACCTCCTTCCGATGCTCCTCTCCGAGCCGTACAGCGGCGGCAGCTTCGAGGAGGGGACGGTCGTCTATCTCCTCAGCTCGATGGTCGCGGCGGAGTACGCCGAGCTCGAATACATCCCCGTGAGCGACGGGGAGCGCTCCGGCTATGTCGCCGTCTCCGCGCTGCGCGAGCTGGACGAGCCCGTTTACGAGTATTCCCTCGCCGCGGGGGAGGACGGTGCGCAGACGTACCGGCTTTCGGGCGGCGAGCTTGCGCCGTCGTCCGTCCTCAGTCCCGGCGAGGCGCTCGACTATATGGCGTCCGCGGGAGGAATGCTCAAGGTTCGCCTCACGGACGGAAATATTGTCTGGGTACTGCGGGAGGACGCGGAGGTCGTCAAGACCCCCGCCTCGTGACGCGGTCTTCGGAAAGGAGCGCTGCCCATGATTACCCTTCGCCCCGTCCGGGAGAGCGACCGCGCCTTCTGGCTTTCCATCGACAGGCACACGACGGAGCAGGGCTTTTCCCGCAAGGTATCGGGCCGCCTCGGCTTTCTCGTCTGCGAGGACGGCAAGCCCTGCGGCCTGCTGCACTACTGCGCCCTCTGGGACAATCTCCCGTTTCTCAATCTGCTGTTCCTGCTTCCCGAAGCCCGCGGACACGGCGCGGGCCGGCGCGCGATGGCTCTCTGGGAGGACGAGATGCGCGCGCTCGGCTATTCGATGGCGCTCACCTCGACCCAGTCGGACGAGGACGCGCAGCTCTTCTACCGCCGGCTTGGCTACCGCGACTGCGGCGTTCTCCTGCTGCAGGACTGCCCGCTCGCCCAGCCGCCGGAGCTGTTCCTCTGCAAAACGCTGGACGCGGAGAAGGAGGAGACGCGCGGGTGAGGGGTGTGGGGAGAATATTTCGGGACGGGCTGCGCCGTGACCAGAGCATCTGATTGGGTGCGGACTTTTTTTCGACAAGCTGAGATCGCCCTTCGGGGCGGTCTTTTATTATTCATTATTCATTATTCATCAGCGAAGCGACTTCATTATTCATTCGTTCCCCTTTCTCCCCGCTCCCAATCCAAAATGGAGCGGCAACAAAAAAGGACGAAGGAACAATGTAAAAATCGTCAAGTCCGATTTTGTTTTTGGAGATGAGTTAGTTGACATTTACCGCGGAATGCGGTACAATAGACCCACACCCCAGGGGGGTGTTGCGGAATGAGGAAGGCCGGGTGCTGGAATGGACTTGGCTGC
>CALWIH010000050.1 GCA_944380675.1 uncultured Clostridia bacterium | reverse complement strand
GAGGTGATGAAGGTGCCCGTCGCGCCGTTCGCATACTCGACGTACGCCGTCACGTCGTCCTCGACCTCGATGTCGTGCCATTTGCCGAAGTGGAGCTTCGCGTCCACCAGAACCGGCATCCCGCAGATCCACTGCCACAGGTCGAGGTTGTGCGGGCACTGGTTCAGCAGCACGCCGCCGCCCTCGCCGCTCCACGTCGCGCGCCACGCGCCGGAATCGTAGTACGCCTGCGGACGGTACCAGTTCGTAATAATCCAGCTCGTCCGGCGGATCTGCCCGAGGCTGCCGCCCTGCACGAGCTCGCGCATCTTGCGGTAAATGTGGTCGGTGCGCTGGTTGAACATCATCCCGAACTTCACGCTCGCCTTCGCGGCGGCCTCGTTCATCTCGCGCACCTGCTTTGTGTACACGCCCGCCGGCTTTTCCACCATGACGTGCAGGTTCCGTTGAAAACATTCCATCGCGTACTTCGGATGGTCGTAGTGCGGCACGGCGACGAGCGCCGCCTCAATCAGCCCGCTGTCGAGCATTTCCTCCGCCGTGGAGAAGACGGGCAGCTCCTCACCGAGCTGCTCCCTCGCCCACTGCAGACGGTCGGGGTTGATGTCCGCGACGGCGGCAACCTCGATCTCGGGGCAGAGACCCTGCTTGATGTTTTTCAGATGGCCCGAGCCCATATTGCCCACGCCGATGATGCCGAGCTTTACCTTTCTCATGCTGTTTTCCTCCCTTGTCAGCGCTTTTCGATGGTTATGCGCTCTCGCCGAGCAGCTTCCGCAGCGCGGCGGCAGCGGCGGCGAACGCCTCGCGGTTCGACGCGTACCGGTATGTCGGGACGTCCGAGCGCGCGCCCTCCTGCTCGAGCGACGCGAGCCCCTCGAACACGGCAAGATGCGGCTCGAGCGTCAGCACCTTCCCCTGATACTGGTCGAGCAGCTCCGGCAGATGCCCCTCGCCGCAGCCCGCCGGGACGACGCTGCCGTCCGCGAGGGCGTCCTTGATGTGCATATATTCCACATACGGCGCGAGCAGCTCCCACGCGGGAAGCGTCGGCTGGCCGCACTGGATGAAGTTCGCCGGGTCGAAGACGGCCCGCAGCTCCGGCAGGGCGCGCTGAAGCTCCGCGCAGCGCGGGGCGATGTCGCCGTAAATACCCTTCTCGTTCTCGTGGCACAGGACAATCCCGCTTCCCTTCGCCGCCTCGCAGAAGCGGGAAAGGCGCTCGAGCACCTCGTCGCGGAACGTCTCCGGCGCTTCGCCCTGCGGCAGATAGAAGCTGAACAGGCGGATATTCGACGCGCCGAGGGCTTCGGCAATCTCAAGCCCTCGGCGGAATTCGTCGAGACGGGGGCCGAACGGCTCCCTGATTTCCGACTTGCCGTACGGCGAGCCGACCGACCAGACGGCGATTCCCTCGTCCGCGAGCCGGGCGCGCAGGGCCTTCGCCTCCGCCGCCGTCAGGTCGGCGACGCTCTTCCCGTCGACGCCGCGCACCTCGAGCAGCGAGATTCCCTCCGCCCGCATGGCCTCGATCTGGCCAGAAATTTTCGCGTCGGCCTCGTCGGCAAAGGCTGCAATTTGATAACGCATTGTATTTCTCCTCCCGTAATATACAGATTGGAATCAATTACACGCCGGAATACGCCGAAAAACCGCCGTCGATCGGGATGACGACGCCCGTCACGAAGCTCGCGGCCTCGGGGTCGATGAGCCAGCGCACCGCGCCGAGGAGCTCCTCCGGCTCGCCGAAGCGCTTCATCGGGGTGGCGGCGAGAATCTTGCCGGTGCGCGGCGTGGGCGTGCCGTCCTCGTGGAACAGCAGGGCGCGGTTCTGGTTCGTGACGAAGAAGCCGGGAGCAATCGCGTTGACGCGGATGCCCTGCTCCGCGAAGTGGACGGCCAGCCACTGGGTAAAGTTCGAGACGGCGGCCTTCGCGCCCGAGTAGGCGGGAATCTTCGTCAGGGGGCGGTAGGCGTTCATCGACGAGATGTTGAGGACGCAGCAGCCCTCCTGCCCGAGCATATCCTTCGCGAAGACCTGCGTCGGCAGCAGCGTGCCCATGAGGTTGAGGCGGAAGACGAAGTCGAAGCCCTCCGGCGCGAGGTTGAAAAAGGTTTTCATGTCGGAGGCGAGCTCGTCGCCCGGCTCGAAGATCTCGTGGTCGGTCGTGGCGCGCGGGTTGTTGCCGCCCGCGCCGTTGAGCAGGACGCGGCAGGGGCCGAGGTCGCGGAGGACGGCCTCGTGCGTCTTTTCGAGGGCGGCCTTGTCGAGCACGTCCGTCTCGTACGCCCGGGCGTTCCCGCCCGCGGCGCGGATTTCGGCGGCGACGGCCTCGGCGGCCTCGAGGTTGCGGTCGAGCAGCGCGACGGGCGCGCCGGTCTTCGCGAGATCCTTTGCAAACGCGGAGCAGAGCACGCCGCCCGCTCCGGTGATGACGATGGTCTTGTTCATCTCAGACTCCTCCTCTTTCGACGGCCTCGAACAGGCCGTTCAGATACGCCGCGCCGAGGGCGCGGTCATACAGGCCGTAGCCGTATCTTCCCGTCTCGCCCCAGATCATGCGGCCGTGGTCGGGGCGCACCCAGCCGTCGAAGCCGCCGCGCAGAAGGCCGCGCACGATGGCGTACAGGTCGAGCGAGCCGCACGCGCTCGGATGGCCGACCTCCTCAAACTGCCGCTCGCCGGTGCGCAGGATGTTGCGCAGATGGGCGAACGGGATGCGCGCGGCGTACTTCTCCGCGAGACGCGGCAGATCGTTCGCGGGGGACGCGCCGAGCGAGCCGGTGCAGAAGGTCAGGCCGTTTGCGGGGCTGTCGACGAGCGACAGGAACCGGTCGAGGTTCTCCTCACAGGTGATGATGCGCGGCAGGCCGAAGATGCCCCACGGCGGATCGTCCGGATGGATGGCCATGCGGATGCCGGCCTCCTCGGCGGCGGGGACGGCGGCGGAGAGGAAGGTCCGGAGATTGCGCCAGAGATCGTCCTCGGAAAGCGCCTGATACCGCCGCATCAGCGCGCCGAGCTGCTCCTTCGTATAGCTCTCATCCCAGCCCGGAAGCGAGAGCTCGCTCTCGAGCGGGTTCATCGCGAGGACCGCGGCCTCGTCGTACGCGAGGGCGTTCGCGCCGTCCGCCTGCTGCCGGGCAAGCTCGCTGCGCAGCCAGTCGAAGACGGGCATGAAGTTGTAGCAGACGCATTGCACGCCCGCCTCGCCGAGACGGCGCAGCGTCTCGCAGTAGTTGGCGATCATGCGCGGGGCGTCCGGCCCGCCGAGCTTCACTTCTTCGGGGACGGGCACGCTCTCGACGACCTCGAAGGCGAGGCCGTGCGCCTCGGCCTGCGCCTTGATGCGGGCGATGCTCTCCCGCGGCCACACCTCGCCGGGCGGGACGTCGTAGACGGCGGAGACGATCCCGCTCATCCGCGGGATCTGCCGGATTTTGTCGAGGGTGACGGGGTCGGACTCCCCGTACCAGCGGAACGTCATTTTCATGGGCAGTCTCTCCTTATCCAATGGAATGGGGCAGGAACGCTTCTGCGACTATCATATCACACTTTTGACGGTTGGAAAGGTGCATTTTCAAACTTTTTGGGGGATGTTTTTGACCATTTTTGCCCGAATCCGTTTACAACACCGCAATCTGACGGTAGAATGAGGGCAAGGGAGGGGTGCTCTATGAAATTCGGATGCTGCCTGCCGGGCGGGCCGTACGACGCCGAAAGGGCGGAACGGCTGCTCGGGATGGGCTTTGACTACGCGGAGCTTGCCGCCGCACCGCTCGCGGGGCTGACGGACGGGGAATTCGCCGCGCTCAAACGGGAGGTGCAGGCGGGCGGCCTGCCGGTGGAAACGGCGAACTGCTTCCTGCCGGGCGAGCTTTCGCTGTTCCGGGAGGAGCAGCGGGACGCGCTCGCCGCGCACGTCCGCGCCGTCCTGCGCCGGGCGGCGGCGTTCGGGATCCGGGTCGTCGTCTTCGGCAGCGGCGGGGCGCGGCGGATTCCCGACGGCGTCTCTCGGGAGACGGGCGAGGCCGTGATCGCGGACTTTCTTGCGCTGTGCGACGGCGTCTGCGCGGAGACGGGCGTGACGCTCGCGATTGAGCCGCTGCGCCGGGAGGAGTGCAACGTCCTCAACACGGTTGGCGAGGCGGCGGCGCTGCTGCGTCCGCTGGGGCTTTCCCATGTCCGGCTGCTCGCGGACGCGTACCACGTCTTCTGCGAGGACGAGCCGCTCTCCGTCCTCGAGCGGGAGAAGGAGCTGCTCGTCCACATTCACGCGGCGGAGCCGCCCCGCCGCGTCACGCCCGGCGCGGACGGCGGGGACTACCTGCGCCGCTTCGCCGCCGCGCTGCGCGGGGCCGGGTATCACGGCCGCGTCTCCATCGAGTGCGGCTGGACGGATTTTGAGAAGGAGATGGCGCAGGGACTGGCGTTTCTGCGCGGTCTGCCCTTCGGGCAGGCGTGAGCGCGGGACGCTCCCGCCGCCTTACGACGCACGAACCCCCCTCTGCCGGCGGCAGAGGGGGGTTCGCGTATAACAGCCGGTTTTCGTGCCCGCTGCCTGGCGGACTCAGCCGCCCGCGGCCTCGGCGCTCCGCGCCCGCCGCTCCTCGATGGCTTCCCTCAGCATCATATCCTTGACCTTCATCAGGCGGATCTGCGTGCTGCGCTCGTTTTCGTCGAGCTTCATCGTGATATAGCGGATGTTCTCCTGCATATCGGGGATCATGACGTGCTCGAGGGCGTTGACGCGGCGGCGCGTCTTCTCGATCTCGGCTGCCAGCAGCTGGCAGGACTTCTCGACCTCCGCGAGGCGCAGCAGGTCGGGGAGAAGCTCCGAGAGCGAGCGGACGGCGTCGTCCAGGTCGCCGGACGTAAACGCGAAGCCGTAGGAATAGATGTCGTTCGGGTCGGGGGTGCGCGTCTTGACGGTAAAGACGGGGATCTCGACGCTCATGACGTTTTTGACGCCCGCCTCGAGCTGCACCTCCTGCTTCGGCGTCAGGAGCGCCGTGTCGAGGACCGCGCCCCTGTCCGCGGCGCGCGCCATCGCGAAGTTGGCGTTCGCCGCCCCCAGCCCCGCCTCCACGCGCTCGCGCAGCGATTTGTTTTCGCGCACCAGCTCGAGGAACTGGCGCATCAGCTCGTCGCGCTTGTCCTTCAAAAGCTTATGTCCGCGCACGGCGGTGACGAGCTTGCGCTTGAGGCGCGTCAGCTCCATGCGCGTCGGATTTACATGCGTGCCGGCCAAGCCGCCTCGCCTCCTTTCCGGGTGTGCCGCGCGTTACTGCTTGCCATAATACTTGTCCAGGAACTCGTCCTTGATGCGCTTGAGCTCCGCGCGCGGCAGGATCGAGAGCAGCTTCCAGCCGAGGTCGAGCGTCTCCTCGATGTCGCGGTTCGTCTCGTAGCCCTGGGAGACGTACTCGCGCTCGAACTCGTCGGCGAACTTCGCGTAAAGCTTGTCAACGTCGGTGAGGGCGGCCTCGCCGAGAATCGTCATCAGCTCCTTCGCGTCCTTGCCGCGGGCGTAGGCGCTGAACAGCTGGTTCATCGTATTCGCGTGGTCGGCGCGCGTCTTGCCCTCGCCGATGCCCTTGTCCTTGAGTCGGGACAGCGACGGCAGCACGTCGATCGGCGGCGTAACGCCGCGGCGGTACAGCTCGCGGCTCAGAATGATCTGGCCCTCGGTGATGTAGCCGGTCAGGTCGGGGATCGGGTGCGTCTTGTCGTCCTCGGGCATGGTCAGGATCGGGATCATCGTGATGGAGCCCGCCTTGCCCTTCTGTCGTCCCGCGCGTTCGTAGAGGGACGCGAGGTCGGTGTACATATAGCCGGGATAGCCGCGGCGGCCCGGCACCTCCTTGCGCGCGGCGGAGACCTCGCGCAGCGCGTCGGCGTAGTTCGTGATGTCGGTGAGGATGACGAGGACGTGCATCCCACGCTCGAACGCGAGGTATTCCGCGGCGGTCAGCGCCATGCGCGGCGTCGCGATGCGCTCGACGGCGGGGTCGTTCGCGAGGTTGATAAAGAGCACCGTGCGGTCGATCGCGCCCGTCTTGCGGAAGCTCTCAATGAAGAAGCTGCTCTCCTCAAACGTGATGCCCATCGCCGCGAACACGACGGCGAACGGCTCGCTCGTGCCGCGCACCTTCGCCTGGCGGGCGATCTGCGCCGCGAGCTGGGCGTGCGGCAGGCCGCTGGCCGAGAAGATCGGCAGCTTCTGCCCGCGGACGAGCGTATTCAGGCCGTCGATGGCGGAAACGCCCGTCTGGATGAACTCCTGCGGGTAGCTGCGCGCCGCCGGGTTGATCGGCAGGCCGTTGATGTCCATGCGCTTGTCGGGGAGGATTTCAGGGCCGTTGTCGATCGGGCGGCCGAGGCCGTCGAACACGCGGCTGAGCATATCCTCAGAGACGCCGAGCTCCATGCTGCGCCCGAGGAAGCGGACGCGGCTGTTGCTCAGGTTGATGCCGGTCGAGCTCTCAAAGAGCTGCACCAGCGCGTTGCCGCCGTCGATCTCGAGCACCTTGCAGCGGCGCTTCTCGCCGCTCGCAAGCTCAATCTCGCCCAGCTCGTTGTAGGAGACGCCCTCCACGCCGCGCACGAGCATCAGCGGGCCGGCGACCTCCTGGATGGTTCTGTATTCCTTTGGCATCAGAAGTCCTCCTTTTGGTGCAGATCCGCGATCTCCTTCGCGAGCGCGCGGCGCGTCTCCTCGTACGCGGCGTCGACCTCGCCGATCGGCGTGTACTTGAAGCGGCCGATCCGCTCGCGGGCGGGCAGCGCCACGAGATCGTCGATGGCAATGCCGTCGGCGAGGGCGGCGGACGATTCGTCATAGTAGTCGAGCACGAGGCGCATCATCGTATCCTGCTTGTGCAGGGGAGTGTAGGTGTCCACCTCGTGGAAGGCGTCCTGATGCAGGAAGTCCTCGCGGATCGACCGCGCCGCCTCGAGCTTGAGGCGGTCGGGCGCGGAGAGGGCGTCCATGCCGACGAGCTTGACGATTTCCTCGAGCTCGGCTTCATCCTGCAGAAGGCCCATCAGGCGCTGGCGCAGGCGCATCCACTCGGGATCGACGTTTTCGTCAAACCACTGTCCCATGTTGTCGGTGTAGAGCGAGTAGCTCGTCAGCCAGTTGACGGCGGGGAAGTGGCGCTTGTACGCGAGGGCGGAGTCGAGGCTCCAGAATACCTTGACAATGCGCAGCGTCGCCTGCGAGACGGGCTCGGAGATGTCGCCGCCGGGAGGCGAGACGGCCCCGATGACGGAGAGCGCGCCCTCCCTCGGCTCGCTGCCGAGCGTGTGCACGCGGCCCGCGCGCTCGTAGAACTGCGCGAGGCGGCTGCCGAGGTACGCCGGGTAGCCTTCCTCGCCGGGCATTTCCTCGAGACGGCCGGACATCTCGCGCAGCGCCTCCGCCCAGCGGGACGTTGAGTCGGCCATCAGCGCGACGGAATAGCCCATGTCGCGGAAGTATTCCGCAATCGTGATGCCCGTGTAAATCGACGCCTCGCGCGCCGCGACGGGCATATCGGAGGTATTCGCAATCAGGACGGTGCGCTCCATGAGCGAGTAGCCCGTTTTGGGATCCTTCAGCTCCGGGAACTCGTTGAGCACGTCCGTCATCTCGTTGCCGCGCTCGCCGCAGCCGATGTAGACGACGATGTCCGCCTCGGCCCACTTGGCGAGCTGGTGCTGCACGACCGTCTTGCCGCTGCCGAACGGCCCCGGCACGGCGGCCACGCCGCCCTTCGCGATCGGGAACATCGCGTCGATGACGCGCTGGCCCGTGACGAGCGGCATATCCGGCGGGAGCTTGCCCGCGTGCGGCCTGCCGGCGCGCACCGGCCACTTCTGCATCAGCGTGAGCTTCGTCTCGCCGCCGTTTTCATTTTTCAGGACGGCCACCGTCTCCTCGACGGTGAAGTCGCCCGCGGTGATCGACTGCACCACGCCGCCGACGCCGGGAGGCACGAGAATCTTCTGCTCGACGATCGGCGTCTCCTGCACCACGCCGAGGACGTCGCCCTCCCGCACCGTGTCGCCCGGCTTCACGCGCGGGGCGAACGTCCACTTCTTCTCGCGGTCGAGGGAGGGCAGCTCCACGCCGCGGCGGAGGTTGTTGCCCGATTCCTCCATGATCTTGACCAGCGGGCGCTGGATGCCGTCGAAAATGCTGCCGATGAGGCCGGGCCCGAGCTCGACCGAAAGCGGCGCGCCCGTGCTTTCCACCGGCTCGCCGGGGCCGAGGCCGCTCGTCTCCTCATAGACCTGAATCGAAGCCTGGTCTCCGTGAATCTCTATGATTTCCCCAATCAGGCGCTCGCGGCTGACGCGCACGACGTCGAACATACTCGCGTCGCGCATCCCCTCGGCGATGACGAGGGGGCCGGCCACCTTCTTGATGGTTCCTTTGCTCATCCTCTTTTCCTGCCCTTTCCGTCAGTTGTTGAATATGATGTCCGAGCCGACCGCCTGCTCCACGCTCTTTTTCACGGCGCGCAGGCCGGCTCCCGTGTTGCCGGACACGCCCGGGATCGGGATGACCGCCGGGAAGCGGCGCTCCCGCAGCCGGTCGATCTCCTCCTCGAGCTTCGCGGCGAGCGCTTCCGTGATGTAGATCACGGCGTAGGGCTCCTCGGTCTGCTCCGCGAGGCGGCGCAGCAGCCGCGCGCCCTCGGTCTCCTCCTCCACGGGAAAGACGGTGAGGCCGAGCGCCGCGAAGCCGTACACGCTGTCGCGGTCGCCCAGTACGGCGATTCTATACATACGTCTCCCTCACCTTCTCCCGGATGGCTTCCTCGGGCAGGCCGCTGCGCTTGCCGGAGAGAATCACCCGCACGCATTTGATTTCGTTCTCGCGCGCGAGCACATAGGCGGCGAGCGGCGAGATCGTAAACGAGTTGTATTTCTGCGGCCGGATCTCCTCGATGAGGAGATTGTCGCAGCGCCGCTCGAACGCGGCGAACGATTCCTCAAGCGCCTTCGCCGTCTCGGCGTAGGGCGTGGCCGCGAGATACGCGGCGAGCGCTTCCTCGCCCTCCGCGGCGGCCTGCGCGAGCGCTTCCGCGTCGAGCGACGCGCACGGGGCGAGGGCGCGCCGGATAAAGTCGAGCGGCTTTTTCGTCCTCGCGCAGCGCACGGCCGTCTTCATGTCGGCGGCGGCGACGCGGCGCTCCGCCCAGGAGACGAGCAGCTCGCTCCCGGACGCCTTTGCCGCCTCGCGGATGGCGTCGAGCGCGGCGCGGTCGAGAATCACGTCGCACAGCTGCCCGTCGCGCGTGTGCAGCAGCGTCTCCATGGCTTCCTGCCCGGGGACGCGCAGCCGCTCCGGCAGCGCGTCGAAGTCGCGCTCCTTCACGGCGCGGTAGAGCTCCATCGGGTCCGCCGTGCCGCGCGGCAGGAAGTACCGGGCGGGGTCGGCGTTCATGAACACGGCCTTGACGGCCGCCTTGAGGTTGTGAAAATCCGTTTCCAGCAGCAGCGCGTCGAAGAGCTCCGTCCGGTCGGGGACAAGCTCCCGGATGAGCGCCCACGTCTTCTCCTCCTCGGCGGCGAGCATCTCCTCCGCCGGGGCGGACTCCCAGCCCTTCTCGGCGAGCAGCCTGAGACAGTCGTCCTCGCTGCGCGCCGTCACGAGCTGCTCAAGGAACGCGCCGTCGAGGAGCGCGAGCTCCCTGCAGCGGATGCGGGCGACGGCGTAGGCAAATTCCTTCTCCGCCATCGTCAGCCCTCCTCAAACAGGACGGCCTTCGCCGCGTCGAGGAAGTCCTCGCGGTTCGCGTCGAACAGCGCCGAGAAGGAGCAGTTTTCCTCCATCCCGCCGTAAATCAGCACAAAGCCGCCGTCGATGGCGCACGGCTCCATGCGGATGGCGAGCGAACCGCCCGCCTCCTTCGCCGCCGCGCCGAGCTTTGCCGCGAAGTCCTGCGGCAGACGCGCAAGGTCGCGCGCGGAGAACGCGATCTCCCCCTTCTTCGGGAGCGCGTACCGCTTCGCCATGCGCAGCAGGAGGGCGAAGTATTCGCCGTCCGGCAGCGCGAGCGCCGCCTGCCGCGCGGCTTCGAGCGTCTCCGAAAGGAGGCGCTGCTTTTCCGCGAGGACGGCCCGGCGCAGGCGCAGCGCCGCTCCGGAGGCGGCGCGCTCCGCGATGGAGGCGCACCGCGCGTCGGTTTCCTGCCCGGCGGCAAGGCGCTCGGCCTCCCCGCGCGCGGCCTGTGCGGCGGCGTATTCCTCGGCCTCCCGCCGCGCGGAGGCGAGAGCTTCCGCCGCCATGGCGCGGCCGCTCTCCTCGATCTCGGCCGCGATTTTCTCAATTCCGGTCATGGCGTGCTCCTTTCCCGCAAATCACAGGGCGAGGGGCGTGATGCCGAAGACAGCCAGAATGGAGACGAGCAGGGCGAGAATCGCGTACGTCTCGACCATCGCGGGCAGGATGATGGCCTTGCCGAGCTGGTCGGGGCGCTTCGCAATCAGGCCGATGCACGACACCGCCGCCTTCGCCTGGCGGATGGCCGACCACAGGCCGACGAGCGCGATCGGCAGGCAGGCCAGCAGATAGAGCAGGCCCTTCGTGGCGGACACCTGCACATCGCCGCCGCCGATGACGCCGATCTGCAGCAGCGTCAAAAACGCAATCAGGAAGCCGTAAATGCCCTGCGTGCCGGGGAGCAGCTGGAGAATCAGAACCTTACTGAACTTGCCGGGGTCCTCCGTGACGACGCCTGCCGCCGCCTGACCCGCCATGCCGACGCCGATCGCCGAGCCGATGCCTGCCATGAGTGCCGCCAGAGCCGCGCCGAGCAGCGCGAGAGCCATACCGAGTTGATCCATTTTTTATTTCTCCTCTCGAATTTTAAAATATTTGGTGTGGTCGGCGAACGGGGTGAATTTCCGCCCGTCGCCGGAATAGAACTTCCCGAAGAATTCGACAAACTGCAGGCGGTTCGTGTGGACGTACGCGCCGAGCAGATTGATCCCGATGTTGACCGTGTGGCCGAAGACGAAGATGATGACGAAGGCGATGAAGCCGACGACTCCGCCGCCGATCATGACGGCCATCGAGTTGATGACCTCCGCGATGACGCCCGTGGCGAGGCCGAGGGCGAGCAGACGCGAATAGGAAAGGATGTCGCCGAGGTAGCCCGTCACGTTGTAGAGCGCGTACGCGCCCTTCAGGAGCCGCTTGACGGGATTTTTCGACTCGCGCCCTCCCGTCAGAAGGATGCCGACCGCGCCGATGGCGGCGCACACGCCGCCGATGGCGCCGACGATCCCGGGGAGCTTGTCCGACTTCGAGATCTGGGCGAAAATGTCGGACGACAAAAGCGCGAAGATCAGCCCGCCGACGAGCAGATACCAGAACACGACGTCATAAATCATGTCCTTGATGCGCTTCTGGCGGATCAGCTGGTACGCGCACAGCGCGAGGCCGGTGAAAATCTGGATGATGCCGACGAGCATCGAGAAGAGCAGCATCCGCATCGGGTCGTCGACCGGGGCGAACCAGAGCGGCCCGAGCACGACCTCGTTCCCGAGGAAGGTCTTGCTGAACGCCGACACCACGTCGCCGAAGAAGCTGCCGTAAAGGAAGCCCCAGAACGTCGTCGAGATGCCGCAGAAGAAAAACATCCGCAGGCTCCGGCGCATTCCCGGCTCCATGCCCTTGAATTTCAGCAGGCACAGGCCGCACGCGATGATCATGATGAGGCCGTACGCCGCGTCCGAGAGCATCATGCCGAACAGGACGTAATAAAAGATGGCCATCACGGGGGTGGGGTCGATTTCGCCCTTGCCGGGCATCGAGTACGACTCGAGGACCGTCTCGACCGGCTCGGCAAACCTGTTGTTTTTGAGCAGGACGGGCACCGTGTCGGTTTCCTCCGGCTCCGAAAGCTCCGCCGCCGCGCCGCACGCTTCGAGCTCCCCGCAGAGCGGCTGCGCCGCCGCGGCCGGGACGAACCCGGAGAACACGAAGGTGTGCTTCGACTGCTGCAGGCGGTCGATCATGTGGTACTTTTCAATGCGCATCGTGAGGCTGTCTGCGAGAAGCTGCAGGTCCCCGCGGTGCTCCGCGAGCGTTTCGAGTTCCCGGAGCGCCTTGTCCGCCCGGCTGTGAAGCGCCTCGCGCTCCTTTTCGATCGCCGCGCGCCGCTCGGCGGGCGGCGTTTTGCCCGCCGCGGCGGGGGCCGCGAAGCCGAGCGAGCGGAGGAACTGCTCCGCCGCCTCCCTGTCCCGCCTGAGGCAGAGGACAAAGACGCAGGTCTGCTCGTCCGACGCGCTCACAATCTCCGCCGAAAGAGGGATGGGCTCCGCCCTCGCCTCAAGGGCGGTCTGCGTCCACGCGCCGGGGAGCGTCCCGATGAAGACCCAGGACGATTTCGTCCCCTTCGGGCGAAGCGGCACGTCGAGCGCCGCCCACGGGGCGAGGGACTCCGCCTCCGTGTCGAGCCGCGTGAGAGCCGTGCGCACCTCCTCGCGCTCGCGCGCGGCGGCGAGGACGCGCTTGGCGAGCGCCGCCGTCTTCGTGCTCTGCGCGCGGAAATCCTCAAGCTCCTGCTCCGTGAGCGCCCTGCGCCCCTCGAGGGAGGAGAGCAGCCCCTTCTTCTCTGGGACGGCCTCCTGCAGCAGCTGGACGGCCTCCTGCGCGAGCTTCAGCTCCCGCTCGAGCGACGAGCGCTGGGCGGAGACGTCGGCCCGCTCAAAGCCCTCCTCCTCCCGATCCGGCTCGTCGATTTCCACGACGCCGCGCCGCTGCAGCAGCTCGAGGATGCGCTTCCTCTGCCGCCTGAGCCCGCATACGCGGATGCGCTGCATCCGTACGATTGCCATGGATGAACCTCCTTCCCGCGGCTGTCAGGCCAGCCGCCGCAGGACGGCTTCCACAGCCGCCTGTCTGTTTGCCGCCGCCTGTGCCCGCAGCGCCTCGATCGCCCTTTCGGCCTCCCGATCCGCTTCGGCGAGCACGGCCTCGGCCTCCCGCTGCGCCGCCTGCACGCGGCCCCGGTTCTCCTTCCCGGCCTCGCGCGTCAGCGCTTCCTCGCGGGCGGCGCTCTCCGCCTTTTCGCGGCTGAGCAGCTCCGCCGCCTCGCGGCGTCCCTCCTGCTCGAGCGCTTCGGCCCGTTTTTCGGCCTGCCGGACCTTGTCCAGCGTTTCCTGTGCCAAGCTCTCACCACCATTTCCGCCGCTCCGCTCTCCGCGGAAACGACAATTATTTCACCGGATTGCTCATGATTTTTATAGAATCATACAGCTTTCATTGTACAGGATTCCAAACGGGAATGCAAGGAGATCCTGTATCATTTTCTGCGTCGTTTCGCCGCAGGATTCGTCCACAGAGGAGAGCGGTTTCGGTCATTGTGACGGAGAATTTCCCTCCTGTTGCGCCCGCGGGCGCGAATATGCTATAATCGTCGCAGAAAAAAGACGCGGAAAGGGCGAAGGCGATGGAGCTGACATACAGGACGGTTCTCTTTGACCTCGACGGGACGGTGTTCGAGTCCGGCGAGGGGATCATGCGCACGGCGGTGGAGACGATGGAGGAATTCTCCTGGCCCGTGCCGCCGCCGGAGACGCTGCGTCGCTTCGTCGGCCCGCCGTCGCACGAGAGCTATGAGCATCTGGCCGGGATGCCGCGCGAGCTCGCGCAGCGCGCCGCCGTCGCGCACCGGGCGCGGTATCTGCGCGGGAACTGGCGGCTCGCCCGGATGTATCCGGGGATGCGGGAGCTGCTTTCCGATCTGCGCGCCGCCGGAGCGCGGCTCGCGGTGGCCTCGACGAAGCCCCGCCCCGCGATGGAGGCGATGATGGAGGAATTCTCCCTCTGGGACGCGTTCGACGCGTTCTCCTGCGGCAACGCCGACGGCACCGGCGGGGAGAAGCCCGTGCTGATCGCGAAGTCGCTCGCCGCCCTCGGCGAGGACGACAAATCCCGCGCCGTGATGGTGGGCGACACGCGCTTCGACGCCGCCGGGGCGCGCGACGCGGGCGTGCCGTTCATCGGCGCGCTGTACGGGTACGGGACGAGGGAGGAGCTTCTGAAAAACGGCGCGTCCGTCTTCGCGGAGAGCGTCGGGGAGCTGCGCCCCCTCCTGTTTCGGGGAATCTGAGGGATTTTGTCCGAAATTTGCAGAATGGTTACAATTTTTTTATTGTACTTTGAGGCCGTTCCGGGGTATAATAATGTAAATTCGGAAAATTGTTTGGAAAGGCGGGAACGGGCGTGAAAAGAAGGATTCTGAGCTTGGCGCTGGCGCTTTGTCTGCTCTGCGGGCTGACGGCCTGCGGGAAAAAGGGGGAGGAAGCCTCGTCCGCCCCGGAATCGGATGATACCGCCTCGTCCGCCGTGACGGACGGCACGTCTTCCGCCGCCGCGGAGGACGGCGTCGACATTCCCTTCGTCGTCGTGCCGGAGCTGACGGTGCAGTACGTCGACATGGTGGAGGTCATCAACGTCAACGAGGGCAGCACGCTCAACGTGCGCGAGGGCCCCGGCACGGACTACGCGTCCATCGGCAGCGCCCAGCCCGGCCAGCGCTTCCTCTACCTCGGCGCGGAGAACGGCTGGAACAAGATCCGGTACAACGAGGTCGAGGCGTACGTCTCCGGCGAATTTTCGCAGGTCATTTCCGTCGCCCAGTGACGCGGCGGTACGGCCGCCCGGTTTGAGAGCTTGAAAAATGCCCCCTGCGCGTACCGAATTTTCGGGCGGCGCGGGGGGCTTTTTTGCGGAGTATTTCCTTTGAGGCGGGAGCCCGCCTGTCCAAAAGGACAGCGCGGCCCCTCGCCTCAATCCCCAAAACGCGAAAAGGAGCGCCGCTTGCGCGGCGCCCCTTCCGGAAAGCTGTATCAGGGAGAAAAAACTTACTTCGCGAGGCGAGCCTTGAGGCCGGCGAGCTGATCCTTCAGCTCGGCGGGCAGCTTGTCGCCGAACTTTTTGTAGAACTCCTCGATGCCCTCGGCTTCCTTCATCCACTGGTCGTTGTTGACCTCGAGGATGCTCTTGAGGGTGTCGATGCTGAAGTCCAGGCCCTCGAGGTTGATGTCCTCAGCCTTCGGGACGTAGCCGATCGCGGTCTCGTTCGCGTCGACCTTGTCCTCGCAGCGGGCAAGGATCCACTCGAGCACGCGGAGGTTGTCGCCGAAGCCCGGCCAAATGAAGTGGCCCTCGTCGTCGAGACGGAACCAGTTGACGTTGAAGATCTTCGGGGCCTTGTCGCCAAGCTTCTCGCCCATCTCGATCCAGTGCTTGAAGTAGTCGCCCATGTGGTAGCCGCAGAACGGCAGCATGGCCATCGGATCGCGGCGGACAACGCCGACAGCGCCGGTGGCGGCAGCGGTCGTCTCGGAGGCCATGATGGAGCCTACGAACACGCCGTTGTTCCAGTCGCGGGACTGATACACGAGCGGCGTGGTCTGCGCACGGCGGCCGCCGAACACGATAGCGGAGATCGGCACGCCCGCGCCGTTCTCAAACTCGCTGCTGATGCAGGGGCAGTTCTTCGCCGGAGCGGTGAAGCGGCTGTTGGGATGCGCGCCCTTCTCGGTGCTCTGCTTGCCGTTCCAGGGGTTACCCTTCCAGTCGACGGCGTTCTCAGGCGGATTCTTGTCGAGGCCCTCCCACCACACGGTGTTGTCGTCGAGGTTGTGCGCGACGTTCGTGAAGATGGTGCCCTGACGGGTGGTGTGCAGAGCGTTCGGGTTGGACTTCTCGTTGGTGCCGGGGGCGACGCCGAAGAAGCCGTTCTCCGGGTTGATGGCCCACAGGCGGCCGTCGGGGCCGACGCGCATCCAGGCGATGTCGTCGCCGACCGTCCAGACCTTGTAGCCCTTCGCACGGTAGCCCTCCGGCGGAATCAGCATGGCCAGATTGGTCTTGCCGCACGCGGACGGGAACGCGGCGGAGATATACTTAATCTCGCCCTTCGGGTTCTCGACGCCCAGAATGAGCATATGCTCAGCCATCCAGCCCTCGTTCTTGCCCTGGAAGGAGGCGATGCGCAGCGCGAAGCACTTCTTGCCGAGCAGAACGTTTCCGCCGTAGCCGGAGTTCACGGAGATGATGGTGTTGTCCTCGGGGAAGTGGCAGATGTAGCGCTTCTCCGCGTCGATGTCGCACTTGCAGTGCAGGCCGCGCACCCAGTCGTCGCTGTCGCCGAGAGCCTCCCACACCTTGTCGCCGATGCGGGTCATGATGGCCATGTTCAGCACGACGTAAATGGAGTCGGTCAGCTCGACGCCCACCTTCGAGAAGTGGGAGCCGACAGGACCCATGGAGTACGGGATAACGTACATCGTGCGGCCCTTGTAGCTGCCCTTCGCGATGTCGTACAGCATCTTGTACGCCTTCTCGGGATCCATCCAATGGTTCGTCGGGCCGGCGTCCTCTTCCTTGCGGGCGCAGATGAAGGTTCTGTCCTCCACGCGGGCAACGTCGTTGACGGCGGTGCGGTGCAGGTAGCAGCCGGGGAGCTTCTCCTCGTTGAGCTTGATCATCTCGCCGGTGGCGCAGGCCTGACGGCGCAGATCCTCAAGCTGGGCCTCGTCGCCCGTCAGCCACACGACATTGTCGGGGGTGACAAGCTCTTTCATGTTCTCAATCCAGCTTAAAACGGACTTGTTCTGAGTCATTTCGATCGTTTCTCCTTTCACTGGTTCGATCAGCCGGTATCTTGTCTTATTATAATCCATTGTTAAGAAATAATCAATTACAAATCTGTGAATGCGGGACGATTATTTTTTATTCTCACGGCGCGGCGGCGCGCCGGAAGCGTCAGTCCTGCGCGCCGGAGATATCCATCGCGGCGCACGCGTTGAGGCTCATGTCCGCGGTGTTTCCGGCGAGGAACTCATAGTACGCCTGCGCCCCGACCATGGCGGCGTTGTCGCCGCACAGGGAGAGCTCCGGGCGGCAGAAGCGCCAGCCGCGCTTTTCGCATTCCGCCCCGAGGCGTCGGCGCAAAAGGGAGTTCGCCGAGACGCCGCCCGCGATGACGAGCGTTTTCGCCCCGGTGTCCTCCGCCGCCTGCACGAAGCTGCGCGCGAGGCAGTCGACGACCGCCCTGCGGTACGACGCCGCGAGATCCGGAACGCTGACCTCCCGCCCCTTCTGGGACGCGTTGTGCAGCAGGTTGATGACGGCCGTCTTGAGGCCCGAAAAGCTGAAATCGTACGGCGCGCCGTCCACCGAGGGCCGCGGCAGCGTAAAGGCGCGGTCGTCCCCCTCCTCGGCCGCGCGGTCAAGCGCCACGCCGCCGGGATACGGCATCCCCATCGCGCGGGCGGCCTTGTCGAACGCCTCTCCCGCCGCGTCGTCGCGCGTGCGCCCGAGGACGCGCAGGTCGGTGTAGTCCTTCACCTCGATGATGTGGCTGTGCCCGCCCGAAGCCACCAGACACAGGAACGGCGGCCTCAAATCGGGGAACGTCACATAGTTTGCCGCGATGTGCGAGCGCAGATGATGTACCGGGATGAGGGGTTTTTTCGCCGCGAGGGCAAGTCCCTTCGCAAAGCTCACGCCGACAAGCAGCGCCCCAATCAGGCCGGGCGCATAGGTCACGGCGATCGCGTCGACGTCCGCAAGCGTCATGCCCGCTCCGGCGAGCGCCTCGCGCGTCACGCCCGCGACGGCCTCGCAGTGCCGCCGCGACGCGATCTCCGGCACAACGCCGCCGTAGAGGCGGTGCTCCTCGACCTGCGAGGCGACAATATTCGATAATACAGTCCTTCCGTCCTCGACGACGGCGGCAGCCGTCTCGTCGCAGGAGCTTTCCAGGGCCAAAATTCGCATGACAGGGTTTCCTCCTTCCCCCTTCGCCGGAAGGGGTGTGAATTGTACCGGTGTGTTACGCCCGCGGAGGCTCGTCCT
>CALWIH010000049.1 GCA_944380675.1 uncultured Clostridia bacterium | reverse complement strand
CTTTAATTCCGGGCTGTACGTGTGGTTCTTCCTGCCTGGCAGAAAAGCGATCGCTCCTTCTGTCTGATACTGCATGAACCACTGCCGAAGTGTTTCATGAGATACACCAGCCTCTGCTGCCGCACTATTCAAGCCCACCTCTCCATTCATATATTTGCGGATAATTTTAACCTTCTCTTCCAGACTTAGTTTTGACTTTTGTGACATGACAATGCTCCCTCCACGTTTGACAGTGTTTTTTCTTTTTCACTGTCTCTCATAGAGGGAGCATATCAAATCACGGCGGGGCCGAACGATTTCCCCCGAGCTCCGCCGAGGGACGAGGCGTGCGCGAATTGCGTCCAGACTCAATCTGGTGCGTCCGGACTCAGCCCGGGAGGAAGCCGATCTTCTTCATGACCTTCGCGAGGGTGCGGTTGGCGATGCGGGCGGCGCGGGCGGCGCCGTCGCGGTAGCAGGACTCGAGGTAGGCCTTGTCGGCGATATACTGGGAGAAGCGCTCCTGAATCGGGCGGAGGTGATCGACGACGGCCTCGCCGACGGCGGTCTTGAAGTCGCCGTAGCCGCGGCCCTCGAACTCGCGCTCGATCTCGTCCATCGTCTTGCCGGTGACGCACGCGTAGATGCCCATGAGATTGTTGACGCCGTCCTTGCCCTCGGCGTAGCGGACGCAGGCGTCGCTGTCGGTGACGGCGCGCTTGAACTTCTTCATGATGACGTCCGGGGAATCGAGCATCGCGATGAAGCCGTTGGCGTTCTCGTCGGACTTGCTCATCTTGGAGGTCGGGTCCTGCAGGCTCATGACGCGCGCGCCCTGCTTCGGGATGTAGCCGTCCGGCACCGTGAAGGTCGGGGAGTAGGCGGCGTTGAAGCGCTCCGCGATGTCGCGGGTGAGCTCGAGGTGCTGCTTCTGATCCGCGCCGACAGGCACGAGATCCGCCTGATAGAGCAGAATGTCGGCGGCCATCAGGCTCGGGTAGGCGAAGAGGCCGGCGTTGATGTTGTCGGCGTGCTTCGCGGACTTGTCCTTAAACTGCGTCATGCGGGAAAGCTCGCCGAACTGCGTGTAGCAGTTGAGCACCCAGGCGAGCTCCGCGTGGGCGGAGACGTGGCTCTGGATGAAGAAGACGCTCTTCTGCGGGTCGATGCCGCACGCGAGCAGAAGGGCGTACGCCTCGAGCGCGTTCCTGCGGAATTTTGCCGGATCCTGCCGCACCGTGATCGTGTGCAGATCCGCCAGAGAGAAAATGCAGTCGTACTCGTCCTGAAGGGCGACCCAGTTCTTGAGCGCGCCGAGATAGTTGCCGAGCGTGATCGTGCCGCTGGGCTGAATCGCGCTGAAAATCACCTGTTTGCGTTGTTCTTCCATGAAAATTCTCCTCCAATCAAAATAAAAGCGCTCCTGTCCCTCATAACTGGGACAGGAGCGCTCTGGCTTCTGCGGTACCACCCGGTTTGGCGAGAATCCCCGCCCTCTCTGATCCGCCCGTTCCGTGACGTAACGGCGGCATTCCCGTAACGTGGGAACCTTCCGTCGGCAGCTACTGGGGGCAGCGCCCCGTTCGCCCCGCCCTCCCGTGCCCATTCGGCGCGTCCCCTCCGGCCGGTTTCCAGCTGCCCCGGCTCTCTGTGCGGCGGTGATGGCGCGCGTACTTACACACGATCTGCGGTTTCAGGTATGGTATTCATTGTAGCCCTTCGCGCCCCTCTTGTCAAGAGGCGCGCGCGATTGCCGTTTGCGCGGACTCAGCGGCAGACCTCCGACGCGAGCTGGCCGAGAATCTTGATGCCCTTCTCGAGCTGCTCGTTCGTGGGCGTGGTGTAGTTGATGCGGAAGCTCCGGCAGGGCTCATTCTCGTCGGTGAGGAACGCGTTGCCCGGCACGACGCAGACCCTGCGCAGCACAGCCTCCTTGCAGAACGCGGGCATATCGACGCCGTCCGGCAGATTGCACCACAGGAACAGGCCGCCCTCGATGGGCTGATAGGTGATCCCGTTCGGAACGAGATACTCGTCCATGAGCTTCATCGTGAACGCGGACTTTTCGCGGTAGATGGCGCGCAGGCGCTCGAGATGGGCGTCGAAGTCGTACTTCGTCATCAGCTCATGGCAGATCATCTGACTCCAGATGTTCGTGTGCACGTCCTCGCCCTGCTTGCAGACGATCATCTTCTGCAGCAGCGTCTGCGGCGCGACGGCGTAGCCGACGCGGATGCCGGGGGAGATGACCTTCGAGAACGAGCCGCAGTAGACGACAAGGCCGTCCTCGTCAATGCTCTTGACGGGCGGGACGTGCTCGCCGGAGAAGCGCAGATCGCCGTACGGATTGTCCTCGAGAATCAGCACGCCGTACTGCTTCGCGAGGGCGTACAGCTTCTCTCTCTTCTCCCAGCTCATCGTGATGCCGGAGGGATTCTGGAAGTTCGGAATCGTGTAGATGAAGCGGGCGTTCGGCTCCTCGCGCAGGGCGCGCTCGAGCTCCTCCATGTTCATGCCGTCGGAATCCATCGGCACGCCGCGCAGGCGGGCGCGGTAGGAGCGGAACGTGTTGAGCGAGCCGATGAAGCTCGGGGCCTCGCAGATGACCACGTCGCCCTCGTTGCACAGCGACTTCGTGAGCAGATCCATGACCTGCTGCGCGCCGGAGGTGACGAGAACGGAGTCAAACTCGCGCCCGACGTTGTGGCGGGACTTCATGTACTGGGCGATGGTCTCGCGCAGTGCCGGATAGCCCTCCGTTACGCTGTACTGCAAAGCGTCGATCGGGCGCTCGGCAAAGATGCGGGCGGAAATTTCCGCGATCTCCCTGACGGGGAACGCCTCCGGGGAGGGGTTCCCCGCGGAGAGCGAGACGACCGTCGGGTCGGCGGCATACTTGAAAATCTCGCGGATGGCGGACGGCTTGAGCGTGAGCACGCGGTCAGAAAACTTGTATTCCATCAAAATGGCCTCCTCTGAAAACAATTTGCGAAATCAGGAAAGGGACTGGTACGGCGCGTACGGGTCGATCGTCTCGCCGCTGTCCGGGACGACGATCGCCTCGCCGTCGAGCGTGAAATAGATGTCGAGCGTACTCGGATCGCCCAGCTCCGGGTCGACGAAATTGTACTGCAGCGTGTGCTGGACGGAGTCGAGAATCGTCAGCACGAGCTGGCGCGAATCGTAGACGTAGAAGTCCGGCGTCTGCGGGTCGGGCGGCCCGACGACGAGCGCCGACGTCTCCGCGAAGGAGACGGTCATCCCGCCCTTGCCGGACGTGACCTCGTCCGAGAGATCGAGATTCCAGCCCGTCAGCTCGCTGAGCCGGGAGATGAGGAAGACGGGCGTCAGCTCGCCCTCGTACTCGACCGGATATTCCTTGAACGTCCCGCTCGTCCCGACGTACAGCGTCGCCGTCTGCGCCGCCTCCTCGCCGGACTCGTCCGCCGGCGCGGCGGCGCTCTCCTCCGGCGCGGACGCGTCCTCCGCGGCGGAGACGGCCGCACCGGCGCTCTCCGCTTCCGCGGACGCCGCGGAGGACGCCTGGGCGGACGCGGCGGAGGACGCGGCTTCCTCCGTCCGGCCGCAGGCGCAGAGCGAAGCGGCAAGACAGGCGGCGAGCAGGATAGAAAGAAGTCGTTGTTTCATGGGGGTACCTCCGTTGCATATTTCGACTTTCATCTTATCACACAGCGGCCTTCTTTTCAAGCGTCAGCCTGTTTTCCGCGGCTTTCTGCAGGCAACTTTCATAAGAACTTCAGATAACCGTCACATTGCGCGCCTACAATAATCCCGGTGCAAGTTCCCGGCCGCTCTCCTGCGGCGGGAAAATCAGAACAGGAAATGAGGAATGAGGATGACACAGACTGCGCCGCCCGCCGCGCTCCGGCACGAGCTGAAGCACGAGATCAACGCCGCCGACCGCGTCGTGCTGGAAAGCCGCCTGCGCGCCGCGCTCGCGCCCGACCCGAACGGCGACCGGGGCCGCTACCGCGTGCGGAGCCTCTACTTCGACAACGCCGACGATAAGGTGCTGCGCGAAAAGCTCGACGGCGCGCCGCGGCGCGAGAAATTCCGCATCCGCTTTTACGGAGGGGATCCCTCGCATCTCCTGCTTGAGAAAAAGTCGAAGATCATCACCCTCTGCGCGAAAAGCTCCGAGGAGCTCGACCCCGCCGTCTGCCGTGCTCTCCTCGCCGGAGATTTCGGCGCGCTGCGGGAGGGCGGCCCGCTGTGCCGCGAGCTGCTGTACAGGATGCGGACCGAGCAGCTGCGCCCGCGCACCGTCGTCGACTACGACAGAGAGGCGTTCGTCTTCCCGGCGGGGAACGTGCGCGTCACCATCGACTCCGACCTGCGCGCCGGGCTGACGCCGAAGGAATTTCTTTCTCCCGCGCTGCCGCGGCTTTCCCCGGGCGGCGCGGTGCTCGAGGTGAAGTACGACGCCTTCCTCCCCGATTTTGTCCGCGATCTCGTCCAGCTTCCCGGACGGCGGCAGTCCGCGTTCTCGAAGTACGCCGCGTGCCGCCGGTTCGGTTAATTTCACAAAATGGAGACAGTCAACATGATGCGTTTAGCCCTGACCTTCAACGACATTTTCAAATCGAGCTTTCTCGAGCAGGTCGACTCGTTCGCCCCGCTCGATATGGTGATCGCCCTCGGCCTCGCGCTCGCGATCGGGCTCTTTATCCTGCTTATCTACCGCAAGACCTTCAGCGGCGTCATGTACTCGGCGAGCTTCGGCCTGTCGCTCCTTGCGCTCACGCTGATCACCACGCTTGTCATCCTGGCTGTCACGTCGAACGTCGTGCTCTCCCTCGGCATGGTCGGCGCGCTGTCGATCGTCCGCTTCCGCACGGCCTCAAGGAGCCGATGGACATCGCGTTTCTGTTCTGGGCAATCGCCGCGGGCATCGTCCTCGGCGCGGGACTGCTGCCGCTCGCCGTCTTCGGCTCGCTCTTTATCGGCGTCATTCTGCTGATCTTCGCGAACCGCCGCAGCGGGTACACGCCGTATCTGCTCGTCGTCGGCTGCGACGGCGCGGCGGAGCAGGGCGTCATGGAGACCGTCCGCCGCGGCGTCAAAAAATACCAGCTCAAGTCGAAGACCGTCTCTCCGGACGGCGTGGAGCTGACCGTCGAGGTGCGCCTGCCCGGAGATTCCTCCGCGCTCGTCAATGAGGCCGCCGCGCTGCCCGGCGTGCGCAGCGCCGTCCTCGTCAGCTACAACGGCGAGTATATGTCATGAGCACGTCGAGGTATTTCGGGAAGCTCGCCGCCGTGCTGATGGCCGCCGCCGTCCTTCTTGTCACGGTGCTGTCCGTCTGCCCCGAGGCCGTCGGCGTCACCGCGGCGGAGAACGAGGCGGCGTACGCGTCCCTGTTCGACCCGTTCTCCGTCATGGAGATCGACATCGCGGTCGACGAGGACGACTGGCAGGAGATGCTTGACAACGCCCTCTCGGAGGAGTATATCTCCTGCGACCTGACCATCAACGGCACGACGTACTCGCACGTCGGCGTGCGCCCGAAGGGCAACACGAGCCTGTCGACCGTCGCCTCCACCGACAGCGACCGCTTCAGCTTCAAATTCGAGCTTGACCACTACGTCGACGGCCAGACGTGCGAGGGCCTCGACAAGTTTGGCGTCAACAATATCCAGAGCGACTCCACCTGGATGAAGGAGTACCTCTCCTACCAGATTCTGACCGAGCTCGGCGTCCCGACGCCGCTGTACTGCTACGCCCACATCACCGTCAACGGCGAGGAGTGGGGGCTTTGCCTCGCGGTGGAGGCGCTCGAGGACTCCTTCGCCGAGCGGGTGTACGGCCTCGACCACGGCCAGCTCTACAAGGTCGAGAGCATGGACATGGGCGGCGGTATGGACTTCGGCGATATGGATTTCAGCGATTTCGGAGACATGGATTTCGGGGATTTTGACCCCGAGAGCTTCGATTTCAGCGATTCCGGCTTCGGCGGACAGTCCGGCTCCACGGCCTTCCCCGGCGCGTCGTCGTCCTCCTCGACGCCTTTCCTCCTAGCCGTGACGGCGGGCGGCGCGGTGCTCGCGCTCGTGGTCGCGAAGCTCTGGCCGCGCCGGAAAATGCAGCGCGGTCTCGGGAAATAATTTAGATTTTCCAATTATTGCCATCACAAACCGACAGAATCCCTCCGCGGCGCCCTGTATACTGAAAACAGGAAGGGCGTCAGACACGCCGAAAACAAAAAAATCCGCCGCGTGGCGGGTTTTCAAGGAGTGGTAAACGTGAGTGTGGCAAAGGGGCGGAAGCTGCCGGGCGCGGCTTTCGCGGAAAAGCTGGCGGGCGCGGCGCTGCCTGGGCTCAGGGAGCTCGGGCAGCACGCGGCCGTCTTTCTGTTCGGTTTGTTGTACGCGCGCGGGATTGTATTCTCCCGCTGCGCGCCGTTCGGGACGGCGGCGGTGGCCGCCTGCCCGTACCGGTATCTGCCGGCGGCTGTGCTCGGCGCTCTGGCGGGGACGCTCCTGCCGGGGCAGGCGCAGTCGCCGGTTCGGTATCTCGCGGCGATCCTCGCCGCGGCGGCCATCCGCTGGACGGTCAACGATCTGGCGCGGCTGCGGACGCATCCCGTCTTCGCTCCGCTCACGGCGCTGCTGCCGCTGGCGGCGACGGGCATGGCGATGGCTTTCCTCGACGGCTCGCCCGTCTCGACGATCGCCGTCTACCTCGCGGAGTCGGTGCTCGGCGCGGGCGCGGCGTACTTCGCGGCGCAGACCGAGGGCGCGGCGCGCCGGATTGCCTCCGGAAAATCGCTCTCCGGCCAGGAGGCGGCGGGGCTGACGCTCGCGGGCGGGCTTCTGCTGCTGCCGCTCGCCGGGCTCACCTTCGGCGGCGTCTCCGTCGGGCGGATCCTCGCGTGCCTGCTGATCCTGTTTGCCTCGCGCTGCGCAGGGGCGGCGGGCGGCGCGGTCGCGGGAATCGCGGCTGGCGTGCTGTTCAGCCTGTCGACGGCGGGACTGACGTACCTCTCCGGCGCGTACGCCCTCGGCGGCCTCATGGCGGGACTGTTTTCGCCGATCGGGCGGCTGGCCTCCGCCGCCGTCTTCACGCTGTCGGCGGGCGTCGCCTCGCTGCAGGTCGGGAACCAGAACGCCCTGCTCGTCTCGCTGCTTGAGTCCGCGGCGGCGGGAGCCGTTTACCTCGCCCTTCCCGCCAAGCTCGGCGGGACGCTCGCGGGACTGTTCCTCCGCCGCGAGGATCTCACCAAGAGCGACGCGCTGCGCCGGAGCGTCATCATGAAGCTCGACTACGCCGCGAAGGCGCTCGGCGGCGTGTCCGAGTCGGTCGAGGAGGTCTCCCGCAAGCTCTCCTTCACCTGCGCCCCGGACATCAACGGCGTGTACAAGCGCGTCGAGCGCGAGGTCTGCGCCGGCTGCGGTTTGCAGATGTACTGCTGGGGCCAGCACTACGGCGACACGATGGACGCGCTGAATTCCCTCACGGCCACGCTGCGCCGCGACGGCCGCATAATCCGCCAGGATCTGCCGGAGCATTTCGCGTCCCACTGCGGAAGAGTCGGGGAGGTCGTCTCGTGCGTCAACCGCAACTACTCGGAGTTCACCGTCCGCGAGGCGGCGGAGCGGCGGCTCGGGCAGATCCGCAGCCTCGTCGCGGGGCAGTTCGGCACCGTGAGCCGGATGCTCGAGGACATGGCCGGGGAGCTCGAGCTCTATGAGCGCTTCGACTTCGCCGCCGCGCGCCGCGTCACCGAGTCGCTGCGCAGTCTGGGGCTGCTGCCGCTCGACGTGAGCTGCCGCGTCGACCGCTTCGGCCGCATGACGGTCGAGGCCGAGGCCGCCCGCGGCGAAAAAAGCCGCCTGAGCCGCAGCGAGCTCGTGCGGGAGATTTCCCGCGCGTGCGGGAAGCCCTTCGAGCTGCCGTGCGTGAGCACCGCGCAGGGGAAATGCCGCATCCAGATGACGGAAAAGCCGGTGTACCGCGTCGTGACGGGCTTCTCCCAGCACGTCTGCGGCAACGGCACGCTCTGCGGAGACGGCTTCGAGTATTTCTCGGACGGCTTCGGCCGTCAGGCCGCCGTGCTGAGCGACGGCATGGGCTCCGGCGGACGCGCCGCCGTCGACGGGGCGATGGCCAGCGGGATTCTCGCGCGCCTCCTGCAGGCCGGGATCGGCCCCGAGGCCGCGCTGCAGATCGTCAACTCGGCGCTCATCGCGAAATCGGGCGACGAGTCGCTCGCCACCCTCGACGTCGTCCTTCTCGACCGGTTCAGCGGGGCGGCGAACTTCTACAAGGCCGGGGCGGCGGTCTCGGTCGTGCGCAGGAAGGGGAGAGCGTCGCTCGTCGACGCGCCCTCGCTGCCCGTCGGCATCCTCAACGAGGCGAGCTTCGCGCGGCGCGACGACGTGCTCGGCGACGGCGATATCGTCGTCCTGATGAGCGACGGAGCCGTCGCGGCGGGCGAGGACTGGGTGCTGCGCGCCGTCGAGGACTTCTCCGGGTCGCTGCCGCAGGAGCTCGCCGAGACGCTCGTCACGGGCGCCATCAGCCGCCGCAGCGACGGCCACGACGACGACGTCACCGTGATGGTGCTCCAGCTCAAGGCCCCGGAGCGTCCCCTCGACTGCGATCTCCCGCAGGACTTCGACGCCTCCCCGGAAGAATGCGCATAAACACAGCGAGTCCTCCCGGCCCGGATTTCGGGCGGGGAGGACTCGCTGTTTTGCCGGAACGAACCGGTTACATGGTGGTGTGCGCCGTCTCGCTCGTATCGCGGAACAGCAGCGAAATGCACCACAGCGCCGAGATTGCCACGAGCGTGTAGATGACGCGGCTGATGATGGCGGCCTGTCCGCCGAAAATCCACGCCACAAGGTCAAACTGGAAAATGCCGATGAGGCCCCAGTTGACGCCGCCGACGATCAAAAGCAACAGCGCTATTTTATCAATGACCATACGCTTCATCCTCTCTTTCTTTGCAGTGGAACACGAGGACGATGCTTATTGTTCACGCTTTGTTTTGAAATATGCGCTTTTCAAAAAAAGAAAAAATGCGCCTACGAGTCCTCGCGCGGCAGCCAGCCGAGCGCCGCGAGGGCGTCGAGCGTTTCCTGCGGCAGGTCGGAGAGACTGCCCTCCTCGAGGAGCGTCACGCCCCAGGCGTCCGTCTGCGCCGGGTACGTCTCCCGAATCGTGCCGTCCGTCAGCACTTCGATGACGTCCCCGCACGAGAGGCCGTCAAACATCGCGCCGTCTTCGCTCCTGTTCTGGAGGACGATCGGCTCCCCGCGCTGCTCCTCGATCAGCAGGACGGTCCCGTTTTCCTCCACGAAGCAAAGCCCCCGCATCGCGACGCGCTCTTCCTGCTGCGCGCAGCCCGCCGCGAGAAGCAGGCACAGCGCAAGCATTGTCAGCATTTTCTTCATCCGGCTCACTTCCTTCCTCTGTATCATATACCGCAGAGAGGCGGGGAAATGTTACAAAACCGTTCGTTTTCCGCGCGGCGCGTGACGGAAATGTTCTGGATTTTGCGGACCCTTCCTGCTACGATCGGGGGGAAAGGATGTGATCGGTATGAAAGGGAAGAAAGCGGTTCTCGGACTGGCGGCCTGCCTGCTGCTGTTGGCCGCGGGCTGTTCGTTCAGCCTCGCGCAGCTGCTCGAGACGAACTGGGGCGTCGTGCTGCCCGGCGGGTACGCGGAGCGGTTTGAGGCGGACACGGGCGCGAGCTTCCACGGGGACGGCGTCCGCTATCATGTTCTCGAGTACGCGGACGACGCCGCGCTGCGCGAGGCGTTCTCGTGGCGGGAGGAGGCGTCCCCGACGCTGTTTTACGGCAGCGAGCGGGAGGCCGCCGCGGCGCTCCTCGACGGGCTCGAGATTCCGCCGGAGTTTCAGCTCCCCGCCGGGGACTGCCTGTACGACACCGTCACCCGGGACGACCGCTCCGAGCTTTTTCTGTTCTGGCACACGCCCGACGGGATGCTTTATGTGGTGGAGAGCGTCCTGTAGCGGCCTTCCGCGCGTCTTACGCTCCGTCGGACGCGGCGCTGACGGCCTGCGGAGCGCTCTCCGCCGCCGTGTCCGCCGCTCCCTCGGAGGACGGCTCCCCGTCCTCCTTCAGATATACCCAGCTGATGGTGTATTCCTTCCCCGCGGCCTCGCTGATGCCCGCGACGTAGTCCTTGAGGAGCAGCTGCGCGCGCTGCTGCGCGTTCGCGAGAAGGGCGGAGTCGTTCGCCGCGGCTTCCTCGAGGAAGGACTGCGCCGCCGCGAACGCCTGCACCTCGTCCTCCGCCTCGATGGCCGCGGAATCCTTCGCGACGATGAAGGAATCGGAGGTGAGGGAGGAGGAGTCCACCTTGCACCCGAGAACCTTCGCCTCCGGCATGGTAATGGTGACCTCGGTATCGTTCACGGTGATCTCCACCTGCGAGGCGTCCACGCCGAGCGTGACGACGCCGCTGTACTCAATCCAGAAATTCTTGTCATACGTCCACCACAGGAACGACGAGGCGTCTTCCTCATAGTGTTTCGCCACCGTGTGGTAATAGCAGTCCATGACGGAGAGCTCGCAGATCGCCTTCATCTGCGAGGTCTTCGGCTCGGGCAGCACAGGTTCCTCCTGCGCGCAGGAGGAGCAGGGGAGCGCCATCAGCAGCGCCGCCGCGTCGCAGAGCAGTTTTTTCATCATCATCGGCCTCCTCATGCGATCTCAAGCGTGTAGGGCTCGTCGAGCTGATCGACGAGCGGCGTGGTCAGCGCCGTGAGCACGTTGACGGCGTTCTGCCGCGCCAGCTCGAGGATGGCGGTCTGCCGCTCCGTCTCCGCGCGCACGTCCTCCTCGCACGCCCGGTACGCCTCCTGCGTCACGGTGGAGGCGTTGGCCGCGTCGTTGTAGAAGATGAAGTCCAGCGACGCGATGTCGACCTCAATTTTCGTGATGGTGATTTCCGGGATGGTGATGCGGATGATTTTCTCCTCCTCGTCCGCCTCGACGGAGATCTTCTCCATATCGAAGCCGGCGTTCACCCGCGCCTCATACGAGACATAATACTCCGTCTCCTCCGGATTGTCCTCGTTTTTCACCTCGGCGATGCCGTTGTATACCGCCGTGTAGGTGGAAAGCTCGCTCACGTTGATCACCCGCTCCAGCTGGGCGGAAACGGAGATCTCGGGGTCGGAATGCCGCTGCCCCGCAAGACCTGACGACAGCAGAATGACGGCGGCAATGACCGCGGCCGCCACGACGCCGATGCCTATCAGGGCAGGCAGGGAAAGCTTCTTTTTGCATACAAATTCCATGTTCTCCCTCTCTTTCTCAGACGGCGGGCAGCGCCGTCTCAATTGCTGTATATACCAAAAAGTTCCGCTGCACCAAATTTGTCGGAAAATACAAGAACGCCGGGGCGGACGGAGAAGAAAAACGGCGTTTTCTGCCGGTGAAGCGCAATTCTTCTTCTTGACAACGGGAAACGG
Source organism: uncultured Clostridia bacterium (assembly GCA_944380675.1). Classification (GTDB taxonomy): domain Bacteria; phylum Bacillota; class Clostridia; order Oscillospirales; family Acutalibacteraceae; genus Caccousia. The sequence goes on along the minus strand of CALWIH010000049.1, from coordinate 6,473 downwards.
CGATAGTATAATAAATTTTAACATTCAAAAATCAGATGCTGTGATGGGGAAGGAAGCTGGGACGCACCTCTTCAGAGAGCCGCCGGTTGCTGCGAGGCGGCGGGGAGCCCGTGCCGAAATCACCCCGGAGCTTGCGGCCGAACGGCGTTTTGTCCAGTAAGCGCGCACGGAATCCCCTCCGTTACCGGGGGAGCGCATTGTCGGATGCGCGATGAGAGCCCCCGCAGTGGGGGAAGTTAGAGTGGTACCGCGAGCATAGTAAGGAAATGCCCGTCTCTATCGGTTACGGATAGAGGCGGGCTTTTTGATTGAAGGAGGGACTTCCATGGTATTGACAGGAGCACAGATTGTGATGGAGTGTCTGCTCGAGCAGGGCGTGGACACGGTGTTCGGCTATCCGGGCGGCGCGGTTCTGAATATTTACGACGCGCTGTACGAGTACCGCGATAAGATTACCCACATCCGCACGGCGCACGAGCAGGGCGCGTCCCACGCCGCCGACGGCTACGCCCGGTCGACGGGCAAGACGGGCGTGTGCATCGCGACCTCCGGCCCCGGCGCGACGAACCTCGTCACCGGCATCGCGACGGCGTACATGGACAGCGTGCCGATGGTCGCCATCACGGGCAACGTGAACCTCAACCTGCTCGGCCTCGACAGCTTCCAGGAGGTCGACATCACCGGCATCACCATGCCGATCACGAAGCACAACTACATCGTCAAGGACGTCCGCGATCTGGCGCAGACGCTGCGCGAGGCGTTTCAGATCGCCGGCAGCGGCCGCAAGGGCCCCGTCCTCGTCGATATCCCGAAGGACATCACCGGCCAGAAGTGCGAGTACGAGCGCCGCGACCCGCTGCCGCCGCTTCCGCACGACTTCCCCGTAGAGGAGCGCTTTTCCTCCGCGCTCGAGCTGATTGCCCGCGCCGAGCGCCCGTTCCTCTACTGCGGCGGCGGCGTTCTCTCCTCCGAGGCGGAGGAGGAGCTCGCGAGGTTCGCGAAGCTGCTCGACGCGCCGGTCGCCTGCTCCCTGATGTGCCAGGGCGGCTTTGATCAGGCCGACCCGCGCTACATGGGCATGCTCGGGATGCACGGCACGAACACGGCGGCGCTCGCCATCAAGAGCTGCGATTTGTTCGTCGCCGTCGGAACGCGCTTCTCCGACCGCGTCCTGTGCAACGCCGGCCTCTTTGCCCGCCACTGCCCGATCATCCAGATCGAGATCGACACCGCCGAGTTCAACAAGAACATCGAGGTGCAGCTCAAGGTCAAGGGCGACGCGAAGGAGATCCTCGAAAAGCTCAACAGCCTCCTCCCGCAGCAGAGCCATCCGCAGTGGATGGAGCAGATCGCCGCGTGGCAGCGTGAGTTCCCGCTCGTCCAGAAGCCGCGCACGCCCGGCGCCGTCACGCCGCAGCAGGTGATCGAGACGCTCGACCGCCTCACCGCGGACGACACCATCATCTGCACCGAGGTCGGCCAGAATCAGATGTGGGCGGCGCAGTTCTACACTTATCGCAAGCCGCGCACCTTCGTCTCCTCCGGCGGCCTCGGCACGATGGGCTTCGGCCTCGGCGCGGCCATCGGCGCGAAGCTCGCAAACCCGGAAAAGACGGTCGTCAACATCGCGGGCGACGGCAGCTTCCACATGAATCTCACCGAGCTCGCCACCGCGGCGGCGTACAACGTTCCCGTGATTGAGCTCATCCTCAACAACGAGGTGCTCGGCATGGTGCGCCAGTGGCAGAAGCTCTTCTACGGCAATCGCTTCTCGCAGACGGACGTCGACACGAAGACGAACTTCCCGGCTCTCGCCGAGGCGTTCGGCCTCAAGGCGTACACCATCTCGACGGCGGACGAGGTCGAGTCCGTCCTGCGCGACGCCCTCGCCCAGACGGGCCCGGTGCTCATCGACTGCCATATCGACCACGACGTCAACGTGCTGCCCATGGTTCCGGCGGGCGCTTCCGTGGAGAGCCCGATCCTCGAGATGGACAACTGACGCGCGTGACGGAAAAGGAGGCTTTCTTCATGGAATACACGAACAGCAACCCCTCGCCTGAGAAGGAATACATTCTCTCCGTCCTCGCCCGCAACCGCGCCGGCGTGCTGCTGCGCATCGCGGGACTGTTCAGCCGCCGCTGCTACAACATTCTGAGCATCGTCGCCGCGCAGACGGAGGACACCGAATATTCGCGCATCCTGATCGTCGTCTCCGGCGACGACCGCATCGTCCGCCAGGTCGATAAGCAGCTCTCGAAGCTCATCGACATCGTGCAGGTGGACGTCCTCGAGCGCGAGAAGATCGTCGAGCGCGAGCACCTGCTGCTCAAGGTGGAACGCACGCTGCAGACGAGCGAGAAGCTCGTCGAGATCGCCAACATCTTCCACGCAAACATTCTGAATGTCGAGCCCGACTCGATGATCCTCGAGCTCACCGGCGACGCGGGCACGATCAATTCGTTCATCGAGCTGTACAACCCCTACAACGTCCTGCGCATCCTGCGCACGGGCGCGATGGCAATGCCAAAGTAACGCAATCCGCCGCGCGCGGGCGTTTTGATACAGGAGGTCTTTCCCATGCTGACGCTTGACAAGGTTTACCACGCCGCGTTCGTGCTCAAGAACGTGATCCGCAACACCGATCTGATTTACGCGCCGAAAATCAACCGCGACGCCGAGGTGTATCTCAAGACGGAAAATCTGCAGAACACCGGCTCGTTCAAGCTGCGCGGCGCGTACTATAAAATTTCCCAGCTCTCCGAGGAGGAGAAGCGGAAGGGCGTTATCGCCTGCTCCGCGGGCAACCACGCGCAGGGCGTCGCGCTCGCGGCGCAGCACAGCGGCATCCCGGCCATCATCTGCATCCCGGACGGTGCGCCCATCTCGAAGGTCGAGAACACCAAGAGCTACGGCGCGCGCGTCGAGCTCGTCAAGGGCGTGTACGACGACGCCTACCGCCGCGCCTGCGAGCTGCAGCAGGAGACGGGCTGCACCTTCATCCACCCGTTTGACGATCCCGACGTCATCGCCGGTCAGGGCACCATCGGCCTCGAGCTGCTCGACCAGCTGCCGGACGTCGACGCCGTCATCGTCCCGGTCGGCGGCGGCGGACTCATCGCCGGCGTCGCGTTCGCCATCAAGAGCCTGAACCCGAAGTGCAAGGTCTACGGCGTGCAGGCCGCGGGTGCGCCCGGCATGGTGCACGCCCTTGAGGCCGGAAAGCCCGACGCCCTCGACCGCGTCTCCACCTTCGCGGACGGCATCGCCGTCAAGTGCCCCGGCTCGCTGACGTACGACCTCACGAGCAAGTACGTCGACGGCGTCGTCACCGTCACGGACGACGAGATCGCCACCGCGGTCCTCACGCTCATTGAGGAGCAGAAGCTCATCGCCGAGGGCGCGGGCGCCGTCTCCGTGGCCGCCGCGATGTTCAACAAGGTCGACGTCAAGGGCAAGAAGGTCATCTGTCTGATTTCGGGCGGCAACATCGACGTGACGATCCTCTCGCGCGTCATCACGCGCGGCCTCGTCAAGGCGGGACGCGTGGCCGACATGGTCATTGAGCTGGCCGACAAGCCCGGCCAGCTGCGCGAGATCGCCGCCATCATCGCCGAGCACGGCGGCAACGTCATCCACGTCCGCCACGACCACGGCGGACTCGACACCGACATTGTCGGCTGCTATCTGAGCATCCAGATGGAGACGCGCAACCATCAGCACGTCGAAGAGATCTACAGCGCCATCTCGTCCGCCGGCTACAAAATCATCAGCAGCGGCAAGGTGATGTGAGATGGAGCGCATGACGCGCCGCGACGCTTCCGGACACGTTGTCCTCGAAGCCTGCCCCGGGGAGGCCGCCGGACGCCTCGCCCTCTTTGAGGACGTCTGCGAAGCGATCGCCGCGGAGTACGGCGCGCTCGGCGAAGAGCTCGACCGCCTGCGCGCCGCGGGAAAGGAAAAATCCTACCAGTTCCGCGAAAAGATGGGCAGAAAGCTCGTCGACGCCCAAGTGCTCTCTCTCCTGCGTGCGAAGGGCCTCGTGCCCTGAAGCCGATTTCCGCAAAAAAGGATTGCCGCACGGCAAAAACGCCGTGCGGCAATCCTTTTTTGCGTTCAGCTGAAATGCATCGAGACCTCCTTGACGGAGGACTGGAACTCGCGCGGCGACATCCCCGTGCACCGCTTGAAGCGCAGGGAAAAATACTGCGGCGAGGTGAACGAAAGATAGTACGAAAGCTCGGTGAGGTTCATCGCGTCGTTGCGGATCAGCTCCTTGGCGCGGTCGATTTTCAGCCGGATGAAGTAGTCCACGACGCCGCAGCCCTTCTCCGCATGAAAGAGGCGCTCGAGGTGCGAGCGCGAGATCGAGAACGCGGCGCACACCTGCGGCAGGCTCAGGCGCTCCGTGACGTGCTGCTCGAGGTAGGACGCGACCGCGCCGACCAGATTTTCCGTTTCACGCCCCTGCGCCTCCCCGTCAAGCGGGCGGAGCGTCCGCAGGCTCTCCGGGGCCTGCGTCCTGTTGCGGTAGACGGTCAGGAGGAACAGCTCGAGATACAGCAGAATCATATGCGTGCGCCCCGGCGGCGCGTCCTCCCGAAGCTCCATCTTCTCCACGGACGGCACGTTGAGCGGCGTCGAAAAGCATTCCGCGGCGTTGGTGAGAATATTGGAGATCAGCCCCCGCTCCTCCTTCGACAGGCAGAACACCCCGCGGCTGAAAAAGTCGAAGAACGGCGACTTCGAGACGAACGAGACGACGGCCAGATTCGGCGGGCGCTTCCCGATCGAGCGGAAGGCGTGGAACTCCCACGGCTCGTGGAAGATGGCCTGTCCCGCCGTCAGCGTGCGCTCCTCGCGCCCCGCCGTGACGCGGATGGAGCCGCGGTCGACGTAGAGAAATTCCCAGAAATCGTGCGCCTCCCCGCGAAAGACGAAATTCAATGGGTACTCGAAATAGTGGATGGTGATCAGCTCGTCGATGCGGAATTCGCGCCGGAGCCGTGTGCTCTCATACCCCATGGCGGCCTCCTTTGGAAATAAACCTGATACTATAAATATATGGGACAATATTGTAAGCGTACGGTGAGAAATAGTTGTAAGATTATAGCAACATAAAAACTTTAGTTTCCAACAATTTTTTAGCGGAAACGCAAAGAATGCCCGGAAAGGAGGCAGCCGCCATGGTTGAGAGAAACGCGCCGCTCGCGATTGCCGCGGGGAAAACAGCCGTGTCCTTCGACCCTTCGTCCGGACGCCTGCGGGCGGAAAGGCCGGGCTGCGCATGGGCGTGGGACGAAGCGTACGAGCCCGCCTTCCTCACCGCCGCGGGAGAGCGCGTCCCGTTCGGCGCGGCGCGGGAAAAAACCTTTCTCGCCCGCGAGACGAGCCTCGGGCCGGAGCTTGTCTGCCGGTACGCGGATTTCCCCGGCGCGGGGGAGGTTTCCTTCGAGACGCGCTTCTGGCTCGAGGAGATCACGGGCGCGCTGCACCTCGAGTGGCTTCCCCTCGCGGGGGCCGGGCAGCTCTCCCGCGTGCTCTGGCCGGGGCCGATGGCGTTCGGCGAGCCCCGCCCCGACTGGCAGACGGTGCTGCCGCTCCGCCAGGGGCTTCTGATTCCGAACGGCTGGGAGACGCCCGTCGGCAGACTCCCGTTTGACGGCCGCTTCGGCACGGCGGACGCGTATCTGCCGTGGTTCGGCCAGCTCCGCGAGGGGAACGGATATCTGCTGCTGTGCGATACGCCCGCGGATGCCGGATACCGGTTGGATCAGCGCGAGAACAATACGCGTGTCGGCGTGTGGCTGGACGCGAGCCTCGGGAAACTGACGCCGCGCCGCTTCCGGTATCTGTTCTTCGAGCACTGCACCTACAACGAGCTCTGCAGGGCGTACCGCGAAATTGTCCGCGAGGAGGGGCGAGACGGCCTCCTCCTCCGCGCCCGCGTCCGGCGGCTCCGGCGCGGCGCAGGCGGAGGACGTCGACATCTGGGCCGCGTATGACGAAACCGTCACCATCAGCACGGCGCTCGTCGAGAACGCGGGCATCCAGCGGCACGACGGCGACACCTACGACGACAACCCGTGGTACCGAGAATACAAGGAGCGCTTCAACATCGAGGTCGTGAACGACTGGGTCGTCAGCAGCGACTACTCGACGAAGCTGAATCTCTCCATCGCGGACGGCTCCCTGCCCGACGTCTTCTTCTGCTCCGCCGGCCAGTTCCAGCAGCTGTATGAGGCCGGCATGATCGCCGATCTGACGGACGTGTACGAGGTGTACGCCTCCGACACGCTCAAGGGCTACATGGAGCAGGAGGCCGCGACGTTCGAGACCGCCAAGCGCGACGGCCGCGTCTACGCCATTCCGCAGCTCTCCTACGGCATCATCGATCAGATCAACCAGATCTGGATTCGCCGGGACTGGAAGGAGGAGTGCGGCGTCGAGGATCCCGAGACGCTGCAGGACGT
>CALWIH010000048.1 GCA_944380675.1 uncultured Clostridia bacterium | reverse complement strand
TTTTGTCCGGGCATCCGCCGGAAGCAAGGCGTCTGTCTCAGACCGGTTCCGGGCGTTCCGGGAAAAGAAGCGCCTCAACCAGATCGAAGCGAAGCGGGGAACGCTCGATCAGAGCATCAAAATTCAGAGCATGGATGAGAGCGGACGCTCGCGTTCCCTCGTGGTAGGCTACGCCCGACCCCTTCATGCGAAAAAGCCTCTTCATGCGCCTTTTTCCCTTGGCGCCGGTGGGAATCTCACAGGGCTCCATGTTCAAAAAGCGGAAGACGCTGTCGCTGTCCAGCAGCATGATGTCCTCGATATCAGCCTGTGCCGCAAGGTCGACAATGCGCTCGGCTCTGCTTCTGGAAAGGCTTTTCCGAAGCTCCTCCCAGTCGCCCTCATAGAATTTCGTGATAGGGGAAGTGTAGCTGTCCGTATCATAGCACAGAAATACCGTCCATTTGACTGAGGGAAACCCCTTGTGGCAGCTCTTTTCAAACCACTGCGCGGAATTTGTCAGCTGCGAAATGGTTCCGACCACAAACAGCTTGATGAGCGTTCTCTCCTCTTCGCTCTCCAAAAAATACCGCACCTCGCCGGTTTTCGGGTCGAACTCCTTCTCCAGCCGCCATCCGCTGTGCTTTTTGCAGAGGTATTCCAGCAGAGCGAGGTAAAAAATCTTTTCCGTGTCCCCCTCCAGGATAAAGGCCGCCCCGCGCAAAACTCTTTTCTCCATCGCTCATTCCTCCAGATAGAAGGAAAGGCTTTCCGCCGCATCCTGATCTCCGGACATCAACTCAAAGAGATACTCGCCCACCGACATTCCCATCCCTCGGGCGCTGCCGATCAACGCTTTGACGCGGCTCTCCTGCACCTTTGCAAATCGCGCCGTGCCGTCTGTGTTCGGGACGCCGAGATAGATGATTTGTGGTTTGAGGTATTGGATGAGGAAGGGGGAGTGACTGGAAACCAGAAGAATCGTATCCTCCAGCGCCTCATCGAGGATCTCGAGCAAGCTTTTCAGCAGTCTCGGATGCACGCTGGTTTCCAGCTCCTCCACGCCGACCATCGCCGTCTTCCTGACGCTCGCGATGAACACATTGGCGAGCAGCCAGAAAACGCGCTTGGTTCCGGTGGACATCATCGCCATATTGATGGGCTGATTCAGATGCCTGCTTGTAATCACCAATCGGTACAGCTCGTCCTTGATGCGGAAAGGAATGTCGCGCTCCGTCTCGAGCTTTTCAGAGAGAATGCGCCCGTCGGCGCCCGCGAGAATCATGTTGATCTCCTGCTGCTCTTTTTTCAGCTCATAGGCCTGTATGGAAATATCCGTGAACTCGGGGAACAGGGTAAACGCGGCCTCCAAAAACAATTCATATTTCTCGGGGCTGCGCTGCTTGAGCTGATAAAGCGCGCGCGGCACATCAAAATCGTCAAAGGTGACAGCGCCGTCGTTTTCATGGTCGACGTACTCAATCGGCGCAGCCTGAAATCTGTCCCGCAGATCCAGGGAGGAGCAAATGTGATAGCGGACGCTTTGGATTGCGCGAATCACCGGATGAAGCGCAATCTCCTCGAGCGACAGAAGGACGTCGACGGAGAGCTGGGCGTCGTCGAGCAAAATTCTGCGGAAAGAATTCGTCGTCTTATCCTTTCGGTATTTCCCCTCATCCCTTTTGAGAAAGGAGGTGTAGCGAACACTCTCCGTCGGTCTGGCTTCTATCCGCTCATCTATGATTTTTTGACCGCTTCCGTCGTCGCGATACCAGGAAAACGAGTAGCCGTATTTGATATAGCGATATTCCCCCAGACTGTCGTCTTCCAGTTCAACCTCAAAGGAGTACGGCTCGTTTTCCAGCGCGTTGTTGACAGGAATTCCTTTCACCCAACGCATCATCGTCAGGCGATCCTTCACACCGGCGGAGATAAAGTCCACTCCGAACGCAATCGCCTCCAGAAGATTGGACTTCCCGTAATTATTCGGAGAGACGAGCGCGGTGATCTTCTCAAGGCGAAGCCGAGTCCGTTCCAGATTTTTGAACCCGCCGACCGTAATGCTCTTTACCTTCATAGCCACTCCTCCCAAACGCAGCAGACACGCGGATGTTTCCTTCATGATACGGCGAACGAACCTCGTTTTCCATCGAAAAAAGAGCAAAGTGCCGGTTTTATTCCCCCGCCTCAAACTCCCTGAGCTGCGCCAGCAGCTTCCCGCTCGCGCGGGCGGTGAGGCGCAGGCCGTTTTCCACATATTCCTCCGATTCGACCAGTCCGTCGCGCCGCGCCTGTGCGGCCAGTCCCGCCTTCTCAAACGGCAGCAGCGCCGTGACAAGCTCCGTCTTTTCCGGCAGCGCGTTCTCAATCGCGAGGAGAAGGCCGTCGATCCCCTCGCCCGTGCGCGCGCTGACGCGCACCGTGTTCCCGATCGTCGGGATCGACGCGAGGCCGGGGACGAGATCGCATTTGTTCATCACGGAGAGAATCGGACGGCCCCCGCAGCCCAGCTCGGCGAGGAGGTCGTTCGTCACCTCGAGATGCGTGCGCGCCTCCTGGCTCGACGCGTCGCAGAGGTTCAAAATCACGTCAGCCTGCGCCGCCTGCTCGAGCGTCGAGTGGAACGCCTGCACGAGCTGGTGCGGCAGGCGGCGGACAAAGCCGACCGTGTCGATCAGCATCACCGTCTGGCCGTGCGGGAGCTTGAGCGAGCGCGCCGTCGGGTCGAGGGTCGCGAACAGCTTGTCCTCGGCAAGCACGCCGGCCTGCGTCAGCCGGTTCATGAGCGTCGATTTGCCCGCGTTCGTGTAGCCGACAATCGCGACCGTGATGACGCCGTCCTTCTGCCTGCGGCGCGTCACCTGCCCGCGCCGTCTCTCGACCTCCTCGAGCTGCGCCTTGAGGTTGCCGATGCGGCGGCGGATGTGGCGGCGGTCCGTCTCGAGCTTCGTCTCGCCGGGGCCGCGCGTGCCGACGCCGCCGCCGAGACGCGAGAGCTCCGTGCCGCGCCCCGTCAGGCGGGGCAGCAGATACCGCAGCTGCGCGAGCTCCACCTGCAGCTTGCCCTCGCGGCTGCGCGCGCGGGCGGCGAAAATGTCGAGGATCAGCATCGTCCGGTCGATGACGCGCACGTCCGACGCCTCCTCCACGTTGCGGATCTGCGTCGGCGTGAGCTCGCAGTCAAAAATGAGCAGATCGATCTCCTGCTGCCTGCAGAAGTCCGCGATCTCCTCCATCATGCCGGAGCCGACGCACGTCGCCGGGTCGGGGGCGGGACGCTTCTGCGTCACCGCGCCGCACGGCTCGGCTCCCGCGCTGCGCGTGAGCTCGTACAGCTCCGCGAGCGACGCCTCCGCGTCGTATTCCCCGGTATCCACCTCGACCAGCAGCGCGCGCTCCGGCCTCAGCTCCTTTTCCTGTATCTCAATCATTGCGTTTTTCCTTCCGCTTTCGGACGCGGTTCCGCGCCAAAAACACCCTTTCCGAATCTTGCGGGGCCGCCCCGCTCCTCCCCCCATTATACCGGATTGTCCGATGGAAAACAATTCCGGCGCGAAATTTAAAATCTATTCAAACTGTCGTTGCAATTATGCCGCAAAATAGAAAATGATATACCATCGACGGGAGGATGAAGAAAATGAAAAAGAAACGACTGCTCTCCGCGCTGATGGCCGCCGCGATTCTGGCGGCGCAGTGCTTCCTGCCCGCGTCGGAGAGCTTCTCGCCCGCGCCGGAGGCCTCCGCCGCCGTCACGACGCTCTGGTCGGTCAATTACACCGGCACGCGCTCGCTCGCGGACGGCCTGACGCAGGCCGAGTTCGTGTACACGACGGCTGAGGGCGTCGGGACGAGCTGCATCGCGCTGCGGCTCTCGCCCGACTCCGCCGTCTCGCTGCGCCCGGCGATGCCGGAGGACGGCGACGACATCGGCCTCGATACGGTGCGCGATATGGCGAACAGCGCCGTTTTACACGGAGACAACGTCGTCGCCGCGGTCAACGGCGATATGTACAACACGTCGACCGGCGAGCCGTGGGGCGTCGTGTATTACCGGGGGAATGTCCTGCACGGCTACAACGTCGCGGGGCGCGACTGGCTCTATTTCGGCCTGACGAAGGACGGCGGGTACCGGTACGGCGGCTACGCCGACTACCAGCAGAACTGGCCGCAGCTCGAGAGCGCGATGGGCCTGCACTGCGTCCTTGTGGAGAACGGAAAGAACGTCTGCGCCGACAAGTCGTCGACGCGCGCGCCGCGCACCGCCGTCGGCGTCCGCTCGGACGGGACGGTCTTCTTCCTCGTCACGGACGGCAGAAGCGGCACGAACTCCGGCCTGAGCCTGACGGAGCTCGCCGATCTGATGATCCGGCAGGGAGCCGTCTGGGCCGGGAATCTTGACGGAGGCGGCAGCTCGACGGTCGTCTCGCGCGAGCCCGGCGCGGACAAGCTGACCGTCCAGAACAATCCCTCCGACGGGGCGGAGCGGCGCGTCGCGAACGCGTGGCTGTTCGTCGGCGAGGGCTCCCCGACCGCCGCCCAGACGAGCGCCGCCGGCGTTTCGCTTCACGGCCTCGTCGTCTCCGACACGACGCGCCCCGTGACGATCGCCGCCGGGCAGTCGTACCAGTTCCGCATGACGCTCGTCGAGGGCTCCAACCCGCCGGACTGCTATCTCTCCGACAGGACGTATTTCGACATCGCCTACACCGGCAATTCCGGCCGCGACTACTTCTACAAGGTCACAGCGAAGGCGAACGCCCCCGCGGGAGCTTCCACGGCCATCTACTCGTTCCTGCCGAATCAGGCCGCGGTGAAGCAGTGCGAGATTGCCGCGTAAGACGGCCGCGGGCCGCGCATCATTGATGCGGAAGCAGGCAACAATATCCACATCAAGATAAAGGAGGCATTTTCATGATCAACCAGAGAAAAGCGGCCATCGTCGGATGCGGGTTTGTGGGGGCGTCGATCGCGTTCAGCCTGATGCAGCGCGGCGTCTTCTCGGAGCTCGTACTCATCGACGCGAACCGCCAAAAGGCCGAGGGCGAGGCGATGGATCTGAGCCACGGCGTGCCGTACACGTCCTCGATGGACATCTACGCCGGGGACTACCGCGACACGGCGGACTGCGCCCTCGTCATCGTGACCGCCGGGGCGAACCAGAAGCCCGGGGAGACGCGCCTCGATCTCATCGACAAGAACGTCGCCATTCTCCGCAGCATCCTGCCGAACCTCACGGCGGCGGGCTTCGCGGGAATCCTGATGCTCGTCTCGAACCCGGTGGACGTCCTCACCTACGCGGCGCAGCGCATCTCCGGCTACCCGGCGGAGCGCGTCATCGGCTCGGGAACCGTGCTCGACACGGCGCGCCTCAAGTACGAGCTCGGCCGCCACCTCGACGTGGACGCGCGGAGCATCCACGCCGTCATCATCGGCGAGCACGGGGACAGCGAGCTTGCCGTCTGGAGCGGGGCGAACGTTTCCGGCATCGACCTGAACCACTTCTGCGAGCTGCGCGGCCACTTCGACCACGAAAACGCGATGCAGCGCATCTATGAGGCCGTGCGCGGCAGCGCGTACGAGATCATCGAGCGCAAGGGCGCGACGTACTACGGCATCGCGATGGCGGTGGCGCGCATTTCCGAGGCCATTGTGCGCGACGAGCACGCGGTGCTCCCCGTCTCGGTGCTGCCGCGCGGCGAGTACGGGCTTTCCGAGCTCGCGCTGAGCCTGCCGTCCGTCGTGGGCCACGCGGGCGTGGAGAAGGTGCTCGAGATCCCGCTGAGTCCGGAGGAAAGCCGGGCGCTCATGGCCTCCGCGGACCGGATTCATGAGGTCATCCGCACGCTCTCGCTGTAATTTTGCCGAAAAACTGTTGAAATAAGATGGATCTTTTCCCGCGCTTCCTGTAAAATAGAGTGTGTTCTATTTTGCAACAGGAGGCGCTTTCTCATGAAATCATGTGAAATCAATGTCCGCGACCCCTTCATCCTCCCCTATGACGGCAAATATTACCTCTACGGCACGCGCGGCGCGACGTGCTGGGGCCTGGCCGACGGCTTCGACGTCTACGTCGGAACCGACCTCGAAAACTGGGAGGGCCCGATCGAAATCTTCCACAACGACGGCGGGTTCTGGGCCGACCGCGAATATTGGGCGCCCGAGGTGCGCCTCTATAACGGCGCGTTTTTCCTCTTCGCCTCGTTCCATTCGCCGGCGCGCTGCCGCGGCACGCAGATCCTGCGCGCCGAGCGTCCGGAGGGGCCGTTTGTCCCGATTTCGGACGGCCCCGTCACCCCGGCGGACTGGGAGTGCCTCGACGGGACGCTGTACGTCGACGGCAACGGCAAGCCGTGGCTCATTTTCTGCCATGAGTGGCTCCAGGTGAAGGACGGCGAGATGTGCGCCATGCCCCTCACGGACGACCTCACCGCCGCCGCGGGCGAGCCGCGCGTGCTCTTCCACGCGTCCGACGCGCCGTGGTCGAAGGGCGGCGGCGACAACGGCGACTGCTACGTCACCGACGGCCCGTGGATGCACCGCTGCGCCGACGGGACGCTCCTGATGCTCTGGTCGACGGGCGGCTATGAGGGCTACGCCCAGGGCGCGGCCGTCTCCGACAACAACGACATCTCCGGAAGCTGGAAGCCCTGCCCCGCGCCGATCTTCGGCAAGGACGGCGGCCACGGCATGATCTTCCGCGGCTACGACGGCGTGCTCCGCCTTGTGCTGCACGCCCCGAACGAGAATCCGAAGGAGCGCCCGGTGTTTCTCCCGATTTCGGACGAGGACGGTGCGATCCGGCTGCTGTGAGCAGCGGAATACATTAGAAAGAGAGGAAACCGATCATGTGCGGAGGAAATCCCCCCGGGGCGTCTCACGCGGAGATACAGCGGACCCGGACAGAGACTGTGTTTCTCCGGCAGGCGGAACAGCAGGAAACGCGCACCGCGCAGACGCAGGCCATTCAGCAGGAGACGGCGCAGGCAACGCAGACGGCCGCGCCTCCTCTGACCGTCTTTGCGCGCACGGCGCAGCAGGAGGCGCAGAAATCGGGCTGCGCGCGCCGCAGCGCGGAGAAGCAGCTCCAGAAAAACCGGGAAGAGTCGAAAAAGCGCGCCAAGAAATATGAGAAAAGCCGCAATCCCGAGCAGCTGCTCGAAACCTATCTCCGGGAACAGGAGGAGAGTCTCGGCACCTTCCAGATCGAGCAGGAGGGAGGCGAAGAGCTCAACGAGCTGACACAGGCAGGCCTTTCGCTTGAATATCAGGCGATGAAGCAGGTGAAGGACCCCGTAAAGGCGCGCGATTTTTTTGACAAGATCCGATATTTCCAGAACTGCATCCGTCTGACGCAGAAATCGATTCTTCAGGCAAGCGTGCGGCGGTACGTCCTGATGCCCAGGCTGCAGGCAGAGGGAAGGCTCAACGAGGACGAGTGTGCCGCCATCTGTGCCCACCACCAGAAATCCATGGGCTCCCTCACCACGCTGAGGGGCTATGTCGAAGAACTGAAAACCGGACTGAAAAGCCTTCTGCCCGAGGGCGAGCAGCTCAACGAGGCGAGCGGCGAGGAACTCGCACAGTACGAATCCCAGATCCTGCAGCGCGCAGTGCAGCGGGCGGGAAGAACAGAGCGGGAAAAGCCGGACGGCGAAATTATCGGCGAGAAGCGGGCGCGCGTGCAGATTTTTGCGGAACGCAATACCGCCCTGCCGAAAACGCTCGTCAACTACGATCGGCGCAGGCGGGCCTTTGAGCAGGCGACCCCTTCCATCAAAACGCAGGGCAGAATGGCGAGACTGGCTCCTCTTGACGGCTCTTTGGGCGTGTACAGCCAGGCCGATTACAACCTGTTCCGGCAGGCGGACCGCGAGCAGGCGCTGGGAGCTTATATTGACAAGCTCATCGCTTCGAACGAAACGCGGTTCAACTCCATGAGTCCGACTTCCGCGAAAAAGGAATTGGCGGGCGATAAACTAAACCGTCTCAAGAAATACCGGGATCAGATGGCGGCGATGCCCCCCGCGGAAGCGGAGGCGGCTATCGCCGAGTATATGTCGTACCTGAGCAGCAGCTGTGCCTGGAGCCGCCGTCTTCCGGCGCGCGTCGTGGATCTGATCCTGAAATCGGACGATCACCGCATCAAGACCCAGTTTGAGACAGGTACCAGCGAGGCGGCGCTCAGCCTTGGCTCCCGCGAGGATATGGCCAGAGAGGATTTCGGCGCCGACATCACGAGCCTGCAAGACTCCGAGCATGAAAATTACGGCTATCTGAGCAACCGGGATCTGGATCTCGAGGCGGCAAACGACGGCATGGACTCCTACGGCACCGTTATGATCAGCTTCAAGAAAAGCGTGATAGCCAACCGCACGACGCTCGCCCTCGGCGACACGCTCAAGATGCAGCAGGAGGGCTGCATCCCCTGCCGCGCCGCGCAGCCTGACGCCTGTGTGGCCGACCGGTACCGCTATCCGACCATTCTTGCCGCCGCGCTTGCGCACCGCGACAGAATGAAAGCCGATGAGCAGGCGAAGGTCCCGGATATTAACGATGAGCTGTTCAAGATGGGCATTGAGGGATTGAGCTATGCGGAGCTTCAATTCCACGGGGAGCTCAAAATCGACAGCGAGTATGTGGATCAGGTGCTGATGATCCGGCGCAAATTTGCAGACGAACCGGACAGGCAAAAGGAAGAGGACGATCGCATCGCCGCCATTGAGAAGAAGCTCAAGGATATGGGTATCACCAACGTCGTCATCCGCGAAAAGGAAGCGGGAGCCGGCGCCGCAAGAACGGTCTGACGCAGGGAAGGAGGCACTTTGATGAATATTATATCTGTCACAAACGAAGCCTTTGCTCCCTATCTGCCCCTGTGCGGAGGAGACACCCTGTTCCTGTGCGCCCCGGGACGGTATGCGCTCGGCGCGCAGGAAAACGGCAGGGCCGCCGGGCTCCTGCTCTACACGCTTTCGGAAACCGGGGCTGTTCTGAACCGGCTGGCCTGGTCGCAGGACTTTTCCGAGGACGTCGGGCGCGCTCTGCTCGAAGCGTTTTGGGAGCGTCTGCAGGAACAGGACTGCTTTCTGGCGTCCGCCCTCCTCGGAGAAGAGGAGCGCGATCAGCTCGGGGGGATTCTGACACAAGCCGGCTTTTTCCCCATGCGGGAGGAAGGGCGCTGCTGGGAATTCCCGGTCGGGTCGCTGCACCTGGGCGGCGTCCCGGCAAAAAATCCGGGCCTTCTCTCCCTGGAGGAGGCTCCCGACATCCTCCTGAACCGCTTTTTCCGCGAGCTGAGCGGGACGGCCACGCATGGCCGCGGCGCTCTCGACAGCCGTGCCAGCTTCCTCCTGCCCGGCCAGCAAGGGGTTCAGGCGGCGCTGCTGTTCTCCCGCGCCCCGAACGGGGACAGGTGCGTGGATCTTCTCTATCTGCGCAGCCGTGAGATGAGCGCGGCAGCCCTCTCCCTGCTGCGCGCCGCCGCCGAAGCGATCCTCGAGTCGGACGGGCCGGAGACGCGCATCTGCGTCTCCGCGGACGATCCGCAGACGGAGCATCTGCTGCTGCGCCTCGCTCCCGACGCACGCCTCGTCTCCTTCCCGCAGTACCGCTATTCCCGCATGGATCTCGACTATGAAGCCCACCTGATCTGGAAGTGGGACAACGCCCGTTTCACCGGAGAATAGCCTCCGGCACACGGCAGGCCGCGGGGGAAAACAAAAAGGAGGAAACGCCATGCGCGGCGCCGTCCCCGAGGGAGCCTTCTTCCGGCGGACTATGCGTACACCGTGCGGTAAGGCGGTTTCTCACCGGTTCGTCACATTGCGCGCAAACGGTAGACGGCCCGCCGAAAACGTGTTATTCTATTTTTGTTCCCGCGGCGTGTCTGCTCCTGTCTCTGCAGCGCGTTATTGGAACTCTTTTCTCTGACGAAAAGGCCCTCCGCAGCCGCGGGGGGCTTTTTCGCGTCCTGGGCTCTTTCTGAGCTTGCGGACGGCAAAAAAAGGGCGCTCCCGCCCAAAAAGCGGGAGCGCCCTTCGTTCTGCCGCGGCGCGTGCCGCGGCAGGAGGCCGTGCTTTACTTGATTTCCACCGTCGTTTTCGCGGGCAGCTGCTTCTGCTCGGCCTTCGGCAGCGAGACGCGCAGGATGCCGTTCTCAAACGAGGCCGAGACGTCAGACGGCTGCAGACCCTCGCCGACAAAGAAGCTGCGGCTGCAGCGGCCGGCCCAGCGCTCGCGGCGCAGGTAGCGGCCCTCGTCCTTCTCCGCGCCGTTCTCCTTTTCGCCGCGGTCGAGGCTCTTCTCGGCGGTGATGGTCAGATAACCGTTCTCGAGGTCGAGCTGCACCTCGTCCTTCTTAAAGCCCGGCAGGTCAATGTCGAGCTCGTAGGAGCCGTCCTTCTCACGGATATCGGTCTTCATGATATGCGCCGCGCTCTTGCCGTACAGCGGATTGCGCGTGCGGAACACGGGAGCCGGAAACACGTCATCAAAAAATTCGTCGAAAAGATTTTCACCAAAAAGTCTGGGCAACATAAGTCATTCCTCCATTTCATGTTCAACAGGGACTCGTGGGGGTGGGAAGAACATTCCGCGCACGCGAGCGCCGTTGCCCTGATTGTGCCTTTTGTCCCCATTCCGGAGAGCTGTTCGCCGTATCGCATTCTTTGCTCTCTTTCAAGGTACACTTATATTATATCCTGTTTTTTAGCACTGTCAATAGGAGATTGCTAATGTTTACAGATTCTTAACAAACTGAATATTGTCCCTGTTGAATCGCGTCGAGACGGCGCGAACGGCAGGAGCCGCCCGGAGAACGTCCGTCCTGCCGGGCGAAACGCGCGGGCGGCTCCATTGTGCACAAGCCGGGGAGAAAAGAGGAAACGGAATTTGTCTTCGCTGCACACATTCAAAAAATGCAGGAAAAAGAACATGAGTCCAGTTTTCGGAACAGGACGCACTATCTTTCCGCGCAAAAAAAGCTATACTTAATCTTGTGAGGGTTCGCGCGGGAACGGCGGCAGCTCGGGAAGCGGCGCGCCGGGAGCGGACGGGCTCTCCGCGGAGAAGCCCTCCCCGCCGGGAGAAAAGCGGCGGCGGTAGGCGCGCGGCGTCATGCCGGTCTGCTTGCGGAAGACGCGGAAAAAGTAGTTGTAATCCTTGATGCCGACGCGGCGGCAGATTTCGGCGTTCGTGAGGCTCGTGGAGACCAGAAGGGACGCGGCGGTCCGGATTCTGAGCCGCGAAATGTAGTCTGAGACGCCGCAGCCGTACAGCTCCTTCGAGAGATGGTAGAGCGACGTGCGGCTGACGTGCAGCTCGCGGCAGATGCGCTCGCCTGTCAGCTCCTCGGCGAGGTGGTCGCGCAGGAAGCGGTTGAGCTTTTCCTGCATACTGCCGGGCGCGAGGCGCGCGAGACGGGCCTGATACATGGCTCTTGCCGCGAGGGCGAGCAGGTCGGCGGCGGAGCGCAGAACGCGGTAGGGCGTGCGCGTCAGTCCAGTATACGCCTCGCGCAGGGCGTCCTCGTCGACGCCGTAGGGCGCGCAGCAATTCTTCACCTGCTCCCATTCGGCCTCCTCGTCCGCCCCCTGGACGATGTGGCTCAAAAGCAGATAGCCGACGGTCGCGCCGTCCGCCTCGATGGGGGTGATGACCTCGATGAGGCCGGCGTGGCACGGATAGACGACGGCGCGCTTCTCGCGGCGCGCGGCGCGGCAGGCGTTGCGGTCGCAGGCGAGGCAGGCCTCTCTGCCGCCGGGCGTCGACCGCACAAGGGCGCAGAACGCGGGCCGCTCCTCCGGGTAGGAGAGGATGTCCTCCCCCCACGCGTCGAACACGACGGCGCGGATGCCGGTCAGCTCGTAGAAATCGCGCAGCAGCACCTGCAGCTCCGTTCTCTCAAAGACGGCTCTCATGCGCGTCCCCCTTTCGTTTTTCTTTCCCTCATTATACGCCGCGCCCGGCCTTCCTGCAAGACCGGCGCGCGTCACGATATCCCCGCGGCCCTGTGCCGCAAAAATCTGACAAGGCGGTGATTTTCTCATGGTACAATGGAACAAGACGGCGCTCGGCATCGAGCTGGGCTCCACGCGCATCAAGGCGGTGCTGATCGGCCCCGATCACGCCGTGCTGGCAAGCGGCGCGCACGACTGGGAAAACAGGTTTGAGGACGGGCACTGGACGTACCACCTCGACGACGCGTGGGCGGGCGTTCAGGACGCGTACGCGAAGATGGCGGCCGAGGTCAAGGAAAAGTACGGCGAGACGGTCACGACGATCGGCGCGCTCGGCTTCTCCGCGATGATGCACGGCTATCTGCCGTTCGACGCGGAGGGCAACCAGCTCGCGGGCTTCCGCACCTGGCGCAACACGACGACGGAGCAGTCCGCGGCGGCGCTCTCGGAGCTTTTCCACTTCAACATTCCGCAGCGCTGGAGCGTCGCGCACCTGTATCAGGCGATTCTGAACGGCGAGGCGCACACGGCGAAGATCGATTTCCTCACGACGCTCGCGGGCTACCTGCACTGGAAGCTGACGGGCCGCAAGGTGCTCGGCGTCGGCGAGGCGTCCGGTATGTTCCCGATCGACAGCGAGACCGGCACCTATGACGCCGATATGCTCGCGAAGTTCGACGCGATCGTCGCGCCGGGCACGCTCAAAAAGCCGCTCGTGGAGCTTTTGCCGGAGGTGCTGACGGCGGGCGACGACGCAGGCTTCCTCACGGAGGAGGGCGCGAAGCTTCTCGACCCGACGGGCGCGCTCAAGCCGGGCGTCCCGATGGCTCCGCCGGAGGGCGACGCCGGTACGGGCATGGCCGCGACGAACAGCGTCGCGGAGCGCACGGGCAACGTCTCCGCCGGTACGAGCGTGTTCGCGATGATCGTGCTCGAGAAGCAGCTCTCCACGCTGTACCCGGAGATTGACATGGTCACGACGCCGTCCGGCAAGCCGGTCGCGATGGTGCACTGCAACACCTGCACGTCGGATCTCGACGCGTGGGTGCGTCTGCTCGGCGAGATGGCCGACGCGGCGGGCGCTTCCCTCAAGAAGCCGCAGCTGTACGACCTGTTCTACGAGAAGGCGCTCGCGGGCGATCCCGACTGCGGCGGGCTCATCAACTACAACTACTATTCCGGCGAGCCGGTCACGGGCGTGGACGGCGGCCGTCCGCTGTTCATGCGCCGTCCCGACGCGAAGCTGACGCTCGCGAACTTCGCGCGCGTGCAGCTCTATTCCGCGATGGCGACGCTCAAGCTCGGCATGGATATCCTGTTCGACAAGGAGAACGTGAAGGTCGACACGCTGCTCGGCCACGGCGGCCTGTTCAAGACGCCGGTTGTCGGCCAGAGGCTGCTGGCGGGCGCGCTGAACGTGCCGGTCGCGGTGATGGAGACGGCGGGCGAGGGCGGCCCCTGGGGCATGGCGGTGCTCGCGGCGTACCGCGTGAACAAGGAAGAGGGCGAGACGCTCGAAGCGTACCTTGAGAACAAGGTCTTCGGCGGCGCGAAGAAGACGGTCGAGCAGCCGGTCGAGGCGGACGTGAAGGGCTTCGCGAAGTTCATCGCGGATTACCGCAATGGCCTCGCGGCGGAGAAGGCGGCGGTCGAGGCGTTGCCCATGGCAGCAGACTGACGGGAAGCGCGGCGTAGCCGAGTGAAGTTTTCGCCCGCCTTTTTCAAAAGGCGGCGGGGTCTCGGGGCGGAGCCCCGGCAGCAGTGCGAAGCCTGAAAAAAGCCAGGAAAAACAGCGAAGCGTTTTTTTCCGGACGATTTTCTTGAAGCTACAAGTCTCCAAGCCTGCTTCAATAAACCTTACAGCGGCAAGCGAAAGTTTTTCCATATGTGCTCAACCGTCCGCGAAAAGGCGCTGCGCTGTTTTCGCTGGCTTCTTTGGGGCTTCGCAAGCTGCCGGGGCTCCGGTCTCGCCTGCCGGCTCGGTCGGCGCTAATTCGTGTGCCACTGGCACACCGCGCCCCGTACCCCGCAAGCCTTTGAAAAGGCTTGACCTAAACTTCACTTTTGCACGCAATCAGCTTTGTTCTACACTACATAAAAAGGAGATGTTCCCCATGATGGAGAAATATCAGTTCTGGTTTGTCGTCGGCAGCCAGTTTTTGTACGGCCCGCAGGTGCTCGAGACGGTCGCCGCGCGCGCGCAGGAGATGACGGAGAAGCTCAACGCCTCCGGGAAGCTCCCCTGCAAGCTCGTCTACAAGGTCACGGCGAAGACGAACAAGGAGATCCGCGACGTCGTCCGCGAGGCGAACTATGACGAGTCCTGCGCCGGTATCATCACCTGGTGCCATACGTTCAGCCCCTCCAAGATGTGGATCAACGGCTTTGCCGACCTGCAGAAGCCGTACTGCCATTTCGCGACGCAGTATAACCGCGAGATCCCGAACGACGAGATCGACATGGACTTCATGAACCTCAATCAGGCCGCCCACGGCGACCGTGAGCACGGCTTCATCGCCGCCCGCCTGCGGATGCCGCGCAAGGTCATCGCCGGGTACTGGCAGGACGAGGACGTGCAGGAGAGAATCGGCAGCTGGATGCGCGCCGCCGTCGGCGTGGCGTACAGCAAGAGCCTGAAGGTCATGCGCTTCGGCGACAATATGCGCGAGGTCGCCGTCACCGAGGGCGATAAGGTCGAGGTGCAGAAGAAGCTCGGCTGGGAGGTCAATACCTGGCCGGTCGGCAAGCTCGTCGAGACGATGGACGCCGTCACCGACGCCGAGATCGACGCTCTGATGGACGAGTACCGCGCCGCGTACGACTTCGCCACCGACGACATCGAGACCGTCCGCTATCAGGCGCGCGAGGAGATCGCGATGAAGAAGATGCTCGACGCCGAGGGCTGCCGCGCGTTCGCGAACACCTTCCAGGATCTGTACGGGATGCGCCAGCTCCCCGGCCTCGCGAGCCAGCACCTGATGGCGCAGGGCTACGGCTACGGCGGCGAGGGCGACTGGAAGGTCGCCGCGATGACGACCATCCTCAAGACGATGAGTGAGGGCATGACGGGCGGTACCGCCTTCATGGAGGACTACACCTACCACCTCGAGCCCGGCAACGAGTACAGCCTCGGCGCGCATATGCTCGAGGTCTGCCCGTCCGTCGCGGCGGAGCGCCCGCGCATTGAGGTGCATCCGCTCGGCATCGGCGACCGCGAGGATCCGGCCCGTCTCGTGTTCGAGGGCCATCCGGGCAAGGCGATCGTCGTCAGCCTCATCGACATGGGCGGACGGCTGCGCCTCATCTGCCAGGACATCGAGGCCGTGAAGCCGATCATGCCGATGCCGAACCTGCCCGTCGCCCGCGTGATGTGGAAGGCTATGCCGAACCTCACGACCGGCGTCGAGTGCTGGATCACCGCCGGCGGCGCGCACCACACGGTGCTCAGCTACGACGTCACCGCCGAGCAGATGAAGGACTGGGCCACGATGATGGACATCGAGTTCGTCCACATCACGAAGGACACCACCGTCGAGAGCCTGGAGCACGATCTGTTCCTCTCCGACCTCGCGTGGAAGCTGAAATAAAAAAGGAGGTCTTCTCCCATGCTTGAGAAGCTCAAACAAGAGGTATACGAAGCCAATATGGAGCTGCCCCGCCGCGGGCTCGTCACCTACACCTGGGGCAACGTCTCCGGCATCGACCGCGAGAGCGGCCTGTTCGTCATCAAGCCGTCCGGCGTCGAGTATGACGAGATGACGCCCGACGACCTCGTCGTCCTCGACCTCGAGGGCAACAAGGTTGAGGGCAAGCTCAACCCGTCCTCCGACACGAGAACGCACATCGAGCTCTACAAGGCGTTCCCGGAGATCGGCGGCATCGTGCACACGCACAGCACGCACGCCGTCGCGTGGGCGCAGGCCGGGCGCGACATTCCCGCCTTCGGCACCACCCACGCCGACTACTTCTACGGCCCGATCCCGTGCGCCCGCGCGCTGACGCAGGAGGAGATCGACGAGGACTACGAGAAGAACACCGGCAAGGTGATCATCGAGGCGTTCCGCGGCCGGAACATCCAGCCGATGCACGTCCCGGCGGTCGTGTGCTCGAGCCACGGCCCGTTCTCGTGGGGCAAGGACGCCGCGCAGGCGGTGTACCACGCCGTCGTCCTCGAGGAGGTCGCGAAGATGGCGCTCCTGACGCTGCAGATCGACCCGAACGCCGCGCCCGCGCCGCAGCGCATTCAGGATAAGCACTTCCTGCGCAAGCACGGCCCGAACGCTTACTACGGACAGAGCAAGTAAAAAAAGACAAAAAAGGCGTCTCGAACCGGTCTCCGGTTCGGGACGCCTTTTTGATTCTGTGCTGCTTTTGGGAAAAAGCCGTTTCAGCTTTCCTTCGCGGTGATGTGCGCAATCGCGACGGGGAACGGCGCGCCGTTCACATAGAAGCCGCAGCCGTCGCCGGCCTCGCCGACGGCGCGCACCTTGAAGAACCAGTCCCTGCCGATGTTGCCCGCGTACTCGACGACGAACGAGGGAGAGCCCGCGGTCATCGACGGCATCGTGTCGCTCGTGAGGCGGAACTGGTACGTCTCGCCCTGCCGCACCGTGAACGGGGCCGTGGTGTCGCTGCTCACGCCGCCGTAGGGATAGAGCACCTTGAGGGTGGCGACGCGCGTGCCGTTGACGTATACGTCGCCCGTCGTGTTCACGCCGCCGACGGCGCAGACCTTCACATAGTAGTCGTTCCCGTCCCGCACGAGCTCGCCCACATGGAAGCTGCCGCCGCTCACCGTCACGGTGGGCGTGCTGCCGTCCGTGGAGGTCAGCTTGAACTGGTAGGAGCCGTTCACGTTGACGGGGCCGAGCGTGTCGCAGATGCAGCTCGAGGGCTGCGAGTAGCCGCCGTTCTCGCCCGCGGTTTCGCCCTCGCCGTCCGCATCCGTTCCCTCATTGATGCTCGGCAGCCGGTAGCCGAGATCGCCGGAGGAGGAGGAGGGAGAATAGCCATATGTCTTTTCTTCGAAGTCCTCTATGGCCGGATATTTGACGGAAAAAGTGTAGGTGGTAAAGAAAGAATAATCATCCTTCACAGACTTTTCCATGATAAACTTAGAACCCTCCGGGAACAGCGAACTATTTTCCGAAAAAACGATGAAGTTTGATGAAACGTCCTCCTGCGTAAGGTTCAAATCAATGGAGGGATAGGAAGTCCCATCGTCTTCTCCGACCGTGTCCTCGTCAGAGCCTCCGGGGGTAATGGCCGGCTCATTGGTACCATCGCCATCGGGTGAAGTTTTGTCACTGCCTTCCTTTTCGTCTTCGCCTTCGCCATCCTCCGAATCGGAATCCTTGTCCTGGTCTTTGTCTCCATCCTCGGGATCGTCGTTGCCTTCCAAGGTAATTATGACCTGAGGACAATCGTCCGGGTCATTGAGCACACCTATTGGAACAGCAGACCTTGCGGTAACATTAACTTGGATGGGAGACGAGCTGCCTCCGGTTGTCTTATACTGTGCGCCATCTTGCGCGATAAAGGATTCTTTACATACGGCAAAAAATTGTGTTTCCAGTAACGTTTCGTATTTGGATATATTACTCTGCTCCCAATAGCTCCTATCTATAAAGATTCCCAATATTACTGGTAATTGATTTATTACATCTTCCTCCCAGCCATCGGACGTACTTGTGCTGTAATTGTCGCTATTTTCCGTAAGTAAAATGCCTTCCGACAGCGTCAGGTCGGCGGTGGAAAGAAGCTCTGCCTTAAAGGCCTGAATGCCGGCTCCGTTGAGTGCCCCGGCGATTTTCACTTTGCCGTATTTATATGTGATATTATCGACATTAATCTCATCATCATCACCATCACCAAAAGTGAGACGGCCTAATACTTTAAGATATTCATAAGCAGGATTGATTTTGATCTCTTTGGTGGGCGAATTATCCAACGTATTACCATTGTAGTACGAAAAGCTATATTTTACCTCCACATCGCCAATAATATTACATTGCTCAGATGAACTCTTTGCGAT